>QGUZ01000141.1 GCA_003242605.1 Actinomycetota bacterium
GCGGCCCCGCCCAGCCGCGGCGCGAGCGCGCCCGGCACCACCGACGAGACCGCAGAGATCGCGCTGCCCGACCCTGATGCCGCGGGCGTCGACCCGGCCGTGCGCGCCCGCGCCCGGGAGATCGCCGCCCGGCTCGCCGTGCCCCGGCCGCGCACCGGCCGCACCGCCCGCCGCGGCACCGGCGCACTGGCGAGCCTGCCGTACCGCGGCGACGCGGACGAGATCGACCTCGACCGCACCCTGGAACGGCTGACCGAGCGGCCCATCCCCGTGGACGAGGACGTCGTCGTGCGCGACCGGGTGCGCACCCGCCGCACGGTCGTGCTCGCCGTCGACGTGTCCGGGTCGATGAAGGGGGAGCGCGTCCGCACCGCCGCCGCGGCCGTCGGCGCGCTCGCCGCCGAGCTGCACCGCGACGCCCTCGCCGTGATCGCGTTCTGGTCGGACGCGGCGATCCTGCTCCGGCTCGGCCACCCGGTGCGGCCGCTGGAGCTGCTCGACACCCTGCTGCGGCTGCCCGCGCGCGGCCTCACGAACATCCGCTTCCCGCTCGAGCTCGCCGCCCGCGAGCTCGCCCGCGTGCCCGCCCGGGACGCCCGGGTGCTGCTGCTGTCCGACTGCGTGCACAACGCCGGTCCCGACCCCCGGCCGGTCGCGGCCCTGCTCCCCCGGCTCGACGTGCTGCTCGACACCGGGGAGGAGCACGACCTCGAGCTCGCCCGCGACCTCGCCCGGCTCGGCCGCGGCGCCCTCCACCCCGTCCCCGGCCACCGCGCCGTCGCCCCCGCGCTGAGCGCCCTGTTCCGCGCGAGCGCGTGAGCCGCCGCGCCGTACCGGGGTGCCGTGACGCGCCGCGGTGCGCGCTCTGTTTCCCGCATCGGCGATCCGCTGGGCAATCTGACCAGCGATCAGCGGCGTCGGCTGGCCGGATCGCGCAGGGTGACCAGCGTTTCGCTGCCCATGTTGTCCAGCGGCGGGGCCGTGCTGTCCCATTGCGGCTACACGCATCGGGGGGTGTTCGCACGGCACGCAGCGAGGAGGAGACCATGGGCCTGGAGCCGACGCTCACGCTGACCGAACAGGAGCGGCGCGCCGCGCTCGACATCGAGCGGCTGCGGCGGCTGGTGGGGCTGGTGCCGCACGACGAGTCGGCCGACCCGTTCCCGGTGACCGGGTGGGACGCGATCGAGTGGGTGGTCGGGAACGCCACCCAGACCGCGCACTTCTACCGCACCGTCTTCGGCATGGACCTCGTCGCCTACTCCGGCCCGGAGACCGGCAACCGGGACCACGTGGCGTACGTGCTGGTGAGCGGGGCGATCCGGTTCGTGGTGAAGGGCGGGGTCGCGCCGGACAGCCCGCTGCTCGACCACCACAGGCGGCATGGCGACGGCGTGGTCGACATCGCGCTCGAGGTGCCGGACGTCGACCGGTGCGTCGCACACGCGCGCAGCCAGGGCGCGACCGTGCTGGAGGAGCCGCACGACCTCACCGACGAGTACGGCACGCTGCGGGTGGCCGCGATCGCCACCTTCGGCGACACCCGGCACAGCCTGGTGGACCGCTCGCGGTACCGCGGGCCGTACCGGCCGGGGTACGTGCCGCGCACCGCGCCCGGGAACGGGAGCCGGCCCGAGCCGCTGGTCGAGGCCCTCGACCACGTGGTGGGCAACGTCGAGCTCGGCAAGATGGACGAGTGGGTGGCGTTCTACAACCGGGTGATGGGCTTCACCAATCTCGCCGAATTCATCGGCGACGACATCGCCACCGAGTATTCCGCGCTGATGTCGAAGGTGGTGGCGAACGGAAACCACCGGGTGAAGATTCCGCTGAACGAGCCGGCGATCGCCCGCAGGCGCAGCCAGGTCGACGAGTACCTCGATTTCTACCAGGGGCCGGGCGTGCAGCACCTCGCCCTCGCCACGAGCGACATTCTGCGCACCGTGGACCGGCTGCGCGCGGCGGGCATCGAGTTCCTCGACACCCCGGACGCCTACTACGAGGACCCCGAGCTGCGGGCTCGCATCGGGAAGGTGCGGGTGCCGATCGAGGAGCTGCAGCGCCGCCGCATCCTCGTCGACCGTGACGAGGACGGATACCTGCTGCAGATCTTCACCAAGCCGATCGGGGACCGGCCCACGGTGTTCTTCGAGCTGATCGAGCGGCACGGCTCGCTCGGCTTCGGCAAGGGGAACTTCCAGGCGCTGTTCGAGGCGCTCGAGCGGGAACAGGCGCGGCGCGGCAACCTGTGACCCCAACCTGCGTAGCGAAACAGCAAAAAAATTCACGATTGCGATTTGCCGGATAAGCGAAATATGAACATAGTATGTCGGGATAAACTATTGACTGTTCACCCTCTGTTCATCTAAAAATGAAATAATTGGACAAGGAGGGTCTATGTGCTTCCGGTTCTCCGGCCGCAGTGACGTCGTTTCCCGCGCCCCGGGTCGCCGATTCCGCGGCGAGAACCGGCGCCGCCGACGCCCCGCGTCCGGACCCGCCGGGAGCACGACCCGCGTCCTCCGCGACCCGGTCCCCGCCAGATGACGGGATGGGTCCCGGCGTTCACCGTGACCGCCGTGGCCTTCGTGCTCGTCACCGGGGCGAACGACGGGGCCACGCTGATCGGGCTGGGACTGCGGTTCCCCGACGTGCCGGGGTGGCTGACCGCCGCGCTGCTCGTGGCCGTGCTGTTCGCCGGGCCGTACCTCGTGGGGATCTCCGTGGCCCGCACCTTCACCGAGCGGCTCGTCGCGTTCGGCGCGGCGGGCGGCGCGGCGGCCTTCCTCGCCGGGGTGGTCACCGCGCTCGTCGTCGTCGCGGTGCTCACCGGCCGCGGGCTGCCGACGAGCCTCACCCTCGCGCTCATCGGCGGCATCACCGGCGCGGGCCTCGGCGCGGGCCTGCCGGTCTCCTGGTCCTGGGTCGGCGTCGTGCTCGCGGCGGGCGCGGCCGCGCCGGTGGCCGGGCTGGTGCTCGGGTACCTGCTCGGCGTGCTCGCCGCGAGGATTCCCGCCACCCGCCGCATGCCCCGCCTCGTCCGGGTCGCCCACCTGCTCGCGTACGGCCTGCAGAGCCTCGCCTACGCGGCGAACGACGGCCAGAAGATGATCGCGGTCGCCGGGGTGGCGCTCGCCGTGCGGGCGGGCGGCCTCGACGCGGTCGGCGAGATCGACGTGCCGCCGCCGTGGATGGCCGCGCTCGCCGGGCTGTTCTTCGCCGGTGCGCTCGCCGGGCTGCGCCGGGTCGGCGCGCGGCTCGGCCGGGGCCTCGCGCTCACCCGGCCGCCGCACATCGTCTGCGCCGAGGTGGCCGCGTCCGGCGCGGTGCTCGGCAGCGTCGCGCTCGGCTGCCCGGTGAGCATCACCCAGTCGATCGCCGCGGGGGTGGTCGGTGTCGCCGCCCGCGAGGGCGTGCGCCGCATCCGCTGGCAGCAGGTGGCGGGCATCGCGCTCGCCTGGGTCGTCACGCTGCCCGCGGCGATGCTGCTCGCCACCGTCGCCGGGCTCGTGCTCCGCCTCCTGGGGGTGCGATGAGCGCCGCCCGGCTGCGCGGCCTGCGCCGCCTCGCCCAGGCCTGGGCGGACCTGCGCGGCACCTCCGGCCGCCGGATCGTCGACCTCGTCTGCGCCCAGATCGCGCACGCCCGGGCCGGGGCCGAGCTCGCCCGCGCCACCGCGGCCGGGGCGGTCGACCGCACCGAGGCGCGGGCGAGGATGGCCGAGGTCGAGCACGAGGGCGACGCCGCCCGGGCGAACCTCGTCCGCGCCCTCGGCCGGGTGCTCGTCACCCCGATCGACCGCGAGGACCTCTACCGCCTGTCCCGCTCGGTCGACGACGTCCTCGACCATCTGCGCGACTACGTGCGCGAGACCGACCTGTTCGGCCCGCGCGACCTCACCTTCGCGATCGAGCCGCTGGAGGCGCTCATCGATGGCCTCGACCGGCTGGAGACCGCCGCCCGCATGATGATCGAGGCTCCGGACTCGGTGACCACCGCCGCGCTCGCCACCCGCAAGTCCTGCACCCGGCTGCGCCAGCTCCACCAGTCCCGGCTCGCCACCCTGCTCGCCGGGCCGCTCGCGGGCCCGCTCAGCCTCGAGGCCCAGCGCGAGCGCGAGCTCCTGCTCCGCCTCGACGCCGTCGGCCGCCGGCTGCGCGAGGCCGCCGACACCCTCGCCGACGGCATGCTCAAGCGCAGCCACTGACCGCTTCGGCATCACCGGTGCCGGATACGGCTTCAGCCGTTACCATCGCTTTCCGTGGCGGTAGACGTCGGTTGGCAGCAGCTTAAGGCGAGCTTTCTCCTGCAGAAAGAGGCCGTTCAGAAGATGGCGGAGGGGCCACCGGCTGCCCTCCTTCTTTTCTACAGCGTGGAGTGCGGGTTGAAGGCGTCGGTACTCCGCCGTCGCAAGCTGCGGTCGACCGCTCAGCTGCCTGAGGAACTCCGTACGCACGACCTGCACCGGTTGGCGAAGGAATTATGTCTTCCGCCTGACTTGTGCAACCGCATGCAGCGGTCGTGTCCATCGCAACACAAACGGCGACAGAGGGTCGCTTTCCAGGATCTGCATGAGGCGTGGCGATACGGGCACGCTCTGCGGAAGGACGAGGAGGAACAGGCGATCCAGGTGTTGCGTGACCTGCGGGAATGGTGTCAGGAAGAATTGAGGGTATGATGCCCGGCGCAGCGGACTCCGTCCCCGAGCACATCTACACCTGGGTGGATGTGGACGTCCACCTGGAAAAACTGGCGCTCCACAGGCAGTGGCCGGAATGGCTCCACGAGTGTGACGCATTCTGGGACGGTCTTGAAGTGACCGTCGATCCGGCGGTTTCTGCGGAGGAAGCCCTTCGGTGGCTGGGGGACCGATTCGGTGTGGGGTCCATCGCGGAGGACGATGGAATACCCGCTCTGCGCCTGGACGACATACCCGGGCGTCCCTCCCGCAGGTTGCTTCCGATCACGATCAACCACCGCGAGCCCGAAACCCCCAGACGCGAGCTGCGGTGGCGCGAGCGTCGGATCGTCCGCAGCCTCGGGGAGCCACTGCCGCCGCCCGAGTCCGGTCTGCCGCATGGCGTCCGCATGGCCGCCTTCCATTCCTACAAGGGGGGTGTCGGCCGTACCCTGCATGCGATCGCACTGGCCGACGCCGTAGCCAGCCGGGGCGGCCGTGTGCTGCTGATCGATGCCGACCTGGAGGCTCCGGGCATCACCTGGATGTTCACGGGTCACGGCAAACGGGTGGACTTCAGCTACGAGGACTTCCTGGCGCTCCTGCACGCCTCCGATGACGGACGTCCGGACGAGGCCGTCTCGCTCGGCGCCGCCTATCTGCCCAACCAGACGTTCGACAACGTCATCGTCATGCCGACGCGGCGTTCCCTCGCCGACATCGCCCCGCCCAAGATCGATCCCACGGATCTCCTCACGGCGGATCGGCCCATCTATTACCTGACGGAGTCCCTTGCCGAGCTGGCCGCGGCCCTGGGGGCGTCCACCGTGCTCGTCGATCTGCGCGCCGGTGGAAGCGAACTGTCGGCCCCCGTTCTACTGGACCCCCGGGTACAGAGGATCTTCGTCACCACGGTCAGCGACCAGTCGCTGTACGGCACGGATCGGCTCATTCGGGAACTCGGGCGACGTGCACCATCGCGGAAGGGCGATCCGGCGAGCGCGATCATCATCACCCAGTTCCGGGAGCAGGCCGATCGGTCGCTAGTGATAGAGGCGGCGGCCCGGCTGCGTGACGCGATCGCCACGACCCTGCAGCCGGAACCGGACGAGGGCGAGGACCGGACGGTCGACAACGACGTGGTGGTGGAGCCCACGTTGAGTGCGTTCCAGGATCACCTCCTTTCTCTCCCCGCCAACTGGGACGCAGTGATCGCACTCGCCAGACGCCAGCAGCTTCCGCAGCTGCTGGACACGCTGGCCCAGGACCTCGCCCGTCCGGCGGCGACGGCGGCTGAGGGCCCGGAGCCTGAGCCGGCCCGGCCGGAGGGCGCCAAGGCCGGCCTGACGCAGCGGCGCGAGCGACTGGAAACCTTCGCGAGGAGGCTGGCCTACGCCGAGACCGCTGACGGCACCGGCTTTCTGCCGACCGAGTCGTTGCGGAACCTGCTCACCTCGCATCGCACCGAGCCGCCACTGTGCGTGGTGGTTGGCGCGAAAGGGTCCGGTAAGACGTTCACGCAGGTCCAGATGTGTATCCGGGGGACCTGGCGGCGCTATGCCGAAGACGTGGGCGTGAACAACGTGACGTTGGACGCCCGGCTCGCCCCAGTGTTCGTCTCCCGGCATCTGCAGGACAGCATCCTCGGCCAGATCGAGCGGGTACAGCGGGCGGCCCGCGCGTCCTCCGGCGCAGAACCGGCGAGTCAGCTCGAGCTCCGTGACCTCATCGGCAGGTCGCTGCGGCGCTCACTCTCCGACCTCGAGTGGCGGCGAGTGTGGCTGACCTGCATGGCAAGGGCGGTGGGCATCGAGGCGTCCCCCGAGGATGTCGAGGAGAAGCTGGTCGAATTCTCACGTGCCACGACGAGGATATTCCTCATCGATGGTCTCGAGGATCTGCTCCAGGATTTCCTCCAGGACGACGCGCAACGGCAGGCGCTCCGAGTCCTCCTCGTCGACTGCCTCGAATGGCTCCGTAGCCTCCGCGGCCGGACGCTCGGTCTTATCGTTTTTATCCGACGCGACCTCGTGCAGGCCGCGATCAAGCAGAACCACGGCCAATTCCTTGCGCGTTACCGCGACTATGAACTCAAATGGAATCCGGAAGAGGCCCTGCGGCTTGCGCTGTGGGTGACCCAGCAGTCCGGAGCACTAGATCTGGCGGACGAGGTGATTCTGCAGGCGAGGGACGAGGATCTGCGCCGCCCCCTCACATCGGTCTGGGGTGAGAAGATGGGATCGCCGCGTTCGCGAGAGGCGCGGTCCGACAGGTGGTTCCTGGCGGCGTTGTCCGACTTCAACGGCCAGATTCAGGCACGAGACATCGTGACGTTCCTGGCCGAATCGGCGGCCGGGTCGGTCTCCGACACGCGCTACTCGGACCGGCTGCTCATCCCCAGCGCCATGCGGAACGCGCTTGTGACGTGCAGTGTGAAAAAGATCGAGGCCATCAGCGAGGAGAGTCCGCAGGTCGGCCGTCTGCTCAGGACCCTCAAGGCGCTGGAGGCGGACAAGAAACGCATTCCCTTCAGTCCGGATTCAGTGCGGCTGTCGAGCGAGGAGCTCGAAATCCTCCAGTCCAACGGCGTCGTGTTCCGCGAGGAAGACCAGTACTGGATTCCGGAGATATTCCGCCACGGCCTCGCGTTCAAGGCCGTCGGCCGGCCCAAGATTCTCGCGATCGCCAACCTGGTACGGCAGCGCAACTTCGACTGACCGTCGACGCGGCCCGGCGGAGGCGGGGCGAGGGCAGGTCAGCCCTTGCCGGCCTCGCCGTGTTCGCGTGGTGCGACGCTGCGAGTCAGGCGCGGGCCGGGCCGTGGCGGACATGGCCTCCGCTCGCGAACCCCGGCGGCGCCGTGCAGGAACGCAGCCACTGACCCGTGGGCTCAGGGGCCACCGGCGTCCCGGCCGGGCCGGGCGGCCTTGGCGGCGGTGCGGCGCCGCGCGGCGGCCGCCGACCGGGGCGGCCGGGCGCGCATGTGGTCACGCACCCGGGTCATGATCGCGCGCAGCGTGCGCAGGTCGGACGCGTCGAGCGGGGTGAGGAACAGCCGCCGGACCACCTCGAGGTGGCCGGGGAGCACCCGGTCGATCCGGGCGCGGCCCGCGTCGGTGATGGCGGCGTGGACGACCCGCTCGTCGTCCGGGCACGGGGTGCGGGTGATCAGGCCCGCCTTCTCCAGCAGGCCCGCCTGGTAGGTGAGGCCGCTGCGGCTGTAGACGAGGCCGTCGGCGAGGTCGGTCATGGTGAGCGGGCCGTCGGCGAACGCCAGCCGCATGAGGATCTGGAACTGCACCAGGCTCAGGCCGCCCGCGGCGCGCAGCTGCTCCTCCACGGCGTACTGCAGCAGGCTGACCGCCTCCGTGAGCACGATGTAGGTGTCGAGCTCCTCGGGGGCGAGGCAGTCGTCGGTCCGCTCGTCAGCCATCCTTCCGATCCTATGCGCTTCGAATTCGAACCACGCGCGGCCGACGGGTGAGAAGCCTCACGCCCGCCCACTCTGTTGCTTCGAATTCGTAGCGTTTACCGTTCAAGTGTTTCGAGTTCGAAGCAACTATCCGCGAGGGGGCCAGATGAAGGCTGTGCGCTTCCACGAGTACGGCGACGCCGGCGTGCTCGGCTACGAGGAGGTCGAGCGTCCGGTGCCCGGCCCGGGCCAGGTGCTGGTGCGGGTCGCCGCCACCTCGTTCAACCCGGTCGACGTGGCGCTCCGGGCCGGGCTCATGCAGCAGACGATGCCGCTCACCCTGCCCCACACGCCGGGGATCGACCTCGCCGGGACCGTCGCCGAGGTCGGGCCGGAGGTGTCCGGCTGGAACCCGGGGGAGCGGGTGGTGGCGTTCCTCCCCCTGATCGCGCCCGGCGCCGCCGCCGAGTACGTGGTCGCCCCGGCGAACGTGCTCGCCGCCGCCCCGAAGACGATCGACCTCGTCGACGCCGCGGCCCTGCCCACCGTCGGCCTCACCGCCTGGCAGGCGCTGTTCGAGGACGCGGGGCTGACCGCCGGCCGGTCGATCCTGATCAACGGGGCGGGCGGCGCGGTCGGCGGGTACGCGGTCCAGCTCGCCCGCGCCGCCGGGGCCGAGGTCACCGCGACCGCGAGCCCGCGCAGCGCCGACCGGGTCCGCCGGTACGGCGCGGCCGACGTGATCGACTACACCCGGACCCCGGTGACCGAGGCGGCCCGGCGGCAATTCGACGTCGTGCTCAACCTGGTGCCCACCACGCCCGGGGAGCTCGCCCGCCTGGCGCGGCTCGTCGCCGACGACGGCGTCCTCGTCAGCGCCACCACGCCCGCCGTCGCCCACGCCGCCCCCGGCCTGCGCACCGCGCAGACCCTCGTGCGCGCGGACGCCGCCCAGCTCGCGGAGCTCGTCGCCCGCGTCGACGCCGGTGAGCTGCACGTGCACGTCGCGGACCGCCGCCCGCTGCGGGAGCTGCCCGAGGTGCACGCCCTCGCCGAGCAGGGCCGCCTGCCCGGCAAGACCGTGATCGTCCCCGAACCCTGACCCGCGCCCGCCCTGTGAGCAGGGGAGCGCGGCGGCCGGGCGGCGGGCCGGTCACGGGGGCGGCCCGCCACCCGCGCCGCGGGCGCCTCCCCGGCGAAATGTCCCGCAATGCACGGCGCGCGCCCGCCGGCTGCGGAAGGATGGGCTTCGGCGGACCGGCCGGGCGGGCCGGCCGCCGGCCGTCCGGGGGTGCGGCCGCACGCGCGAGCCTTCCGCGACCGAGGGGGATAGCAGGCGAATGGCCACCAACGGGTTTCAGGGCGCGATCTTCGACGTCGACGGGGTGCTCGTCGACTCACCCCACGAGCGCGCCTGGCGCCAGGCGCTGCGCGAGCTGATGGAGGGCGAGTGGGCGGACATCCGGGACCGGACCACCTGGTCGCCGGAGGCGTTCACCTCCGAGGTGTACCAGCGGGTGATCTCCGGCAGGCCGCGGATGAGCGGCGCGCTGGGCGCGCTGGAGCACTTCGGCGTGCCGGACGCCGTGACGCGGGCGAAGGCGTACGCGGACCGCAAGCAGCACCTCATCGTCGAGTTCATCGAGGCCGGCGAGTTCACCGCGTTCCCCGACGCCATCCGGTTCGTGCTCGCCGTACGGGCGGCGGGCATCCCGATGGCGGCGGCGTCCTCGTCGAAGAACGCCCCGCGGTTCCTCAAGCGCATCCGCGTGGACGTCTTCGCCGAGGAGGAGAAGCTCGACCACGAGTTCGTCCGGCCGGGCATGACGCTGTACGACCTGTTCGCCGCCGACATGTCCGGCCGCGACCTGGTCCGGGGCAAGCCGGACCCGGAGATCTTCCTCATCGCCGCCGCCGCGCTCGGCGTGCCCCCGGAGCACTGCTTCGTGGTGGAGGACGCGGTGAGCGGGGTGCGGGCGGCGAAGGCCGGCGGCATGGCGGCGCTCGCCGTCGCCCGGGCCGGCGATCGCGAGCTGCTCGCCGCGGCCCGGCCCGACCTGCTCGTCACCAGCCTCGACGAGGTCGACGTCGCCGCGCTCGCCGAGCACCGCCTCGCGGCCCGGGCGGCCTGAGCGCGCAAACGGCTCAGCCGGTCGCGGCGGCCGGGGCGGCGGCGCGGCGGCGGGACCGGATCCGGCGGGTGACGAAGACGTACAGGTAGAGGGCCCAGCCGAGGGCGATGATGGCGAGGGTCGCCACCGGTCCGGCGGGCACGCCCGGCGCGGCGGCGATCTCGTCGAGCGCGCGGGCGCAGGTGACCACGGTGAGCGGCACGGTGTAGCCCGCGAAGAAGCCGAGGCCGAGGATGCGGCCGAGCACGACGAACCAGGCGTACCGCCGCACGCTCGGCGGCACCCCGGGCGCGGGCCGCCGGGCGAGCCGGGCGCGCAGGTAGTTCTGCGCGTCGTCCATCAGGTTCTTGTTGCCGGTGAGGTTCGCGTACGCGAAGTAGACGTCGGTCCGCATGAAGAAGAGGAACTGCCAGACGATCTGCGACAGGCAGATCAGCATCACCAGCCGGACGACGTCGTTGTCGGTGAAGTACAGCGCGCACAGGCAGGCGCTCACCAGCAGCAGGTCGGTGCGCATCCCGGCGAGGTGCACCCGGTACCGGGCCCGGCGGGGCGCCTGCCAGATGCCGGTCACCCGGGTCTGCACGACGAGGAACTGCAGCCGGGTGCCGAGCGACAGCTCGGCGCGCACGCCGAGGGAGCGGGCGGCGAGGATGTGGCTGAACTCGTGCACGAACACGAGCAGCCAGGAGCCCACGGCGAAGGAGAGGGTGAAGGCGAGGCTGTCCGCCCAGACGATCTCGTCGTAGGACGGGAGGATCTCCGGCCGGGCGATCACCGCGGCGAGCGCGGCGCAGGTCACCAGGCCGATCAGCACGTTCGCGGCCGGCGAGAAGAACGGCCGGGCCACGGCGGGGGAGATGCGGTCCCACAGGTTCGGCGGGCGCTCCGGCGGCCGGAGCAGCCCGGCCGCGTCGAGGCCGCGCACGAAGCCGGCCACGTCCACGTCGACGCCGCGGGCGCGGTGGATCTCGGCGCGGACCTCGTCGACGGTGCGGGTGCCGTCGAGCAGCGCGACCACGTCGGCGGCGATCTCGGGCACGTTGACGAACCGCTCGCCGTTGCCGATCACGTAGTCGTCCGGGCCGTCCCGGACCACGCTGAGGAAGGACAGGTCGGGTCGGGTCACCGGCAGACCTCGCAGTCGGCCGCGCGGGCGAACTCCCGGGCGGTGGTGGTGAGGGTGAGCAGGTCGAGGTAGACCGTGCGGCCGAGGATCGCGGGCGGGCCGGTGCGGGTCACCCACCGGACGATCTCCGCGGCGAGCATGCCGGAGACGGCCGTGCACAGCGGGGCGAACGCCGGGATGATGCGGCCCGCGTTCTCCGGGGTGGGCAGCGTGGCCCGGCCGTACCGCCCGGCGAGCTCGCGCTCCTGGCAGGCGAGGCAGGCGGTCTCGCCGGGCACCACGAGCGGCCCGATCAGGCCCACGTGCTGGTTGAAGCCGCCGGTGACGAACGGCACGCCCGCCTCGACGCAGGCGCGGTTGACCCAGCGGCGGATCTGCGGCTGCGGGGTGTCGACCGTGTTCACCACGAGGTCCGCGCCGGCGATCACCTCGGCGACGTCGGCGGCCGAGCCGAGCCGGCGCGGTACGGCCTCGATCTTGACCTCCGGCTCGTGCTCGCGCAGCCGGCGGGCCGCGGCCGCCACCTTGGGGGTGCCGACGTCGGCGGTGGCGAAGAGGTGCTGGCGGTGCAGGTTCGACGGCTCGACCCGGTCGTCGTCGACGGACCGCAGCGCGCCCACCCCCGCGGGGGCGAGCGGGAGCGCGACCGGCCCCCCGATCCGCCCGACGCCGGGCCCCGCGCCGGTGAGCCGGGCGAGGGCGCGCAGCCCCCGACCTCTTTAAACATCCCG
>QGUZ01000463.1 GCA_003242605.1 Actinomycetota bacterium
CCCGGGGGGTGTCTGCAGGCGGACCCCCGCGCGCGGCCGCCCCTCCCGGCCGGGGGGCGCGGCGCGGTGTTCGGGGGACACCCAGGCTCCCGGCCCCCCCGGGGCCGGCCAGTCGCGCCCGCCCGCCGTACCGCGCGATCCGGGCGAGCGGTACGGCGGGGCCGTGCCGTCGCCGCGCACGCGCCGAGGGCCGCGACCGGTCCGGGAACCGGCGGAGACACCGGACCGGAGCCGCCCGTGCGGGTGGCGGCGGCCGCGAGGAGGCGTGGCGGGAGCGGCGATCGCGCCGGGGCCGCGAACGCCCGCCCGAGCGGGCGGTTCCCGCTGTAGCATGCGCACCGAAGCGTGTCCCGGAAGTGATCGGCGTCAGGCCCACCCGACGGGAAGGCGGGCAGGCAGTGATACCACGCATCTCCGGTGACGATCTGGTCGGCGAGGCACGCAAATACGCGCGCAAGCGCGACTGGCAGTCGTTGTGGTGGCTGATCCTCTCCCAGCCGCTCCCGCGGGCCGCTCGCGCGGCGGCCTATCTGAAACGCCGCAAGTGGTATCCCCGGTCGGAGGCCGACGCCCGCGTGGCCGACATCCTCACCGGCATCGACGGCAAGGACGCGATGCGGGTCGGCGACCAGATCTTCGACCGCACCGCCCGGATCCTCCCCAGCATGCTGACCGCCATCGACCCAGTGGGCTTCGCCGTACGGCACCCGGTGGCGGCGCTCTCGCTGCACCGCCGCGACCCGCATACCTCGACGATCGTCACCGTGGACCGGACGGGCGTGCGGGAGACCCTGTACGAGGGGCCGGCGGTGCACTGGTCGCTGTGCGCGCTCGACGCCGAGACGGTGATCGCACGGCGGGAGTTCGAGAACGGGGGCTACCGCGGCGACACGGAGATCGTCCAGTACACGCCCGGCGGTGAATCGGTGCTGGCGAACGGGTTCGGGCTGCTCGACGCGGTGGTGGACGCGACCGCGACCGGTTTCGTGATCGGCACGAAGCTCGCCGGGGTCGCGATCGCCGTCGCCGATGGCGAGCAGGTGGCGCTCGACCTGCGGGAACACGGGCTGCGGCGCGCGGACCAGTTCGCCGTCGACGCCACCGGGAACCGGATCGCCTTCGTGGACGGCAACCGGATGCTCATCACCGACAGCAGGTTGCAGCCGCAGCACGAGATCGCGGTGCAGGCCCTGCCCCACGGCGAGTTCTCCGCGATCACGTTCACCGAGGATTCCATCGTCACCTCCGGCCGCGACAGGGGCCTGTACCGCTGGCAGATCATCGGCGACCGCATCCGCGGCCTGCATTCGGAGATGGGCTCCCGCCCGGCGCGCCAGTACTTCCGGCTCCTCCCGGTGCCCCAGTGGAACCTGCTCGTGGCCGAGGGCGGCAACGCCAACTTCCACTACGACATCGCCACCCTCGAGAGCGCCCCGGCGCCCGCCTTCCTGTGCCCGGCGGGACCGCACGACGACAAGGACCTTTCGGCCGTGCACGCGATCGGGACGTTCGAGGCCTCGGCGCACGGCCGGCTGGCGGTGTACGTGGGCGGCCTCGCCACCTTCACCTACCGGTCGGTCACCCACTTCTACTCGACGATCGTGCAGGACCTGGAGCACCCGCTCAACATCCTCGCCAAGCCGCTCCGCGCCCTCGACGCCGCCGACGCCGACCGCGTGCGCACGTACCTGAAGCCGTCGCCCGGAGGGGAGGACGTCTATCCCCTCACCGCCACCGAACGGGCCATGCTGGAGGCGGCGGTCGAGGTGTGCGCGTGGGCGCCGCGGCTGCAGGGCGCCTGACCGCGGCCCGAGGCGGTACGGCGAGCGGGAGCCGGCGATCGAGACGTTCCTCCGGCGCCGGACGGGTTTGCCGCGCCGTCCGGCGGTAACGGACCGCACCGGCGGCCGGACCGCGATCGAGGGACGAACGGCCGCCCAGGAGGGGTCTTCCGCCACTGGGTGGCGCGGGCTCGCCCGAGGGAGGGTGAAACCGCCCCTCGTAACAGCCCAGCGGAACCGGAGGAGGACGCATGAAGGCGATGGTGTACCAGGGGCCGGGCAAGCGGTCCTGGCAGGACGTCCCCGACCCGGAGATCGTCGACGACACCGACGCGATCGTCGAGGTGCGGGCGGTGACGATCTGCGGCACCGACCTGCACATCCTCAAGGGGGACGTGCCGGCGGTCGAGCCGGGCCGGATCCTGGGCCACGAGGCGGTGGGCACCGTCGTGCGCACCGGCGGCGCGGTACGCACGATCGCGGAGGGGGACCGCGTGCTGGTCTCCTGCGTGACCGCGTGCGGCCGGTGCCGGTACTGCCGGATCGGCATGTTCGGCCAGTGCCTCGGCGGTGGCGGATGGATCCTGGGCCACCGGATCGACGGGACCCAGGCCGAGTACCTGCGCGTGCCGTTCGCCGACACCTCCACCTACAAGATCCCGGAGGGGGTCGCCGACGAGGCCGCGCTCATGCTCGCCGACATCCTGCCCACCTCCTACGAGGTCGGCGTGCTCAACGGCAAGGTGGGCCCCGGGGACACCGTGGTGGTGGTGGGCGCCGGGCCGATCGGGCTCTCCGCGATCCTCACCGCGCGGCTGTTCACCCCGAGCCACATCGTCGCGGTCGACCTGGCCGCGCCCCGGCTGGAGGCCGCCAAGCGGTTCGGCGCCGACGTGGTGGTCGGCCCGGGTGACGACGCCGCCAAGGTGGTCGCCGACCTCACCGGCGGGCTCGGCGCGGACACCGCGATCGAGGCGGTCGGCGTCCCGGAGACCTTCGAGCTGTGCACCCGCCTGGTACGGCCCGGCGGCCGCGTGGCGAACGTCGGCGTGCACGGCAAGCCCGCCACGCTGCACCTCGAGGACCTGTGGATCAAGAACGTCACGATCACCACGGGCCTGGTGGACACCTACTCCACCCCGACGCTGCTCGACATGATCGC
>QGUZ01000142.1 GCA_003242605.1 Actinomycetota bacterium
GGCCGCGTGCTCCGCGCCGACCAGGAGCGCGACGCCGAGACGGAGGACACCGAGCCGGCCGCGGCGTCGCCGGCCGCCACGGACGCCGCCTCGCCGGCACCGGCCGCCGGCACACCGGCGCCCGCCGGCCCGGCCCCGGCGGCCGCGGAACCCGCCGGACCGGCCCCGGGCTCGCCCGCGCCGCCCGGCGCCGGACCCGGAGGGACGGTCCCGCTCGGCCTCGGGCAGCCCGGCGAGACCCCGGCCGCCGCGGTCACCGCGGCACCCGGTTCGGCGGAGGCCGCGCCGCACGCCGTACCGCCGCACGCCGGAGGGGACGGCACGCCGGCCGTGCAGGGGCCTCGGGCGGACGCCGGGGCGCCGGCGACGCCGCCCGGGTCGCCGGGCGCGCCCGCGGGGTACGGCGAGCCGGGCCCGTCGCCGTCGCAGACCCACGTGCTCTCCCCCGCCGAGACGGTGGGCGCCCCCGAGGCCCGCCCCGCGCGCGGCCGCCGCCGGTGGATGCTCGTCACCGCGCTCGTGGTGGCGGCGGTGCTCGTGGCCGCGCTGCAGATCGCGAGGTCGGCGACGACGCCGCCCCGTACCGTGGACACGGTGACGGTCGGGCCGCTGTGCCGGTCGTGGGCCCCGCAGTCGGTGCCGGTGGAGATCCGGCCGTGCATCGCCGTGGCGGACGGTCAGGTCGAGCTGTCGGCCGAGGTGAGGGCGGTCGACCCGGCCGACGCGCCCGGTGAGGTCACGGTCTGGGTGTGGCTGATGCACCTCGACCCGCAGCTGATCGAGTCCCGGCGGTTCCACCTGACCCGGGACGAGAGCACGCTCAACAGCTGCACGTTCACGGTCGAGGGTGAGGGGATCGTGCGGTGCGGGCCGTTCCGGGTCACCCCGCCCGAGGCCGGGCGGTACGCGGCCGCGGTGGACACCCGGAAGGAGAAGGACATCCGGCCGCCGGCGTGGCACCACCACACCTTCAGCGGCACGCAGAGCCCGCCCATCACCTGGCCCTGAGCCGGGCCGGGGCCGGGCGGGCGCCGCCGATCGCGCGGCCGCCGCTCACGGCCGAGTGGCGGTGAACGCGGTGAGCGTGCTCAGCTCCCGCCGGACCACGCCGGTGAACACGCCCGCCATCGCCTCCTCGATGCGGGCGAGAACGTGCTCGGGCAGGGCGTGCGCGCGGGTCGCCCGGGAGGGGTTCGAGCCGCCGTGCCAGGCGATCAGCACCCGCCCGCCCGGCTTGGTCACCCGGTGCAGCTCGCGCATCCCGGCCTCCAGGTCCGGCCAGAACACGACCGTGTTCACCGTCACGACCCGGTCGAACGCGGCGTCGGGGAAGCCGGTGGCGTCGGCCGAGCCGAGGCGCAGGTCGACCGTGCCCGCCCGGACCGCGGCGCGGTTGCCGCGCACGGCGAGCTCCCGCATCTCGGGCGACGGGTCCACGCCGCACACCCGGCCGTCGCCGACCCGCTCGGCGAGCAGGCCGACCAGCACGCCGGGGCCGTACCCGATCTCGAGCACGTGGTGGCCGGGGCGGACGTCGAGCAGGTCGGCGACCTCGTGCTGCCGGTTGGTGCGCCGCATGATGCGGCCGGCCAGGGTGCCGATCAGCCCGCGCGGGTGGGCGAACGGCGAGTTCGCCGGCCTGCCGAACACCCAGGAGTGGTTGGGGTCTGTCGTCGTCTCCATGCCGCCCACCCTGCCGGTTCAAGCCGCCTTGAAGTCAAGCTGGAGACATGGAGCTCGTTCCGATCGGCGAGGCCGCCCGCATGCTCAAGGTCAACGCGTCGGCGCTGCGCTACTACGAGGAGCGCGGCCTGGTGAAACCCGCCTGCCGGGTGAACGGCAGACGCATGTACGGCAGGGCCGAGCTGCGCCGCCTCGCCTTCGTGCACATGGCCCAGACGATGGGGTTCCGCCTCGACGTGATCCGCGAGGCGCTCGACGAGCCCGGCGAGCGGTGGCGGGAGGCGATCCGGCGGCGGATCGCCGACCTCGACGAGCTGATCGCGCGGGCGGAGCGTGCCAAGCGGTTCCTCGCCCACGCGCTGGAGTGCCCGGCCGAGGACCCGGTGCAGGACTGCCCGACGCTCACCGAGGCGCTCGACCGGCAGCTCGCGGGCGAGAACCCGGCCGAGATCGCCACGGAGCACCTCGGCCCCGCGGTGCCCCACACCCCGGTCACGGCCGCGGAGCCGACGTGACGAGGGCCGCCGCGGTCAGACGAACAGACAGAACGGGTGGCCCGCCGGGTCGAAGAGCACCCGCACGTTCTCCTGCGGCTGGACCGGGGCGAGCGTCGCGCCCGCCGCGAGCGCGTGCGCGACCGCGGCGTCGAGGTCGGTGACCTGGAAGTCCAGATGCTGGGTGGCGAACGGGGCGTCGGGCTCGGCCGGCCACCGCGGCCGCCGCCAGCGCCGCTCCCACTCGAAGTTAAGCGTGATCTCGCCGCTGCCCTCGGGCGCCCTGATCTGCGCCCACCCGGCCTCCGGCGGCTCCCCCGGCGCCGGCCCCTCCTCGGTGGTCACCGGGCGGTCGAGCAGCCGCGCGTAGAACCGCGCCAGCGCCCGCGGGTCCGGTGCCGTGATCGTCAACTCGGTCACCCGCAGCCGTACCGCCATGCGACCTCCGTGCCCGTCCGTCACCGGCGCCCGCCACGCCCTGCTCGCACCTTATTTATTAGTGACGATTTATTAGTGACGAGCGATTCCCGCCGTACCCCGCGGGACGCCGGACGCCACCGGATCCGGGCGTCCCCGGAGCGACGGCGGGAATTCCGCCCGGATGCCGCGGCCATCGGCCTCGGTGACGTGCCCGGCCGTCCGGCATCGCGCCGGGCGTGTCCGGGCGCCCGTGCTCACACATGGACCACGACGACCCGCTGATCCTTGGGCCGACCCGGCTCCTCGACGAGGCGGCCGAGATCGTCGGGATCGCTGGTGAGGAGCACGACGGGACGGGCCATCTCCAGCGCGGTGGCGGCCACGACCGCGTCGATCGCGTGCCGGTGGCCGGTGAGGCCGGTGGCGCCGAGCAGCTCGCCCGCACGCCGAGCGAGCTCCGGTGTGACGGGGATCGTGACCACGCGGGACAGTACCTGGTGCACCCGCGCGTCACGGCGGCCGCCGCGCAGCACCTCGGTCAGGGTGATCGCGCTGACCACGACCCTGGCCCGGCGCTTCCGGGCCACCTCCAGGTATGCCCGCGCTCGCGGATCCCCCGCCGCCAGCGTGGCCAGTCCTTCGCTGTCGAGGACGAGCGTCCCGCCGACGGCTAACCGTGATCGGGCCATGCAGCCTCGGCCTCCGCCAGCAGGTCCTCCGGGACCGGTCCGTGCTCGGCCTCGAGCAGTTCGGCGAGCTCGGCGAGCAGGTCGAGCTCGAGCTGCCGCGCGACGGCCTCCGCCACGTACCGGCTGAACTCCCCTTTGCCGACACGCTGCCGGACGGCCTCGGTGAGCCCTTCGGGCAGCGAGACGCTGACCTTCCGCGCCCGGCCCAGGGAGTGCTGGATGCTCGCTTCGAAGCGCTGCACCACCCGCGACCACTCGCGCGACGCCTCGGCGGCGTTGCGCCAGGCGTCGAGGATCGCCAGAACCTCCGTGACCGCGGCGGCGTCCCCCGGATGAGTACGCAGCGGGGAGCGGCCCGACGTCTCGTTCTCTCTGTCGCCGGCCGGTTCGGATGGGAGCGCCGTCATACGGTCATGCTACCGCCGGTGGCAACCTATGTCGCCTACGGACGACGGCGACGCCGCGCCGTCTCGCGGGCCGGGCGGGGCGTGGCCGAGGCGATCGGGACGACCGCCTCGGCCCACCGCTTCGATCAGCTGCAGCCGCTCGTGCTGCCACAGCCCTCGCAGACGTAGCAGCTACCGGCCGGACGCATCTTGGTGCCGCAGGTCATGCAGAGCGGCGCGTCCGCGGTGCGGCCCATGTGGCTCTCCAGGGCCTCGATCGTGCTGTGCGGCTCGGCCTTCGCCGCGGGCTTCGGCTCCGCGGCCGGCTTGGGCACCTCCTCGATCGGCGCCGACTGGGCGAGCACCTCCGGGTCGACCTCGTGCAGCGCCGCCGGGTCCTCGCCGCGCGCCTGGGCGGCCCGCTCGGCCGCGCTGAAGATGCCGAGCGCGGCCCGCTCCTCGTACGGCAGGTAGTCGAGGGCGAGGCGGCGGAAGATGTAGTCCATCACCGAGGCGGCCATGCGGATGTCCGGGTCGTCGGTCATGCCCGCCGGCTCGAACCGCATGTTCACGAACTTGCTCACGAACACCTCGAGCGGCACGCCGTACTGCAGGCCGATCGAGATCGCGATGGAGAACGCGTCCATCACACCGGCGAGCGTCGACCCCTGCTTGGACATCTTGAGGAAGACCTCGCCGACCCCGTCGTCCGGGTAGCAGGAGGCGGTCATGTAGCCCTTGGCCCCGCCGACGGTGAACCGGGTGGTGGTGCTCGGCCGCTTGTGCGGCAGGCGGCGGCGCCGCGGCCGCTCCACCTCGACCACCTTCTCGACCACCTTGACGGCCTGTTCCTCGGGCTTCTTCTCCTTGTCGCCCTTGGCGGCGGACAGCGGCTGGCCGACCTTGCAGTTGTCCCGGTAGACGGCGAGCGCCTTGAGGCCGAGCTTCCAGCCCTGCATGAAGACCTGCTCGATGTCCTCCACCGTGGCCGACTCGGGCAGGTTCACGGTCTTGCTGATGCCGCCGGACAGGAACGGCTGGACCGCGGCCATCATGCGCACGTGGCCCATCGGCGAGATGGCCCGCTCGCCCATGGCGCAGTCGAACACCTCGTAGTGCTCGGTCTTCAGGCCGGGCGCGCCGACCACGTGGCCGTGCTCGGCGATGTACTCGACGATCGCCTCGATCTGCTCGGGCTGGTAGCCGAGGGTCTTCAGGGCGCGCGGGACCGTCTGGTTGACGATCTGCATCGACCCGCCGCCGACCAGCTTCTTGAACTTCACCAGGGCGAGGTCCGGCTCGATGCCCGTGGTGTCGCAGTCCATCATCAGGCCGATCGTGCCGGTGGGCGCGAGCAGGCTCGCCTGCGAGTTGCGGTAGCCGTGCTTCTCGCCGAGGCTGAGGCACTCCTCCCACTGCCGGGTCGCCTCGGCGTGGATCGCCTGCGCCATCGGCTCGAAGGTGTGCAGCTTGGCGTTGGCGTCCGCGTGCTTGCGCATCACCCGCTTGTGCGCGTCCGCGTTGCGCGCGTACCCGTCGTACGGCCCGACGACGCCGGCGAGCTCGGCGCTGCGCCGGTAGGCGGTCGCGGTCATCAGCGAGGTGATCGCGGCGGCGAGCGCGCGGCCGCCCTCGGAGTCGTAGGCGTGGCCGGTCGCCATGAGCAGCGCGCCGAGGTTGGCGTAGCCGATGCCGAGCTGGCGGTAGGCGCGGGTCACGTCACGGATCTTCTCGGTCGGGAAGTCCGCGAACGTGATGGAGATGTCCATCGCGGTGATGACCAGCTCGACGAGCTTGACGAACCGCTCGACGTCGAACGTGCCGTCCTCGCGCAGGAACTTGAGCAGGTTGATCGACGCCAGGTTGCAGGAGGAGTTGTCGAGGTGCAGGTACTCGCTGCAGGGGTTGCTCGCGGTGATCCGGCCGGTCTCCGGCGCGGTGTGCCAGTCGTTGATCGTGTCGTCGTACTGGATGCCCGGGTCGGCGCACTCCCAGGCGGCCTGGGCCATCTTGCGGAACAGCTCCCGGGCGTCGACCTCCTCGATCACCTCGCCGGTGAGCCGGGCGCGCAGGCCGAACTTGCCGCCGTTCTCCACCGCGCGCATGAACTCGTCGGAGACCCGGACCGAGTTGTTCGCGTTCTGGTACTGGACCGACACGATGTCCTTGCCGCCGAGGTCCATGTCGAACCCGGCGTCGCGCAGCACGCGGATCTTACGCTCCTCGCGCGCCTTGCACTCGATGAACTCCTCGATGTCCGGGTGGTCGACGTCGAGCACGACCATCTTCGCCGCGCGCCGGGTGGCGCCGCCCGACTTGATCGTGCCGGCCGAGGCGTCGGCGCCGCGCATGAACGACACCGGGCCGCTCGCCGTGCCGCCGCTCGACAGCAGCTCCTTGCTGGAGCGGATGCGGGAGAGGTTCACGCCGGCGCCGGAGCCGCCCTTGAAGATGATCCCCTCCTCCTTGTACCACTCGAGGATCGACTCCATCGTGTCGTCCACCGAGAGGATGAAGCAGGCGGACACCTGCTGCGGGGACTTGGTGCCGACGTTGAACCAGACCGGCGAGTTGAACGAGAAGATCTGGTGGATCAGGGCGTACTTCAGCTCGTGCTCGAAGATCTCGGCGTCCTCGTCGGTGGCGAAGTAGCCGTGCTCCCGCCCGGTCTTCACGTACACGCCGACCACGCGGTCGACGAGCTGCTTGAGGCTCCACTCCCGCTGCGGGGTGCCGACCGCGCCGCGGAAGTACTTGGACGTCACGATGTTGGTGGCGTTGACCGACCAGAAGGAGGGGAACTCCACACCCCGCTGCTCGAAGCTCACCGATCCGTCGCGCCAGTTGGTCATGACGACGTCCCGGCGCTCCCACTCCACCTCGTCGTAGGGGTGGACGCCCGGGGTGGTGAAAATCCGCGTCATCTTCAGACCGCCCTTGCGCCCCCGCTTGCCTCCGCGCGGCGCCGCGCCGCCGGTGGCCTCTGCGGTCTCGGTCATGACACTCCCCCTTCCGGGCTCAGCCGGAGCCCGATATCGGACTTGCCGGTCCGGGCGCGGCCCGGCACCGAACCACCTGACATCGATCGGGCGCGCGACGGGGCGGGCCCCGGCGCGCCACACCTGCTTCCTCGCCTACTTCCTCGCCTTGCCGGTTCGCGCCGGCTCACGCCTGCTGGCCGTCGCGAGCGGCGCGAAGCTGCTTGATCTCGGCCTCGAAGTCCTCGAGCGTCTCGAAGCCGCGGTACACCGAGGCGAACCTGAGGTACGCCACCTCGTCCAGCTCGCGCAGCGGGCCCAGGATCGCGAGCCCCACCTCGTGCGAAGGGATCTCGGCGACGCCGGTCGCGCGGATCGCCTCCTCCACCTGCTGACCGAGCCGGGCGAGCGAGTCCTCGCTCACCGGCCGCCCCTGGCAGGCCCGCCGTACGCCGGCGATGACCTTGTCCCGGGAGAACGGCTCGGTCACCCCGCTGCGCTTGCTCACCATGAGCAGCACGGTCTCCTGGGTGGTGAACCTGCGCCCGCACGAGGGGCAGCTCCGCCGCCGGCGGATCGCCGCGCCGTCCTCGGTGGAACGGCTGTCGATGACCCTGGTGTCCGGGTGACGGCAGAATGGGCAGTGCATCGCGCCGTTCCCCCTCACTCCAAGGACCGCCCGACTCCACGGGTAGGCTCGCGCACGCCCTGCGGAAGTACCACAGAGCGCCAAAGAAACCACAAGTTGTTGTGAAGTACAGCGGTGTAACTACTACATCTTGTGGCTCACACCCTAGGAGCGCCCAACGGCCAGCGCAAGTCGACGACCGCGTCCGGACGCGAACCGGCTGCTCAACCGCCGCTGTGACAGGGGTTTTTCGGCGTGTCGCACGAGGAAGCCGGGAGCGCCGTGAGATTACGCGCCGATGGTGCGCGGGTCATCTTCCGGGACCTACGGGACGGTGCGTGCCGCCCCGCTCTCGTGCGGGCGCGGGCGCGGAGTGGCGCGGGTCACCGGCGGCCCGGTCCACAGCGGGCCGGGCGAGGGGGTAGAGTTTCCGACGCTCGCGGGCGGCGGACGCCGGCGCACGCCCGCTCCGGCGACGCCGCCGCGCCGGCGTCCCGGTACGTCCGCGCGTTCAGCGGCCGGGTACGGCGAGCGGTGCCGCCTGCGGCTCGGCCGCGGCCGGAACGGCGCAGGCCGGGGCGGCGATCGCCGCGACCCGGGTGCCCAGCCACACTCCGCCGAGCAGCACGCCGACCAGTACCGTCAGCACCGTGGTGACCAGCACGACCCTGCCCCGCCGGGTGAGCCGGATCGGGGGCGCGCCCGCCCGCTCGCCGTGCCGCGGGCCCCGCCGCCGCGGCCGCACCCTGCCGTTCGCCGCGATCCGGACCGGACGACGCGGGGCGCTCCGCCGCACCGGCCCGCCGGGATTCCGCCCGGCCAGGTGACGCCGCCCGGGCGCCGCGGCGCCCATGGCCACGCCCACCGTCGCGCCCACCGCCTCACCGCCCGCCTCGGGGCGGCGCCGTACCCGGAGCCGGGGATCGCGGCGCGCCGTGGGGGACGCGGCGGCGCGTGACGGGCGCGGGGCCGCGCCACGGACCGGATCGCGGGTCGCCGCGGTCGCGTCCGGGCCCGCCGGAACGCGCCGGCCGACGCCGCGGAGCGTGCCGTCACCGGCGTTCCGCCGTCGCCGGGCCGCGGAGATCGGGATGACCGGGGCGAGGCGCTCGCCGCGCGGGTGACCGCCGCGGGCGGCCGGAGCGGCGGGCGGCTCTCCGCCCCCGCCCGAGGTCCCGCCGGAGGACCCGTCCGCGGACGTTGGCACGTCGATCCGCATCGCCGCCCCCTTTGCCGGAAAAACGGAATCAGTAAGATCGCGAATCGAACACCATATCGATCGAACTCCCGTACGATGTTGTACACCACGCGACCGCCGATTTCGAGACACTATCGAACAATTGTTTGATGATGATCTTGAATAGAGGTACGGTCGCGGTGTGCGACAAGAAGGACACGGATCGGAAGACCGGCTCGTGACCGGGTTCGACGGGCCGCGCCGCGAGGAGGATTCATGAGCGAGAAGGAAGAGGCGGGCACCCCCGTCGATTTGGCGGTACGCCGGCGCGACGCCCTCGGGCTCACGCCCCGGCAGCGCCGGATTCTCGAGGTGATCCGGGAGTCGGTGCAGCGGCGCGGCTACCCGCCGTCGATGCGGGAGATCGGCGAGGCCGTCCAGCTCACGAGCACCTCAAGCGTGTCGCACCAGCTCACCGCGCTGCAGCGCAAGGGGTACCTGCGCCGGGACCCGCACCGCCCGCGAGCCCTGGAGGTCCGCCTGCCGGGCGAGCCCGCGCCGTGGGAGAACGACTCGGACTCGGCTTCCGAGGAGCAGACCGTGAACCGCCCCGCCGCGGCCTACGTGCCGCTCGTCGGCCGCATCGCCGCCGGTGGCCCGATCCTCGCCGAGGAGCGCGTCGAGGACGTCTTCGCGCTGCCCAAGCAGCTCGTCGGCGAGGGCACGCTGTTCCTGCTCCAGGTCACCGGTGACTCGATGATCGACGCGGCGATCATGGACGGGGACTGGGTGGTGGTCCGCCAGCAGCCGGTCGCGGAGAACGGCGACATCGTCGCGGCGATGATCGACGGCGAGGCCACCGTGAAGACGTTCAAGCGCAAGGACGGCCACGTCTGGCTCGTGCCGCAGAACCCCGCCTACGACCCGATCCCCGGCGACGAGGCGACGCTGCTCGGCCGCGTCGTGGCGGTGCTGCGCAAGCTCTGAGCCCGGCGACCGGGCCGGACCCGGCCGGATGACGTCCGGGCGCGGCCGGTCGCCCTGTCGTGCCCGCCCGGAGGAGCGTACGGGGCGGCGGTCTTCCGCCGCCCCTGTTCATTGTCCTGCCTCCGGCAGGTGTGTTCTCTGCCCTGCCTCCGGAAGGTGCCCGGACGCGCCCCGAAAACGGTACGGCCCGCGAGCGTGTCGCGGGCCGTGGGTTCATCACGCCGTCAGGGAACGATGTTCACCAGCTTGGGCGCGCGGACGATCACCTTGCGCGGCTCGCCGGACAGGTAGGACTGCACCTTCTGCGAGGCGAGCGCCAGCTCCTGCAGCTCGGACTCGGAGATGTCCGGAGCGACCTGCAGGCGGTCGCGCACCTTGCCCGCGACCTGGACGACGCAGGTGACCGCCTCGACCGCGAGCAGCGCCGGGTCGGGCTCCGGCCAGGGCACCCGGGCGATCGTCGGCCCGTGGCCCAGCCGCTCCCAGCCCTCCTCCGCGACGTACGGCGCGACCAGGGAGAGCATGATCGCGAGCACCTCGGCCGCCTCGCGCACCGCGGGGTCGGCCGCGCCCGGCCCGCTGTCGATCGCCTTGCGGATCGCGGAGGTGAGCTCCATCATCCGCGCCACGGCGACGTTGAACCGGTAGGACTCGACCAGCCGGGTGACCTCGTCGAGGGTCCGGTGGGTGATGCGGCGCAGCTCCAGGTCGCCGTTCTCGACCGCGACGCCCGGCTCGCTCGCCGCGCCGGCCTCGGTCATCACCCGCAGCGCGCGGGCGAGGAACTTCTGCGACGCGCCCGGCGACACGTCGGCCCAGTCGATGTCGTCCTCCGGCGGGCCGGCGAAGACCATGGTGAGCCGCACCGCGTCGACGCCGTACTTGTCGATCTGCTCACCGAGGTCGACGCCGTTGCCGAGCGACTTCGACATCGCCTTGCCCTGGTTGATCACCTGGCCCTGGTTGAGCAGCCGGGTGAACGGCTCGGTGAAGTCCACCAGGCCCATGTCGTACAGGACCTTGGTGAAGAACCGGGCGTACAGTAGGTGCATCACGGCGTGCTCGACGCCACCGACGTACTGGTCGACCGGCAGCCACTTGCGCACCTTCTCGACGTCGAACGGCCCCTCCTCGTAGTGCGGCGAGACGTACCGCAGGAAGTACCAGGAGGAGTCGACGAAGGTGTCCATCGTGTCGGTGTCCCGCTTGGCGGGGTGGCCGCACTTGGGACAGTCGACGTTCACCCAGTCGGTGGCCGCCGCGAGCGGGGAGACGCCCTTCGGCGCGAGCGCCTCGCCGCGCAGGTCGGGCAGGGTGACCGGGAGCTGGTCGTCCGGCACCGGGACCTCGCCGCAGTCCGGGCAGTGGATGATCGGGATCGGCGTGCCCCAGAACCGCTGCCGGGAGACGAGCCAGTCGCGCAGCCGGTAGTTGACCGCGGCCTTGCCGGTGCCCTGCTGCTCCAGGATCTCGATGATCTTGGCGATCGCCTCGGACTTGCTCAGCCCGTTCAGCGGGCCGGAGTTGATCAGCGTGCCCTCGCCCGGGGTGGCGATGCCGGTCTCGGCCGGGTCGGGCTCGCCGGTGTCGACCACGACCCGCACCGGCAGCCCGAACTTCCGCGCGAAGTCGAGGTCGCGCTGGTCGTGCGCGGGCACCGCCATGATCGCGCCGTGGCCGTAGTCGGCGAGCACGTAGTCGGCCGCCCACACCGGGATGCGCTCGCCGTTCACCGGGTTGATCGCGTAGGTGCCGAGGAAGACGCCGGTCTTCTCCTTCTCGGTGGACAGCCGCTCGATGTCGGAGAGCTTCGCCACCTCGGCCCGGTACGCCTCCAGGTCGGCCCGCCGGTCCGGGGCGCACACCTCCTCGGCGAGCGGCGAGTCCGCGGCGATCACGAAGAACGTCGCGCCGTACAGCGTGTCCGGGCGGGTGGTGAAGACGGTGACCGGCTCCTCGCGACCCTCGATGCGGAACTGGACGTCGGCGCCGGTGGACCGGCCGATCCAGTTGCGCTGCATGGTGAGCACGCGCTCCGGCCAGCCGCCCTCGAGCTGGGCCATGTCGTCGAGCAGCCGCTGCGCGTACTCAGTGATCTTGAAGTACCACTGGGTGAGCTTGCGGCGGACCACCTCGGTGCCGCAGCGCTCGCAACGGCCGTTGATCACCTGCTCGTTGGCGAGCACGGTCTGGTCCTTCGGGCACCAGTTGACCAGGCCGTCCTTGCGGTAGGCGAGCCCGCGCTCGTAGAACCGCAGGAACAGCCACTGGTTCCAGCGGTAGTACTCCGGGTCGCTGGTGTGCAGCCGCCGGGACCAGTCGAAGGAGATGCCGTAGCGGCGGAACGAGGCGGCCTGCGTGTCGATGTTCGAGTACGTCCACTCGGCCGGGTGCGCGTTCCGTTTGATCGCGGCGTTCTCGGCCGGCAGCCCGAAGGAGTCCCACCCGATCGGGTGCAGCACGTTGTAGCCCTTGTGGAACCAGTACCGGGCCAGCACGTCGGCGATGGCGAACGCCTCGCCGTGACCCATGTGAAGGTCACCCGATGGGTAGGGGAACATGTCGAGCAGGTACTTGCGGGGGCGCGG
>QGUZ01000464.1 GCA_003242605.1 Actinomycetota bacterium
CGGCTACTACAAGGGCAAGGCGCCGTGGGGCATCTACGTGGGTAAGCAGGCCTTCACCCACTACGACTTCACGGTCTACGAGGACTACGACAAGGACTACGCGTTCGTCACCGTCTACAACGGCTTCCAGCTCCTCCCCAAGCAGGAGGTCTCCAAGGAGGAGTACGACAAGTGGACCGGTGACAAGTGGGTCGAGTCGAAGGAGATCTCCCGCAGGGAGTACAGGCGGATCCTCGACAAGTACGGCCCGCTCGCCCCGGTCTGGCGGCAGAAGATCAAGGGTGAGGAGATCGTCGGCCCGAACTACCCGGGCGCCGAGAAGACCCAGGTCGAGGTCACCGAGGCCCAGTGGAAGAAGGCTCCGCTCCCGCGGGGCCGCAAGCCGGCCAACGGCTCCAAGGTGATCCCGCCGAAGGTCACCCACCTCACCAAGTCGCAGTACGAGCAGCTGCTCCGCGACAAGGCCGCCGGCAAGGTGCTCGGCAAGCTCACCAGGGACCGCCGCGGCAACTACCTGCTGATCCAGTACTACGTCATCCAGTGGGTCAAGCCCACCAAGAACGTCAAGTACTACCTCGACCACTTCTACATCGGGAAGGTCAAGGACGTCGGCCCGCTGGCGAAGAACGTCGGCGCGCAGGGCTTCGCCTGGAACCAGCCGCGCGGCAAGACGGTGTTCGCCTTCGGCTACCCGTCGGCCCCGCACCCGAACGGCACGCCCGGCTTCACCGGCCTGACCCCGAAGTGGTCGTACGGCAAGACCTACACCGCGGTCAACCCGAAGCTGAAGGCCGAGGAGTCCATCGGTCTGAAGTCGGCGATGACCGCCGGTGCCGACGGTGGTCCGCTGATCTGGCAGTACAGCAGCGCCAAGCGCGTCGGCTACATCAACGGCGTGATCAGCTGGTTCGGCGACGCCGACAACAACGGCCGCATCGACTTCATCGCCTCGCCGTACTTCGACGGTGAGACCAAGGCCATCTACGACGCCGCGGCCAGGTCCTGGTCCGGCAGCATCGTCGGCAAGAACGGTGAGGTCCTGAAGTAGTCCCAGCGGACGTACAGCACCCTCGCCCGTGACAGGGCCCGTGCCATCCGGCCGGGCCCTGTTCGCTTTTCCCGGTCTTTCCCGTCCCCGCCCCGGCGCGGCGGCTCGCGCCGCGGCGGTGCCTCATCGGCGGGCACGCGGCGACCGCAGCGCCGGACCGGCCCGGTGGCGGGTGGCAACCGGCCCGGCGGCACCGGACCGCGGACCGCCCCTCACCGTCCACTCCCCCGGCAGGCGGACCGCAGGGCCCGCCCCAGGCCGGTCGACGGGCGCCCTCAGCATCGCCGCGGGGCCTCCGCCCTCGGCCGAGGTTTGGCTGCGCGCGCAGCCGTGCACAGGCCCCGAGGGCGTGTCGCGGGCGGTTCCGTGCACGCCCTCGCGCACCGAGCGCTCGAGCGACGCCACGGCGGGCGAACCGCAACGATCCGGGCCCCGGCGGACGGGCGCCCGCTCGTCCCGGCGGCGCGGGTGAGGCACTCGGTTGCGCCGGGGCGCGGGCGCGGCCGCGGTTGTTGGAATCGTCCCGGGGGGCGACGTCGCCTCGGGAACCGGCCCGTGCTCACCCGGGCGGCGCGTGGTCGCCGACGGACAGGGCGCCGGGCGGCGGTGTGCGCTCGGTGTGCGCCGCGGCCGGCACCGGAGGCGCGGCCGCGGCGGCCGAGGTGACCCTGCGCCGGCGTCTCCCGACGGCCCCGCACCGGCCGGAGCGACCGGAGTCCCCGGCATGCCGGCGGCGAGGGCCGAAGGACGACGGGCTTCCGCGCGACCGGACCGTCCCGGCGGCGACCGCCGTGACCTGCGCCGACGGCCGGTGACGGCGGGAGACCGGCGACGGCGCGCCGAACGGTGGGCCGGCGGAACCCGTTGCGCCGGTGGCCGTATCCGGTCACCGGGAACCGCCCGGGAACGGCCGGTGCCGTACGACCGTCACGCGTGGGCTCGCGGAACGGCGGTTCCGCTGTGGCGGACGGGGTTTCCGTGATGGGCGGGACGGGCGAACGGCCCTCAGCGGGCCGCAGAGCGGCGCCACCCCCGTCCCGCGTGGAGATCACCAAGGGGAGGGCCCGAGCGGCTCTGCGCGGCCCAGAGGCGCGTACACGGCCCATGGCGGGGCCTCCGCCCCACTTCGCGTCGCGCTGGGCCCTTTGACGTTCCCAGGGGCGGCTTCGGTGCCATTCAGGCGATGTGATTTACATCACACCACATGCCGATGGAACCGGCCGCACCGGCCGCATGCCGATGCGCCGAGACACATCTGTTACGTCAGTGATCTGCGCGAATCTGACGTTCTCCACCCCGTCGCCGGTTCCATCACTTTGGTAACGGATCGATAACGGCCCGCCAAGATCAAACTTTCTCGCCGGAACCGCTACCACGACCCAAGATCGCCTCGCTACATTCCATGCCAACCCTTTACTGACGCATGGGACGCAGGATGCGTTCCACGACAGCCCAAGGAGTTTCCGTGAACACCCGAGTCAAGCGTCTGGTTCTCCCGCTGGGTGGGGCCGTCGCCGCGTCCGCGGTTCTGGGCGCCTCCCTGGTCACCACCTCCACCGCGTCCGCCTCGCCCATCAAGAGCAGCGAGTACCTGGCCAAGACGCCGGCCGACGCGTACTCGGTTGCGCAGTTCTGGCTCGACTCCAACGCCGCTGCCCTGAAGGCGGCCAAGGAGTACACCTGGAACGTCGACTACAAGACCAACGGCGAGAAGCTGCAGGTCAAGGGCGGGCCGCAGCCTGACAGCAAGCCGGGTATGACCAACCCGACCGGCTTCGGCAAGGTCAAGACCACCAAGGTCAAGAACGTCAACCTGCCGAAGACCGTCGGTAAGGTCTTCTGGGTCGACTCCAAGGGCAACAAGTGGTGGGCCTCC
>QGUZ01000143.1 GCA_003242605.1 Actinomycetota bacterium
ACGCTCACCATGCCCGCGCCGATGCCCTCGCGGAACCGGAACGCGGCCTTCGGGTCGGCGGTGTAGATCGAGGAGGACAGGCCGTAGCCGGGCAGGTTCGCCAGCTCGATCGCCTCCTCCAGGGTGCGGAACGTGGTCACGCCGATGATCGGGCCGAAGGTCTCCTCGGTGAACAGCCGGTCGACCGGCCGCACCCCGTCGACGATCACCGGGTGGTAGTAGAGGCCGTTCTCGCCGGTGAAGTCGCCGCGCGGGTTGTCCGGGCTGATCCGGCCGATCGGCGAGGTGACCACGGTGTGGTGCGGCTGGATCCAGGTGAGGTACTCCTCGAACCGCTCGGCGAACCGGTGGTCGAGCAGCGGGCCGTAGAGCACCTTCTCCCGCGGGTCGCCGATCCGCGCTTTCGCCACCGCGTCCACGAGCCGGCGCACGAACTCGTCGTGCACGTCGGTGTGCACGATCGCGGTGCCGAGCGAGGTGCAGCGCTGCCCGGCGGTGCCGAACCCGGAGAACAGCGCGCCCTCGACGGCGAGGTCGAGGTCGGCGTCCGGCATGATCACCATCGGGTTCTTGCCGCCGAGCTCGAGGCACGGCGACTGCAGGTGCCGCCCGCACAGCTCGCCGATGCGGCGGCCGACCTCGCTGGAGCCGGTGAAGCCGACCTTGTGCACGGTGCCCTCGGCCAGCGCCTGCTCCAGGCCCGCGTAGGTCTGCTCGCCGTCGGCGAAGACGATGTTGAGCACGCCGTCGGGCAGCCCGGCCGCGGCGAACAGCCGGTAGAGGGCGTGCGCCGAGGCGGCGGCGTACTCGGCGGGCTTCCACACGACGGCGTTGCCGCACAGCAGCGCGGGCACCAGGTACCACGACGGCACCGCGACCGGGAAGTTCCCCGCGGTGATCACCGCGGCGACGCCGACCGGCACCCGGAAGGTGAACAGCTGCTTGTCCGGCATCTCCGAGGGCACGGTCTGGCCGTATAGGCGGCGGCCCTCGCCGAGGAAGAAGTCGCAGGTGTCGATGATCTCGCGGACCTCGCCGAGCGCCTCGGCGTGCGGCTTGCCGATCTCCCGGGTGACGAGCGCGGCGAGGGTCGCCGCGTTCTCCTCCACCAGCCGTCCGATCGAGGCGATCACCCGCCCGCGGACCGGCGCGGGCACCCGCGCCCACTCGCGCTGCGCCTCGGCCGCGGTGCGGCAGGCGGTGGCGAACGTCGCCGCGTCCGCGAGCCGTACCTCGGCCACGACCTCGTCGAGGCGGGCCGGGTTCACCGACGTGTACGGCGTGCCGGCCGCCTCGGCCTCCTTGCCGCCGATGACGGAACTGATCTGACGGGACACCATCAACCTCCGGGATGATCGGACGACCGGCGCAATCTTTGCGATTCTCCGTACCCTGCGCCGGAAATTCTATTGACGCGTAGGGAGCCGGTGAAGTGCTGGAATGTGCCGGGACCGGCCGGGGTGGGCGGAATGGCCGGAGATCGGCCGGAACGGTGGGTGCACGGCGGCCCTGCCCCCCGTAAGGTCCGTACTGTGAGATCGACAGTGACAGGGCGGGCGAAGGGGGCGTTCGCGCCGCGGTACCGGGCCATCTCGGTCGGGATGGTCGTCCTCACCGTGCTCATGGCTTACGAGTACCTCGCGGTGGCGACCGCCATGCCGGTGGTGGCGCGGGCGCTGCACGGCGAGGAGCTGTACGCGCTCGCGTTCAGCGGCTCGCTCGCCGCGGGCGTGGTCGCGATGGTCGGCGGGGGACGGTGGAACGACGCCACCGGGCCGCAGGCGCCGATCTGGACCGGCGTGATCTCGTTTATGATCGGCCTGGCCGTGTCCGGGGTCGCGCCGAACATGGAGGTGTTCATCGGCGGGCGGCTGCTGCAGGGGTTCGGCAGCGGCCTGTTCTCGGTCTCGCTGTACGTGCTCGTCGGCCGGGTGTACCCGAGCGCGCTGCACCCGAAGGTGTTCTCGCTGCTCGCCGCCGCCTGGGTGGTGCCCTCGATGGTCGGCCCCGCCATCACCGGCCTGCTCGTGGACGGCCCTGGGTGGCGCTGGGTGTTCCTCGGCGTTCCCATGGTGACCGCCCCCGCGGCCCTGCTGCTGTGGCGCGGCCTCACCCGCGCCGGCGAGGCCGGAGCGCAGGACGGGGAGGGCGCCGGCCCGGGCGTCCCGCCAGAGGAGGGCGCGCCGGCCGCCGGGTCGCCGTGGGCCAAGCTCGGCTGGGCCGGGACCGCGGCGGTCGGCGCCGCGCTGCTGCAGTACGGCGGCGGCCTGCTGCAGGAGGGCGACGGTGGGCGGACCGGCCTCGGCGCGCTGCTCGCCGCCGCCGGGCTCGCCGTGCTCGGCGTGGCGCTCCCGCCGCTGCTGCCCGCGGGCACGCTGCGGGCCGCCCGCGGCCTGCCCACGGTGATCGCGCTGCGCGGCCTCGCCGCGGGCGCCTTCTACGCGGCCGAGGTGCTCGTGCCGCTCATGCTCAACGTGCAGCGCGGCCTGCCGGTCTGGCAGGCCGGGCTCGCGCTCACCGGCAGCGCCATCGCCTGGTCGTTCGGCTCCTGGCTGCAGGGGCGGCGGACGTGGAACCGGCGGATCGTGCTGCGCCTCGGCACCGCGCTCATCGGCGTGGGCACCGCCCTGGTCGCGCTCTCCCTCCACCCGGCCGTGCCGGTGGTCGTCTGCTTCGCCGCCTGGGCGGTGAGCGGGTTCGGCATCGGCATGGTGTACCCCACGCTCTCGGTGCTCGTGCTCGAGCTGTCCCCGCCGCAGGAGCGGGGCGCGAACAGCTCCGCCCTCCAGGTCGGCGAGTCGGTGTTCTCGGTGGTCACGGTCGCGGTCACCGGGGCTCTGCTCACCGCCCTGGGCCGCGGCGAGGCGGCGTACGTGGCCTGCTTCGGGCTCGTGGTGCTGATCACGCTCGCCGGTACCGCGATCGCCGGCCGGTACGCGGTCCGCGGCCCGGAAGGCGCCGGGAGCTGACCCGGGAGCGGACCGGGGGAGCCGGCCCGGGAGTCGTCCGGGAAGTCGTCCGGGGAGTCGGTTCGGGAGTCGTCCAGGGAGTCGGTTCGGGGAGTCGGTTCGGGAGCCGAACCGTCACGCCCGCCCTGCCGTACACCGGAGCGAACTTCGTAGTTTTCTGCCCTGTGCACAACGCCGTGAACTCGGCGGCTGTCCGCTGTGCTCGAAAATTTTCTGTGAATTATTGACAAGTTTCGGCCCCTCGGCCGGCGGTCGGCCCCGCCTCTGTCGCGGTGCGGTCGCCGTCGGCAGGGCCGTGTCCCCGATGCCATAGGGGATGTGCGCCCGTGGGCGCGGCGCCGCTTCCCGCGGGACGCCTCCGCGATTCGCCGTTCCGTGTCCGTAATTGGGGATCAGGCATGGGTGGCGGCCACTTGACTGCGATCTTCACCCGAAAAGTTTCAATAGGTTATTGACAAGTTTCGGGAATGTTTCCCACACTTGCACTGCAAGCGGCCCCGCCGATCACCCGGTGCACCGGTCGGCAGGGTCGCGCTCCGACGCCATTCGGGGGTGTGCGCCTGCGGGCGCGGCGTCGATCCCGCGGGAGCTCCCGCGGTTCCCTTTCCATGTCCCCTGTAATGGAGGCTCAGGCATGGGCGTGAACGCCTTCCCCAGACCCGGAGCCCGGCGATTCACCGGCCGGCTGCATCGGGCCCTGGCCGCGGCCACGGTGAGCGTGGTCGGTGTGGTCACGGCCCTGACGGTGACCCAGCCCGCCAACGCCGCGGCGAACACCCTCGCCGAGGGTGCCGCGCAGCACGACCGGTACTTCGGTGTGGCCATCGCCGCGAACCGACTCGGCGACCCGGTCTACGCGAACATCGCGAACCGCGAGTTCAACTCGGTGACGGCCGAGAACGAGATGAAGATCGACGCCACCGAGCCGCAGCCGGGGCAGTTCAACTTCACCCAGGCCGACCAGATCTACAACTGGGCGCGCCAGAACGGCAAGCAGGTCCGCGGCCACACCCTCGCCTGGCACTCGCAGCAGCCGCAGTGGATGCAGAACCTCAGCGGCCAGGCGCTGCGCCAGGCGATGATCAACCACATCCAGGGGGTCATGAACTACTACAAGGGCAAGATCCCCATCTGGGATGTGGTGAACGAGGCGTACGAGGACGGCAACTCCGGCCGCCGGCGCGACTCCAACCTCCAGCGCACCGGTGACGACTGGATCGAGGTGGCGTTCCGCACCGCCCGCCAGGCCGACCCCGCGGCCAAGCTCTGCTACAACGACTACAACATCGAGAACTGGAACGCGGCCAAGACCCAGGCCGTCTACAACATGGTGCGGGACTTCAAGGCCCGCGGCGTGCCCATCGACTGCGTCGGCTTCCAGTCGCACTTCAACAGCGGCAACCCGTACCCCTCGAACTTCCGCACCACGCTGCAGAACTTCGCGGCCCTCGGGGTGGACGTCGAGATCACCGAGCTGGACATCGAGAACGCCCCGCCCCAGACCTACGCCAACGTGATCAAGGACTGCCTGGCCGTTGAGCGCTGCACCGGCATCACCGTCTGGGGTGTCCGCGACACCGACTCCTGGCGTTCGTACCAGAACCCGCTGCTGTTCGACGGCAACGGCAACAAGAAGCAGGCCTACTACGCGGTGCTCGACGCCCTGAACGAGGGCAGCGACGGCGGCACCCCGCCGACCGAGCCGCCGCCGGGTACCGGTACCACGCAGATCCGGGGCGTGGGCTCCGGCCGGTGCATCGACGTGCCCAACGGCAACACCGCCGACGGCACCCAGGTGCAGCTGTACGACTGCCACGGCGGGTCCAACCAGCAGTGGACCTACACCTCCTCCGGTGAGCTCCGCATCTTCGGCAACAAGTGCCTGGACGCGGGCGGCACCGGCAACGGCGCGGTGGTCCAGATCTACAGCTGCTGGGGCGGCGACAACCAGAAGTGGGAGCTGCGCTCCGACGGCTCCATCGTGGGCGTGCAGTCCGGGCGGTGCCTGGACGCGGTCGGCGCCGGGACCGGCAACGGCACGCGCCTGCAGCTGTACACCTGCAGCGGTGGCAGCAACCAGAAGTGGACGTGGAACGTCTGAGCCCCCGGTGGGCTGATCGACCCTAGCCGAGGCCGCCCCCGGTACGGCGCCGCCGAACCGGGGGCGGCCCCTCGTTTTGCGGGACGGAAGGAGCGGCGTGAGCACGGGCGGCGACCTGGCACCATGGTGGGAGGTACGTGAACGGGAGGGGGTCGCATGCCGCGCGTCCGGGAAGTGGAGGTGTTCCACCTGACGCTGCCCTACGGGCGGCGCCCGGAGAGCATCCTCGTCCGGCTCACCGACCACGGCGGCATGACCGGCTGGGGCGAGATGGTCCAGCCCTCCCCGCGCCACGACGGCGCCGAGCACCGGCAGGAACTGAGCAAGACCTGGGCCGCGCTGGAGGAGGCGCTCGGGCCCGCGCTGCTCGGGGTGGACTGGGAGCACCCCGACGAGCTCGGCGTCCTGCCCGGCGGTCCCGCGGTCGACATGGCCTGCTGGGACCTGTGGGCCCGGCTCAACGGCGTGCCGCTGGCGCACGCGCTCGGCGGCAGCCGTACCTCGCTGATCGCCACCGCCCGGCTCGCCGCCGACCGGTCCACCGAGGCGGTGATCGCCCGGGTGAACCGGCAGGTGTGCGCCGGCTACGCGCACATCACCCTCGACATCCACCCCGGCTGGGACGTCGAGCCGGTGCGCGCGGTGCGCAAGGCCTACCCCGGGCTCGCCATTACCGTCGACGGCCGGGGCGCCTACCGCGACGTGGAGCAGCTGGCCGCGCTCGACGCGTACGGCGTGGCCACGATCGAGCGGCCGTTCGCCGAGCTCGCCCCGCACGTCGAGCTGCAGGAGCGGGTGTCGGCGCTGGTCGCGGTCGAGGCGCACTCGGTGGACGAGCTCGCCGCCGCGATCGAGGCGAAGGCCGGGCGGGCGCTGCTGCTGCGGCCGTCCCGGTTCGGCTCGCTGCGCGAGGTACGGCGCGCCCACGACCTGGCCGTCGAGGCGGGCTGGCAGATCGCCGCCGCGGGCGGCAGCGGCACCGGCCTGGCGCGCGCGGCGACCGTGGCCGTGGGCAGCCTCCCCGGCTGCACGCTCCCGGCCTACGTCGCCGAGCCCCCGCGCAGCGCCCAGATCGTCAAGCCGCCGGTCGGCCCGTCCGGCGGCGTGGTCGCGGTCCCGCTCGCCCAGCCCGGGCTCGGCCACCAGATCGACGAGGACCGGGTGCGCCGCCTCGCCACCGACTCGTTCAAGCTCTAGCCCGCGTCAGCGCCGCTGCGCGCCGGCCCCGTCCGACGGGCCGCAGCCCGCGCCGAGCGCGGACGGCCGCGTCCGGTCCGCCTCGCCCGGCGAGCCGTTCCGGCCCGTCTTCCCGCCGGAGCTCCGGCCCGAGGCCTGGGCCGGCCGGGAGGCGGCGGGGGAGGGCTCCCGCACCGAGTCGGCGATCGCCTTCCGGGTGAGCCGGCGGATCTTGTCCCAGTCCGGGTAGCCGGTGTGGATCAGCGGCGGCACGAACTGCAGGGCGGTCACCTTCGCGTCCTTCACCTTCGCCGCCACCGGGACGAGGTGCTTGAGCATGGGCCGGGGGATGTCGGTGCGGAACATGCCCTTGGTCGCCTCGGCGAGCTGGGTGAACCGGGCGAGCACGGTCGCCGGGTCGGCCTGCTCCAGCAGGGCGTTGAGCACGCAGCGCTGCCGCCGCATCCGGGTGAAGTCGTCGGTGTGGGTGCGCGAGCGCGCGTACCACATCGCGTCGGCGCCCTTGAGCCGCCGGGTGCCCGCCTTGATCAGGCCCTCGTTGTACTTGCCGAACACCACGTCCTGCTCGACGGTGAGGGTGAGCCCGCCGATCGCGTCGATGATCCGGGCGAACCCCCAGATGTTGACGAGCACGTACCAGTCGACCTTGAGGCCGAGGGTGTGACCGACCGCGTCCTTGAGCGCCTCCGGCCCCATGCCGGTGCGCCCGCCGAAGAGCTCCGGGTGCCGGTCGGCGTACTCCCACACCGCGAACAGCAGGTCCTCGCGCGAGCCGTCCGGGTTCGGCGGCAGCCGGAACCCGTCCGGGAACCGCCGATGCATCGGGCTGCCGGGCGGGAAGCGCACGTTCTCCAGGTTGCGCGGCAGGCCGAACACGACCGTGTTGCCGGTGCGCAGGTCGACGCTCGCCAGGTTGATGCTGTCGGTGCGCACGCCCTGGCGGTTCTCCTGCCAGTCCCCGCCGAGCAGCAGGATGTTGATCCGGTCGCGGCCCTCCCACGGGTCCTCCGCCGTGGCCTGCGGGAAGACCGTGGGGGTGTCGAACACGTCGTCGATCGCCCGGCGGGACACCTCGGCGTACTGCGCCGCGAGCGTGAACGGCACGGCCGTGGCGACCGAGAGCGCGCCCGCCACCACGCCGGTGACGACCTGGCCGCCCGCGCGCAGCTCGCTCGGCCGCAGCACCACGTACGAGTGCACGATCAGCGCGAACCACGCCACGGCGAAGACGATCGCGGCGATCGAGATCGTGCCGAGCCACTCCAGCGCGTGCCCGAGCAGATCGGCGTCCGCGGTGAGCGCCACCGCCACCACGCCGGCGACGAGCACGGCGTAGAGGCCGAGCAGCGCGAACCCGGTCCGCCGCCACCCCGCGCGCAGGTGCGCGGCCCCGGGGAGCACGGCGGACAGCACCGTCCAGCCGATGATCGCGGCGGCCCGGCGCGCCGAGCCGCGCCCGCGCGGCTGCGCGAGGTCGCCGGGCGGCGTGTCCGTGGCGCTCGCCCGCGGCTCGGATCCGGCCGGACGGGCCTCGGCCGGGTCCGTGCCGGTGGTGTCCGCGCTGGTCCTGCCGGTGTCGGTGGTGTCCGCGTTAGTGGTGTCCGTGTCGGTGTGGGCCGGGGGTGTTCCGGTGCTCTCGGGTGGGGTGGGCTCCGTGGCCTCCGTCCCGTCCCCGGACGGTGTCCTGCGTGTCGGCACTCCTCTTCCCCTCTGTCGAAGGGGGAGCGTATTCAGTCTCCTCCGGTTGTTTAGCGAGATCACGTGAACACGCCGGGAAGGATCAGGACATCTGGCCAACGATGCGGCAAAGCACCGGTAAACAGTGCCTTTTGCCGCTGCTCGGTCGTTACCAGGGCAGGGAGAACAGCCCGTAGTAGGCCGCGGCGACGAGCAGCACGCCCGCGCCGCCGAGCACGCCGCCGAGCGCGAGCCACTGCCACCGGCTCGGCCGCCAGCCGTCGCGCAGCGCCGCGTGCACCGCGAAGCCTGCGAGCACCTCCTGCACGAGCAGCAGGACGGCGAGCACCCGCACCACCAGCCAGCCGGCGAGCACCGCGGGCCAGGCTCCGGCCTGGTTCACCGAGAACAGCACGATCAGCGTGATGAACGCGACGATCGCCACGAGCAGCCCGACCGCGGTGTACGCGATGCGCCGCAGCCGCGTCCGCAGCGGCGGCCACACCCGGGCGTTGGTCTGCTCGGCGTGCTCGCGGCCGCGCAGCCGGACCACGAACTCGCTCACCGGCGCGGCGATGAATCCCACCGCGACGAGCATCAGCGTCAGCGAGAGGAACTCCATGTCCCCGTACCAGGGGGCGCGGGGCACGTCGGCCGCCTCGAACCGCTGCACCGGCCGCTCACCGGCGATCGGCACGTCCGGCCGCGCGGTGTCCGGCAGCCCCAGGATCCAGTTCGCGAGCGTGGGCAGGTAGTCGGGCGCGTACGGCCCGCCGTTGATCCGCATCGCGTGGTCGGCGCCGGACAGGAACCGGATCGTGTAGTTCCGGTTGCCGCCCTGCTCGAGCGCGGTGGTGAGGGTCCGGGTGCTCTCCACGAACGGGATCGCCGGGTCGGCCGTGCCGTACAGCGCAAGCACCGGCTGGGTGATCCCGCGGATCGCCGGGGTGCCGTCGTAGCGCAGGAAGTTGAAGCCGACCCCGCCCATCGCCCGGGTGAGCAGGTCACGCACCCCGTACGGGGCGTGCAGCCGCAGCAGCTGCTCGTTGAGCGCCCAGGCGACCTGGCGCATGGGGGAGACGTTCGGCGAGGACACGAGCACGACGAACCGCACGTCCGTGCTGCGGGCGGCGGCGATCGGCACCACCCAGCCGCCCTCGCTCACCCCCCAGATCCCGGTGCGCGACAGATCCACGTCGGGCCGGTTGCGGAGCCGCTCGAGCATCCGCAGCGCGTCGTCGGCGAGCAGTCCGAAGTCGCGGTGCCGGAACGAGTAGCCGACGGTGCGCTTCTCGTAGACGAGCGTGACGATCCCGGCCCGGGCGAGCCACTCGGCCTGCTCGGCGAACTCCCCGCGGTCGCCGCGCCCCGAGCCCTGGACGAACACCATCGCCGGATGCCGCCCGGGGGTGCGCGGCGCCCGGATCGTCGCCTTCAGCGCGGTCCCCCGCACCGGGACCGTGATCTCCTCCTCGGTGATCGGGGCGGTGGCCGGGACCGGCGCGGTCTCGGCGGCCGGCTGCGCCGGGATGGAACCGAGCTCCTCGTTGAGACGCGGGGGATCGAACGACGGCGGGGACAACAGCGCCCCGATCAACGCCAAGACCGCCAACACGGCGCCGGTGGCGACGCCCAATGTGCCCCGGCCAACACCCATCGTGTGATGTCCCCGCAGCACGTTCTCTTGTCAAGCCCTCCCTTGAACACTCTCCCTCGAACACTGTACGGCACGGTAATGAGACGGAAGAGACCCAAGCTACAGCGTTTGCCCGCGGGACCTGTTAGCTTCGTGCGACATGCGGGTGCTCCACACCTCCGACTGGCACCTGGGCAGGACCTTCCACCGGGAGAGCCTGCTCGGCGCGCAGGCGGCGTTCATCGACCACCTGCTGGAGACCGTGCGCAGCGAGCGGGTCGACGTGGTCGTGGTCAGCGGCGACCTGTACGACCGGGCGCTGCCGCCGGTCGACGCGGTGGCGCTGTGCGACGACGCGCTGCGCCGGCTCGTCGGCGCGGGCGTGCAGGTGGTGATCATCAGCGGGAACCACGACTCGGCCACCCGGCTCGGGTTCGGCACCGACCTGCTGGAGGCCGCGGGGGTGCACCTGCGCACCGACCCGGACCGCGCCTGGCGGCCGGTGACCATCGACGGGGTGAGCTTCTACGGCATCCCCTACCTGGAGCCGGAGCTGGTGCGCGGCCCGTGGGAGCTGCCGGAGCGCAGCCACACCGCCGCGCTCGGGCACGCGATGGCGCGCATCCGCGAGGACGCCGCGTCCCGCGGCACCCGCACGGTGGTGCTCGCCCACGCGTTCGTCACCGGCGGGCGGGCGAGCGACAGCGAGCGCGACATCAGCGTCGGCGGGGTGGCGCACGTGCCGGTCTCCGTCTTCGACGGGGCCGACTACGTCGCCCTCGGCCACCTGCACGGCGCCCAGCGCATGACCGAGACCGTGCGGTACAGCGGGTCTCCGATCGCCTATTCGTTCTCCGAGGCGGGCCAGGTGAAGGGGTCCTGGCTGGTGGAGATCGGGCCGGAGGGGTTCGCGGGCGCCGAGTTCGTGCCCGCGCCGGTGCCGCGCCCGATCGCCCGGCTGCGCGGCCGGCTCGACGACCTGCTCACCGACCCCGGCCACGCCCGCTACGAGGACCACTGGCTGCACATCACCCTCACCGACCCGGTACGGCCGAAGGCCGCGATGGAGCGGCTGCGGGCGCGCTTCCCGCACACGCTCGCGCTCGCCTTCGAGCCCGAGGGCGGCGCGGCCCCGGCCCGCCGTACCCGGACGGCGGCCGGGCGGCCGGACATCGAGGTGGCGCTCGACTTCGTCCGCGACGTGCGCGGCGAGCCCGCCGACGAGGACGAACGACGGCTGCTCGAGCAGGCGCTCGCCGCCTGCCGCATCAAGGAGGCGACCACGTAGATGCGCCTGCACCGGCTGCGGCTCACCGCGTTCGGCTCGTTCCCGGGCGAGGAGGAGGTGGACTTCGACGCGCTCGGCGCGTCCGGGCTCTTCCTCGTGCACGGCCCGACCGGCGCGGGCAAGACCACCGTGCTCGACGCGATCTGCTTCGCCCTGTACGGCAGGGTGCCCGGGCACCGGGACAACGCGCGCAGCCTGCGCTGCGACCACGCCCCGCCGGGGCGGGGGCCGAGCGTGGAGCTGGAGTTCACGCTGCGCGGCAGGCGGCTGCGGGTCACCCGGTCGCCCGCGTGGCTGCGCCCCAAGCTGCGCGGCGAGGGGGTCGTCGAGGAGAAGCCGAAGGTCGTCGTGTCCGAGCTGGTGGACGGCGAGTGGGTGGCCCGCACCCGCCGCCTCGACGAGGCCGGGCACCTGCTCGGGGATCTGCTCGGCATGTCCGCCGAGCAGTTCTGGCAGGTCGTGATGCTGCCGCAGGGCGACTTCGCGCGGTTCCTGCGCGCCACCGGCGACGAGCGCGGGCGGCTGCTGCGGCACCTGTTCTCGGTGCGGGTGTTCACCGACGCCGAGGCCTGGCTCGCCGAGCACCGCACCCGCATGGGGCGCGAGCGGCAGGAGCTCGCCCACGCCGTGGACGTGATCGTCCGGCGCATGGAGGAGGCGGCGGGCGAGCGGTTGCTGGCCCAGGCGGACGCGGCCGGGCCCGGCGCCGAACCGGCCACCGCATCCGGCACCGCCTTTCACACAGCCTTGGACACAGCCTTGGACACAGCCTCGGACAGAGCGTCGGACACAGCGTCGAATACAGCGTCCGATACAGAGTCGGATACAGCGTCGGATACAGAGTCGGATTCAGCGTCGGAGACCGCATCAGATGCTGCATCGAATGCGGCATTGAATGCTGCATTTAGTGCTGTACCCAATGCCGCAGCGGGCGGCGCGCCGGGCATCGGGCCGGACGCCGCCCCGCAGGCCGGCACGCTGTTCGACATCACCCCCGGCACTGTGTCCGGCACTTCGCCCCGCACCGGGTCCGCC
>QGUZ01000465.1 GCA_003242605.1 Actinomycetota bacterium
CCTCGACAGCGTGATCGAGACGCTGCGCGGCCTGCCCTCCTGACGCTTCCGGCACGCCCGGCGCCGCGTATCGCCCCTGGCCGGTGGACGGCCCGGGGCTCGTCGGCGTCTCCGCACTCCCCTCCGGCGATTGGGACGCTCCGGGCCGCCCGGGCGCGATCGTCGCCCGCGGACCCGGTGCCGCCGGGTGCCGCTCGCCGGTACGGCGAGCCCGGCGGACGGCCGCCCGGGGCCGCAGGCCCGGCACGCCGTACCCGGGCAGCGCATCCCGCCCATCGCCCGGCCCGGCCGCCGCGCGCCCCGCGCCGCCGCGGAGGGCCACCGGTCACCGCTCCGGACGGCACGCGCACCCGCCGGAACGGGCGCCCCGCCGAGTGCGGTGCCTGGAATTCGGTTTTCCGCGGTCCGAAAACGGCCCTTGAGGCGGCGTCGGCCCGCTCGTACGGTCGGTTCCGCCTCCCAAAGCCCTGGGCGGCGATCGAGCCACGAGGCGGTCGGGCGATTCCGGTTCAGCGATGCCACCAGTGCGCGGCCATCCGGCGCCGCCGGTCGGCGTGCCCGCCGCACGCGCTGCACGCCGCAGGGCGGCCACCCGCGCCGCGCGCCCGGCCCCGCCCGGCCGTACCCCGGCACCCCTCGCGCACGCGGCCGTTCCGGCCGGTGCCCGACCATCCGACCGTAAGGAGGAGTCCCAATGAAGGTGACCGCAGCGGTCGTCGACGAGCTGCACGGACCGTTCCGCATCGAGGAGCTGGAGCTCGACGAGCCCGGCCCCGGCGAGGCGCTGGTCCGCATCGTCGCCTCGGGCATCTGCCACACCGACGAGATCACCCGGCACGGCGCGCTGCCGATGCCGTTCCCCAGCGTGCTCGGTCACGAGGGCGCGGGCGTGGTGGAGGCGGTGGGCGAGGGGGTCACCTCGGTGCGCCCGGGCGACCACGTCGTCATCGGCTGGCCGTACTGCGGCACCTGCCGTAACTGCCGGGACGGCGAGCCGCGGTACTGCGCCCGGCTCGGCGAGGCGGTCGCCGGCGGCCACCGGCTGCTCGGCCCGCGGGCGGGCGAGTCCGCGCTGCGCCGCCCCGACGGCTCGCGGGTGCACAGCCACTTCTTCGGCCAGTCGTCGTTCGCCACCTACTCGCTCACCTGGGCCGACGCGCTCGTCGTGGTGCCGCAGGACGCCCCGCTGGAGCTGCTCGGCCCGCTCGCCTGCGGCGTCTCCACCGGCGCGGGCGCGGTGCTCAACACCTGCCGGCCCGGCCCCGGCGCGAGCATCGTGGTGTACGGCGCGGGCGCGGTCGGCCTCTCCGCGGTGCTCGCCGCCCGGCTCACCCCGGCCACGACGATCATCGCGGTCGACCTCCACGACAACCGCCTCAAGCTCGCCGAGGAGCTCGGCGCCACCCACACGATCAACGCCCGGGAGACCGACCCGGTCGCCGAGGTGCAGCGCATCTGCGGCGGCCCGGCCGACTTCGCGCTGGAGTGCACCGGCGTGATGTCCGTGGTGCGGCAGGCCGCGGACAGCGTCGGCATGCTCGGCACCTGCGTGCTGATCGGCGGCGGGCCCGCGGGCTCGGAGTTCAGCCTCGACCACACCACCACGCTGTGGGGCAAGCGGGTGGTCGGCACCCTCGGCGGCAGCGGCCGCAGCGAGCCCCTCATCGGCACCCTGGTCGAGCTGCACCGGCAGGGCCGGTTCCCGTTCGACCGGCTGGTGCGGTTCTACGAGCTCGGCGAGATCGAGCAGGCCCTGGCGGACTCCGCCAAGGGCGAGGTGCTCAAGCCCGTGCTGCGGATGTCGCACTGACCGTTCCCGGCGGGCCGCCATGCGCCCGCCACCCGGCCCGTCCGCCCGGCGCGCACGCCGCCCGCCCGGCGGCCGGGCCGGCACCTGTCCGCGCCCGCCGCGCGGCGAGCGGCGGGCGGGATCCGGGCCGGGGAATCAACGGCGCGGCGCGAAGGTTTGCGCCAAGGGGTACCCGATCGGGCTCATTCCCCGGCAGTGAGATGGGATGACCGGAGGAGCGGGGTGATGGCGCCGCCGCTCGGCACGGCCGGTCAGCGAAAACGCTTACTCGGAGAGAACTGTGGCCAAGCCCATATTGCAGATCATCGTGGGCAGCACCCGGCCGGGCCGGGTCGGACTGCCCGTGGCGGAGTGGTTCCGGGATCGTGCCGTCGCGCACGGCGGCTTCGACGTGGAGCTGATCGACCTCGCCGAGGTGAACCTGCCGTTCATGGACGAGCCGAACCATCCGCGGCTGCGGCAGTACGTCCACCCGCACACCAAGGAGTGGAGCGCCACGATCGAGCGGGGCGACGCCTACGTGTTCGTCACGCCCGAGTACAACCACGGCTACAACGCCGTGCTGAAGAACGCCCTCGACTACCTGCACCAGGAGTGGGCCTACAAGCCGGCCGGGTTCGTCGCCTACGGCGGGGGGTCGGCCGGCACCCGGGCGGTCCAGGCGCTCAAGCCCGTCGTGGCCGCGCTGCGGATGACGCCCGTCGTCGAGGCGGTCACCATCCCGTTCGTCTTCAACATGATCGAGGACGGGCGGCTGCGGCCCAACGACACGATGAACGGCGCCGCCGACGCGATGCTCAACGAGATCGCCCGGCTCGCCGAGGCCGGCCGGCGGCTGCGCGCCGAGGCCGTCCCGGCCTGAGCGCGGCCCGACCGCCGCCTCGACCCGCGGATCCGGCCGCGCCCCGCCGCGGCGGGCGGGACGCGGCCGTACGACCCGCGCCGGGCGGCCGGATCCGCGAGCGGGGAACGTTCCGGGAGCGGCGGGGGGGGGGGGGCCCCCCCCCCCGGGCGCCCCCCCGGGGGCCCCCCCCCCGGGGGGCCCCCCCCCCCCCCCCCCCCACGCCCCTCCCCCCCCCCCCCCGTTTCCCTTCTTTTTCGCTCG
>QGUZ01000144.1 GCA_003242605.1 Actinomycetota bacterium
GTCCGCCGGTTCCGCGCCCGCCCGCGGCGGGCGCCGGCGGCGCCACGCCGTCCGCGCCCACACCGCGGCCCGCTCCGCCGCCGGTTCCGCGCCCGCCGGTGCCCAAGCCCGGCCCGCGCGGCCCGCGTCCGGGCAACAACCCGTTCACCTCTCAGGCGAGTGGTATGGGCCAGCCTCCGCGTCCGCGTCCGCCGCGGGACGCCGGGGCGCAGCGCCGTGACGGCGGCCAGGCCCCGATCCCGCGTCCGCCGGTCCCGCGTCCGGGCCCCGTCCCGCGTCCGGGTCCGGGTGTCGCCGGGCCGCGTCCGGGCGGCCCGCGGCCGAGCCCGTCGATGATGCCCCCGTCGCGGCCCACGCCGCCCGGGACCGCCCGGCCGGGTGCCGGTGGCGGTCGCGCCGGTGGCGGCGGTGGCCGTCCCGGCGGCGCCGGCCGTCCCGGCGGTGGCTTCGCGCCCCCGCGTGCGGGCGGCGGCGGTCGTCCCGGTGGCGGCGGCTTCGGCGGCCGTCCGGGTGGCGGCCGTGGCCGTGGCGGCGCCGCGGGTGCCTTCGGCCGTCCCGGTGGCAAGCCGAGCAAGGGCCGCAAGTCGAAGCGGCAGCGCCGGCAGGAGTTCGACAACATGCAGGCGCCGACCATCGGCGGCGTGCAGGTGCCTCGCGGCACCGGCCAGGTGGTGCGCCTGCCGCGCGGTGCCTCGCTCGCCGACTTCGCCGACAAGATCGGGGCGAACCCGGCGTCGCTGGTGCAGATCATGCTGCACCTCGGCGAGATGGTGACCGCCACCCAGTCGCTGAGCGACGAGACCCTGCAGCTGCTGGGTGCCGAGCTCAACTACGACGTGCACGTGGTCAGCCCCGAGGAGGAGGACCGCGAGCTCCTCGAGTCCTTCGACATCGAGTTCGGCGAGGACGAGGGCGACGAGGCCGACCTGGTGCCGCGGCCGCCGGTGGTGACCGTGATGGGTCACGTCGACCACGGTAAGACCAAGCTGCTCGACACCATCCGGAACACCAACGTCGCGGCGCGCGAGGCCGGTGGCATCACCCAGCACATCGGCGCCTACCAGGTGACCACCGAGCACGAGGGCGAGACCCGGAAGATCACCTTCATCGACACCCCGGGTCACGAGGCGTTCACCGCCATGCGCGCCCGCGGTGCCCAGGCCACCGACATCGCGGTGCTCGTGGTCGCCGCCGACGACGGCGTGAAGCCGCAGACGGTCGAGGCGCTCAACCACGCCAAGGCTGCCGAGGTGCCGATCGTCGTCGCGGTCAACAAGATCGACAAGCCGGACGCCGACCCGCACAAGGTGCGCGCCCAGCTCACCGAGTACGGGCTGGTGGCCGAGGAGTACGGCGGCTCCACCCTCTTCGTCGACATCTCGGCGAAGGAGAACATCGGCATCGACGACCTGCTCGAGGCGATCCTGCTCACCGCGGACGCCGAGCTCGACCTGCGGGCGAACCCGAACCAGGCCGCCCAGGGCCTGGCGATCGAGGCGCACCTGGACAAGGGCCGCGGCCCGGTCGCGACCGTCCTGGTGCAGCGCGGCACGCTCCGGGTCGGCGACTCGATCGTCTGCGGCGAGGCGTACGGCCGCGTCCGCGCCCTGCTCAACGACAAGGGCCAGCAGGTGCAGGAGGCCGAGCCGTCCTGCCCGGTGCAGGTCCTCGGTCTCACCTCGGTGCCGAGCGCCGGCGACAACTTCATCGTGGTGCCGGACGACCGGGTGGCCCGCCAGATCGCCCAGCAGCGGGCGGCGCGGCAGCGCAGCGCGGCCATGGCCAAGTCGAGCCGCCGCCGTACCCTCGAAGAGCTCTTCAAGGACATGGAGAAGGGCCAGCCCCGCGAGCTCAAGCTCATCATCAAGGGCGACGTCTCCGGTTCGGTCGAGGCCCTCGAGGACGCGCTGCTCAAGATCGACGTCGGCGAGGAGGTCAGCCTCCGCGTGCTGCACCGCGCGGTCGGCGCGATCACCGAGTACGACGTCAACCTCGCGATCGCCGACGAGAACGCGGTGATCATCGGCTTCAACGTGCGGCCCGAGGTGCGGGCCCGCGAGCTCGCCGAGCGCGAGGGCGTGGACATCCGGTACTACTCGATCATCTACCAGGCGATCGAGGACGTGGAGAACGCCCTGCGGGGCATGCTCAAGCCGGAGTACGAGGAGGTCCAGCTCGGCGTCGCGGAGATCCGCGAGATCTTCAAGGTGCCGCGCGTCGGCAACGTCGCGGGTTGTGTGGTCCGCTCCGGCGTCATCACCCGCAACGCCAAGGCCCGCCTCATCCGCGACGGCGTCGTGGTCGCCGACAACCTCACCGTGCAGTCGCTGCGCCGGTTCAAGGACGACGCCGCGGAGGTCCGCGAGGGCTTCGAGTGCGGTATCGGCCTCGGCTACAACGACATCAAGATCGGTGACACGATCGAGACCTTCGAGATGCGGGAGAAGCCGCGCACCTGACGCGGCGGCCCGCGTCCGCGGCCCGACCGGACGTCACCGGACAACCGAACATCGTGGACGGCGGTGCCGGGGGACCCTCCCCGGCACCGCGGTCCATGCCGACACCGATCGTTCGTCGATCACCACCCATGTACATAGGTGCCCTGACCCTGGACCTTCTGCTCGGTGACGTCCGGTCGCTGAAGCAGAAGCGCTCCGTGGTACGCCCGATCATCGCGGAGGTCCGGCGCAAGTTCCCGGCCGTCGCGGTCGCCGAGACCGGCCATCTCGACCTGTACCGCCGCGCGGAGATCGGCATCGCCGTGGTGAGCAGCACCGCGGCGAACTGCGGCGAGGTGATGGACGCGTGCGAGCGGCTGATCGCCTTTCATCCGGAGATCGAACTTCTGTCCGCGCGCCAGCGAATCTTCAACGAGCACGAGGAGTCCGGGCATGACGACACCGGCGATTCCCGGTACGGCTCGTCGCTCGATTCCTGGCGCTAGGGCGACTCACATGTGATTGGGGGAGCGCGACCAGATGGACGCAGCACGTGCTCGCAGGCTCGCCGACCGCATCCGGGAGATCGTCGCCAAGATGCTGGAGCGACGGATCAAGGACCCGCGGCTGGGATTCGTGACGGTCACCGACGCCCGGCTCACCGCCGATCTGCGGGACGCGACCGTCTACTACACGGTCTTCGGCTCCGACGCGGAGCGCGCCGACAGCGCCGCGGCCCTGGAGAGCGCCAAGGGCATCATCCGTTCCGAGGTGGGCAGGCAGCTCGGCCTGCGTCACACCCCCACCATCACCTTCGTGCACGACCCGCTGCCGGAGAACGCGCGGCACATCGACGAGCTGCTCGCCCAGGCCCGCGCCCGGGACGAGGAGATCGCCCGCAAGGCGCAGGGGGCCCGGCCCGCGGGCGACCCCGACCCCTACCGCAAGCCCGTCGCCTCCGACGACCTGGACGACGCCGACCAGGAGGAGGGCGAGGAGGACGACGTGGACGTGCCGGGCGGCGTGGGACGCCGGGCGAAGTGACCACGTCACCGCACACCTGGGCGGCCGCGGCGGGCCACGTCGCCGCCGGGCCGCCGGGCCGCCCGGACGCCCTCGCCGCGGCCGGGCCCGAGCAGCGGTACCGGATCGGCACCGGCGCGCGCCCCCGCCCACCGGGCAGGGCGGCGGCGCGTCCCGCCCAGCAGCGGCGGTGCCCCGCCCGCACGGGCGCGATCGACGAGCAGACCTGGCGGCGGGCGATCGCGGCGATCGAGGCGGCCGACGAGGTGGCGCTCGCCTGCCACGTCTCGCCCGACGGCGACGCGCTCGGCTCGATGCTCGCCCTCGGGCTCGCGCTGCGCGCCGCCGGACGGCGCGTGGTCGCCTCCTTCGGGGACCGCGACTTCGCCGTGCCCCGGCTGCTGCGCTTCCTGCCCGGGCAGGACCTGCTCGTCGAGCCGGCGCGGTACCCGGCCGCGCCGGGTTTGATGATCACCTTCGACGTGGCCACCGTGGAGCGGCTCGGCATGCTCGAGGACAGCGCCCGCAACGCCGGTGAGCTGCTCGTCGTCGACCACCACGCGTCCAACGACACCGCCAGCGGCTTCGGCACGCTGCGCCTGGTCGACCCCACCGCCGCGGCCACCGCGGTGCTCGCCGAGGAGCTCATCGCCCGGCTCGGCCTGCCCGTCGACGAGCAGATCGCCACCTGCCTCTACACCGGGCTCGTCACCGACACCGGCTCGTTCCGGTACGGGGTCACCCCGGCGGTGCACGACATGGCCGGGCGGCTCGTCGCGACCGGGCTCGCCACCGACGAGATCACCCGCGAGCTGTGGGAGGGCAACCCGTTCGGCTACCTCAAGGTGCTCGCCACCGCGCTGGAGCGGGCCACCCTGGAGCCGCTCGCGGCCGAGGCGCACGGCCTGGTGTGGACCTACGTCACCCGGGAGGACCGGGCCGCCGTCGCCCTGCCGTACGAGGAGGTCGAGGGCATCATCGACGTGGTACGGCAGGCCGGCGAGGCCGACGTCGCCGTGGTGCTGAAGCAGGACGACGACGGCCTGTGGCAGGTGTCCGCCCGGTCCAAGGGGGCGATCGACGTCGGCCGCGCCTGCACCGCGCTCGGCGGCGGCGGCCACCCCCGGGCGGCGGGCTTCACCTCGCACCTGCCACCCGACGACACCCTGGCCCTGCTGCGGCCGCTGCTCACCCGTATGTGACCGAGACCGCGCCCCGCGCGGCATCCGTCCGTCCCGATCGAAAGGTGCTACCTGATCGATGAAGTCGCCCACGCCCGAGAGCGGCCTGATCATCGTGGACAAGCCGGCCGGCTGGACGTCCCATGACGTGGTGGGCAAGCTGCGGCGGCTCGTCGGCACCCGGCGGGTCGGGCACGCCGGCACCCTCGACCCGATGGCCACCGGCGTGCTCGTCGTCGGCGTGGAGAAGGCGACCCGGCTGCTCGGCCACCTCGCGCTCACCGAGAAGGTCTACGACGGCACGATCCGGCTCGGCGTGTCCACGAACACCGACGACGCCGACGGCGAGGTGGTCGCGGTGACCTCGGCGGCGAGCGTCACGCCCGAGGCGGTGGCCGCCGGCGTGGCCGAGCTCACCGGCAAGATCATGCAGGTCCCGCCGCAGGTCAGCGCGATCAAGGTGAACGGCGAGCGGGCCTACCGGCGGGCCCGCGCCGGCGAGGAGGTCGAGCTGACCGCCCGCCCGGTGACCGTGTACTCCTTCGAGGTCACCGCGTTCCGCCCCGGCGAGGACGCCGCCACCGCGACGAAGATCGTGGACGTGGACGTGACCGTGCGCTGCTCGAGCGGCACCTACATCCGCGCGCTCGCCCGCGACCTGGGGGAACGGCTCGGCGTCGGCGGCCACCTCACCTACCTGCGGCGCACCCGGGTCGGGCCGTACACGCTTGCGCACGCGCGGACCATCGAGCAGCTGTCCCGGTCGGTGGAGATCATGCCGATCGCCGAGGCGGTGGCCGCGGCCTTCCCGCGCCGGGAGGTGACCTTCGAGCAGGCCCGCGTGGTCGCGCACGGCGGGCGGCTGCCCGCCGCCGGGCTCGGCCCCGGGCCGATCGGGGTGTTCGCCCCGAACGGTACGCTTCTGGCATTGGTCGAGGAACGGGGCGGACAGGCCCGGCCGCTGGCCGTCTTCGTTCCCTGACACCGCCGGTCCCGGCGCCGCCCGGGCGGCGGTGCGGCCCGCGGGGACGGGGCCGGGGCGCGCCCGGCACGGCGAAGGCCCGGCCTCTGGGGAAAACGGCCCCGATGGTGCGACCCTGGAAGGGGCCGCGCGCACCCGGTGCGGGGTCGCCGGCGGGAACGTGGCACGCTGATGAGGGCCGACCGACAATCCGAAGGGAACGAGGTCAAGGTGGAGTTCTGGCACGGACTCGACGACGTGCCCGAGGGCTGGGGCAGATCCGTCGTCACGATCGGTGTGTTCGACGGAGTCCACCGCGGCCACCAGGGCATGGTCCGGCGCGCGGTCGAGATGGCGCGCAGGCTCGGCCTGCCCGCGGTGGTCGTCACCTTCGACCCGCATCCGGACGAGGTGGTGCGCCCCGGCACCCAGACGCCCCGCCTCACCACCCCGCGGTACCGCGGCGAGCTGCTCGCCGAGCTCGGCGTGGACGCGGTGTGCACGCTCCCGTTCACCCTGGAGTTCTCCAAGATGTCCCCGGACGAGTTCGTGCAGTCCGTGCTCGTCGACCGGCTCCGGGTGGCGGGCCTGGTGGTGGGGGAGAACTTCCGGTTCGGCCACAAGGCGGCGGGGAACGTGGACACCCTCCGCGAGCTGGGGGAGAAGTACGACTTCGTCGCCGAGGGCGTGCCGCTGGTGAGCAACGGCGAGGCGATCTCCTCCACCCTGATCCGGGAGCGGCTCGCCGCCGGGGACGTGGAGGGCGCCCGCGACGCGCTCGGCCGCCCGCACCGGGTGGAGGGCGTGGTGGTGCGCGGCTACCAGCGGGGCCGCGCCCTCGGCGTGCCGACCGCGAACGTCGAGCCGCCGGAGCGGACGGCGATCCCGGCCGACGGCGTCTACGCCGGGTGGCTGCAGTGCGTCGCGGTGGCCGGCGTGCCGCCGGCGTACCCGGGGGAGCGCTGGCCCGCCGCGATCTCGGTGGGCACGAACCCCACCTTCGCCGGGGTCGCGCGCACCGTCGAGGCGCACGCCCTCGACCGCGACGACCTCGACCTGTACGGCGCGCACGTCGCCGTCGAGTTCGGCTACCGGCTGCGCGACAACCTCAAGTTCGACAGCGTGGAGGCGCTGATCGAGCAGATGCGGCGCGACATCGAGCGGACCCGCGAGCTCACCGCGGAGTCGGACGGCTGACCGCGGGCCGCACCCGGAACACCGGCGGCCCCGCGGGGAGATCGACGGCAACCTTCACGTCGATCACGGGCCGATCGGTAAGATGTGCTGCCAGGTATGGCAGGATGGTAGCCTTGCATGTCGGCGTGCGTCCGGCGCTCGCCGTGCCGTCCGCCGAATACGGTCGGCGACTGTAGGCACACACGGTCGTTCGACTTCGCAACGTGTTGCAGGTGTGCCCATAGAGGATTAAGGAGAGCCGTGTCGCTCGACACCGCCACGAAGAAGAAGATCATTGAGGAGTTCGGTACCGGGGAGAACGACACCGGGTCGCCGGAGGTGCAGGTCGCGCTGCTGACCCGGCGCATCCAGGAGCTCACCGAACACCTCAAGGTGCACAAGCACGACCACCACAGCCGCCGTGGGCTGCTGCTGCTGGTCGGCCGCCGCCGTCGGCTGCTGAAGTACCTGCAGTCGAAGGACATCGAGCGGTATCGGTCGCTGATCGAGCGGCTTGGCCTGCGCCGATAGAGTGAACAAGGGGGCGGCGGTCGGGTCGCCCCCTCACTCGTATCCGGTCAAATACCGGTCTGGTGTGGGTCGACGGCGCGTCGCGCCCGTTAAATGACCCATATTTTGAGCAGACTGGGCCGTAGGGACAACTGAACAGACACTGCCCCGCGTCCGCGCTGGCGCGTTCCCGCGGAGTCGGAGGGCCGGTCCTCGGTAGTGGCCTCCGGATGGTCACGGCTACCGCCGTACAGACCGGGTGCTTCGATCGAAGACCGGCGCTGCACCTGACGGGGAGCAGGCGAGTGCGCCGGGCGCGGGGAGACCAAGCCGAAAAGGAGGTCCCCCGTGGAGGGAGTCCACACCACAGAGGCCGTCATCGACAACGGCTCCTTCGGCACGCGCACCGTCCGGTTCGAGACCGGACGGCTCGCCCGCCAGGCGGCGGGAAGCGCGGTCGCCTACCTCGACGACGAGACCATGGTGCTGTCCGCCACCACGGTCTCCAAGCAGCCGAAGGAGGCGCTCGACTTCTTTCCGCTCACCGTCGACGTCGAGGAGCGGATGTACGCGGCCGGCCGTATCCCGGGCTCGTTCTTCCGCCGTGAAGGCCGGCCGTCCGAGGACGCGATCCTCACCTGCCGGCTGATCGACCGGCCGCTGCGCCCGAGCTTCCACAAGGGCCTGCGCAACGAGATCCAGATCATCGCGACGATCCTCGCGCTCCACCCCGAGCACCTCTACGACGTGGTGGCGATCAACGCCGCGTCGATGTCCACCCAGCTCGCCGGACTGCCGTTCTCCGGCCCGATCGGCGGCGTGCGGGTGGCGCTCATCGAGGGCCAGTGGGTGGCCTTCCCGACCGTCAGCGAGCTGGACCGGGCGACGTTCGACATGGTCGTCGCGGGCCGGGTGCTCGACGACGGCGACGTCGCGATCATGATGGTGGAGGCGGAGTCCACCAAGAACACGCTCAAGCTCATCGAGGAGGGCGGCACCCCGCCGAACGAGGAGCGGGTCGCCGAGGGCCTCGAGGCCGCCAAGCCGTTCATCAAGGTGCTGTGCGACGCCCAGATGCGGCTCGCCGAGGTCGCCGGCAAGGAGCCGGTCGAGTACCCGCTCTTCGTCGACTACCAGGAGGACGCCTACGAGGCCGTGGTGAACGCGGTGCGCAGCGAGCTCGCCGCGGCGCTCACCATCCCGTCCAAGCAGGAGCGGGAGGCCGAGCTGGAGCGGGTACGGGCGCTCGCCGCGGAGAAGCTGCTCGCCGACTTCGAGGGCCGCGAGAAGGAGATCGCCGCCGCGTTCCGGGCGCTCACCAAGAAGCTCATCCGCGAGCGGATCATCAACGAGGGCGTGCGCATCGACGGCCGCGGCCCCAAGGACATCCGGCAGCTCAACGCCGAGGTGCACGTGGTGCCGCGGGTGCACGGCTCGGCGCTGTTCGAGCGCGGGGAGACCCAGATCCTCGGCATCACCACGCTCAACATGCTCCGCATGGAGCAGATGCTCGACTCGCTGAGCCCGGAGCGCAGCAAGCGCTACATGCACAACTACAACATGCCGCCGTACTCGACCGGTGAGACCGGCCGGGTGGGCTCGCCGAAGCGGCGGGAGATCGGGCACGGCGCGCTCGCCGAGCGGGCGCTCATCCCCGTGCTGCCGTCCCGGGAGGAGTTCCCGTACGCGATCCGGCAGGTCTCCGAGGCGATCGGGTCGAACGGCTCCACCTCGATGGGCTCGGTGTGCGCCTCGACGATGTCGCTGCTCGACGCCGGCGTGCCGCTGAAGGACATGGTCGCCGGCATCGCGATGGGCCTCATCTACGAGAACGGCCAGTACGTCACGCTCACCGACATCCTCGGTGCCGAGGACGCGTTCGGCGACATGGATTTCAAGGTCGCCGGCACCCGGGACATCATCACCGCGCTGCAGCTCGACACCAAGCTCGACGGCATCCCGGCCGAGGTGCTGGCGAGCGCGCTGAAGCAGGCGAAGGCGGCCCGGCTGGCGATCCTCGACGTGATGCGCGAGGCGATCGACGCTCCGGCCGAGATGAACCCGACCGCGCCGCGGATCATCACGATCAAGGTCCCGGTCGACAAGATCGGCGAGGTCATCGGCCCGAAGGGCAAGATGATCAACCAGATCCAGGACGAGACCGGCGCCGAGATCACGATCGAGGACGACGGCACGATCTACATCGGCGCGACCGACGGCCCGTCCGCCGAGGCCGCACGGGCGGCGATCAACGCGATCGCCAACCCGCACATGCCCGAGGTCGGCGAGCGCTACCTCGGCACGGTCGTCAAGATCGCCGCGTTCGGCGCGTTCGTGTCGCTGCTGCCGGGTAAGGACGGCCTGATCCACGTCTCGCAGATCCGCAAGATGTACGGCGGCAAGCGGATCGACAACGTCGAGGACGTGATGAGCGTCGGCGAGAAGATCCAGGTGGAGATCGCCGAGATCGACCCGCGCGGCAAGCTCTCGCTCGTCCCCGTCGAGGTGATCGAGGCGGAGGCCGCGAAGGCCAAGGCCAAGGAGGCGGCGAAGAAGGAGTCGTCGAAGGCCAAGAAGGAGACGGCGAAGGCCGGCGCGTCCGCGAAGTCGGGTGGCGGCGGGTCCGAGCCGGGCGAGTCGTCCGGGCGGCGGCGCCGTACCCGCTCCCGCGGCGCGCGCAACGAGGGCAACTCCTGATCCGCGTCCGGCACTGACGTGAAGCGACCACTGAACACGATCACTCTTCACGATGGTGAGAACGGCGCCGGGGTCGTCCGCCGCACCGTTCTCCCCGGCGGGCTCCGGGTGGTGACCGAGACCATGCCGGCCGTGCGCAGCGTCGCGGTCGGCATGTGGGTCGGCATCGGGTCGCGGGACGAGGCCCCCGAGCACATGGGGGCCACGCACTTCCTGGAGCACCTGCTGTTCAAGGGGACGCCCCGGCGCAACGCGCTGGAGATCTCCGCGGCGATCGAGGGCATCGGCGGCGAGATCAACGCCTTCACCGCCAAGGAGTACACCTGCTACTACGCCCGGGTGCTCGACGAGGACCTGCCGCTCGCCATCGACGTGCTCGCCGACCTGGTGACCTCCTCGCTGATCACCCCGGAGGACGTGGAGTCCGAGCGGGCGGTGATCCTCGAGGAGATCGCCATGCACGACGACGACCCCTCCGACGTCGTGCACGAGCAGTTCTCCGCCGAGCTGTACGGCGACACGCCGATCGGGCGGCCGATCCTCGGCACGGTCGAGTCGATCAACGCGCTCACCCGGGACCGCATCGCCGAGTACTACCACCGCTACTACCGGCCGCCGCGGACCGTGGTCTCGGTGGCGGGCAACGTCGACCACGACCGGGTGGTCGACCTGGTGGCCGACGCGTACGACCGGGTGGGGGCGCTCGAGGGCGACACCCCGCCCGCGCCGCCGCGGCTGTCCGGGCCCGGCGTGCCGTTCCGGTCCGGGGTGCGGGTGCTCGACCGGCCCACCGAGCAGGCGAACCTCGTGCTCGGCACCACCGGGCTCGCCCGCACCGACGACCGGCGGTTCGCCCTCGGGGTGCTCAACGCGGCGCTCGGCGGCGGCATGTCGTCCCGGCTGTTCCAGGAGATCCGGGAGAAGCGCGGCCTCGCCTACTCGGCGTACAGCTACACCTCCCAGTACGCCGACACCGGCCAGTTCGGCATCTACGTGGGCTGCCTGCCGTCGAAGATCGACGAGGTGCTGAAGATCTGCCGCGACGAGCTCGCCCGGGTGGTCGCCGAGGGCCTCACCGAGGAGGAGATCGTCCGCGGCAAGGGCCAGATGCGCGGCGGTCTCGTGCTCGGCCTGGAGGACACCGGCTCGCGCATGTCCCGCATCGGCAAGAGCGAGCTGGTCTACGACGGGCTCATGCCGGTCGACGAGGTGCTCCGCCGCATCGACGCGGTGACCCCCGAGGACATCGCGACGGTGGCGCGCGAGGTGCTCAACCGGCCGCTCACCCTCGCGGTGATCGGCCCGTACGCCGGCCGGGACTTCTCCGACTACATCGCCTGACGGCGCCGCCCGCGCGCGCCCGCCGCCCCGGCCGCGGCGCGAGGGACCGCGGTGGGAGCGGTTACGCTTGGGGCTCGTGATTCGGGTAGGTGTGCTGGGCGCGCGTGGGCGCGTCGGTGTTGAGGTCTGTAAGGCGGTCGAGGCGGCCGAGGACATGGAGCTCGTGGCCGCCGTGGACAAGGACGACCCGCGGGAGGCGCTGACCGCGGCCGAGGTGGTGGTGGACTTCACCCACCCGGACGTGGTCATGGACAACCTCCACTGGTGCATCTCGCACGGGCTGCACGCGGTGGTGGGCACCACCGGGTTCGACGACGAGCGGCTGGAGACGGTCCGCGGGTGGCTGCGCGAGCACGAGGGCGTCAACGTGCTGATCGCGCCGAACTTCGGCATCGGGGCGGTGCTGATGATGCACTTCGCCCAGAAGGCGGCCCGCTACTTCGACTCGGTCGAGATCGTGGAGCTGCATCACCCGAACAAGGCCGACGCGCCGTCCGGTACGGCCCGCCGTACCGCGGAGCTCGTCGCCGAGGCGCGGCGCGCGGC
>QGUZ01000145.1 GCA_003242605.1 Actinomycetota bacterium
GGCAGGCCCGGCCCGGGGGGGTGGCGAACTGTCGGGTGGGGTGGGGGGGAATCGGTGTGCGGGGAACGGGAATCCCGCGCCGGGGCGGAAAAGGGGGCTGGCCTTCGATCGGGCCGCGGAACGCCCGGGCGGTAAACCCCTGCGGTGGGATGCGCGTCGGCATGACGAACGGCGTCCCTGGCGCGGGACGCCGCCGCCGGTACGTCTCACCGGGCTACCAAGCGTGCACCTCAATCCGTCTGAGTGGGACAAGCCCTGCTCGACGCGCCTCCCGCGGCTGGTCGCGCGTGGGTACCCGGCAGCCGTACCCGGACGCTCGGTCCGTACCACCTTTCTACGCCCGATGCATGCCCTTGGGAACCCCCGGGGTCAAGACCTTTACCATCGCCCGGGCCGCCGACTGCGGAAACGCGGCGAAATACGGAACGCGGCTCGACGAAAGGTCTGCGGATCGGGCAGCATACAAGGTGCGTTCTGGCGGTCGTTTGCCGCGCTTGGACGACTTTGCAACTGTCTTGCCATGTAGTGGCGAGGTGTTGAAAGCTTTCTTCTAACAACGGGACCGGCTCTACCCCCCCGGAGCCGGACCGTTCGGCGACCCCCGCTCTCCCCCCCGGCGGGGGTCGCCCCCTTTTTCCTCACAGGTAAAGCGCTATCCACAGAATCACGTTCGGGCACTCCGGCGGATTCCGCGGTGACGGATGGTGGACCTCCCACGCACAGGGAGGCACCGATGAACCGTCCCCTCGTCATCACCGACGATCAGGAGCTGCTCGACGACCTGCTCCGGCTCGCGGCGGCCGCCGGCGTGGAGCTCGACGTCGCGCACGCCGCCGCCCACGCCCGGCCGTACTGGACGCCCGCACCGCTCGTGGTGGTCGGCAGCGATCTCGCGGACGCGGTGGCCGCGCTCGGGCCGCCGCGGCGCTCCGGCGTGCTGCTCGTGACGCGCGAGCCGGAGAACCCGGACGTGTGGCGCCGGTGCGTCGCGGTCGGCGCCCAGGGGGTGCTGGAGCTGCCCGCCGCGGAACGGCACCTGGTGGACGCGTTCGCCGAGGCGGCCGAGCCCGCCGCGCGGAACGGGCGGGTGGTCTGCGTGGTGGGCGGCCGCGGCGGCGCGGGAGCGAGCGTGCTCGCCGCGTCCCTGGCGCTGTGCGCGTCCCGGGCCGGGGTGCGCACCCTGCTCGTCGACGCGGACCCGCTCGGCGGCGGCATCGACGTGCTGCTCGGCCAGGAGCGGGCGGAGGGGGCGCGCTGGCCCGAGGTGGTGGGCCGGGAGGGCCGGGTCAGTTTCGCCGCCCTCCGCACGGCTCTGCCCGGCCTGGGCCCGCTCACCGTGCTGTCCTGGCACCGCGGCGAGCCCGCCCCCATCCCCGCGGAGGCGATGCGCACCGTGCTCGACGCCGCCCGGCGCGGCTGTGACCTGGTCGTGGTCGACCTGCCACGGCACATCGACCCGGGCTGCGCCGAGGCGCTCACCCGGGCCCGCACCACCCTGCTGGTCGTCCCCGCCGACCTGCGCGGCGTGCTCGCCGCCGGCCAGCTCCTGCTCGTGCTGCGCCGCCACACCCGGGACATCCGGGCGGTGCTGCGCGGCCGTCCGCTCGACCCCGACGTGGCCGCCTCCTGCCTCGACCTGCCGTGCGCGGGCCGCGTCCCCGACCAGCGCGGCCTCACCGCCGCCCTCGACCGCGGCGACACCCTGCCGCTCTCCCCGCGCACGCCCCTCGGCGGCTTCTGCACCTCTTTCCTCGACACGATCCGCCGCGAGGAGGCCCGCGCATGACCGTCACGACCCACCCCGAAGCCGTCACGCGCGAGCGGCGGACCGGCCGGACGCCCGCGGTCCCGGCCGAGCTGGTCGAAGCCGTCCGGGTACGGCTCGCGCGCGCCGGGGCCGAGCCGACCGCCGCCCGGGTGGCCGCCGCCCTGCGGGCCGAACGGGCGGTGATCGGCGATGCCGAGGTGCTCGCCGTGACGCGGGCGCTGCACGCCGACCTGATCGGCGCCGGGCCGCTCGAGCCGCTGCTCGCCGAGCCCGGCGTCACCGACATCCTGGTGAACGGGCCGCGCGAGGTGTGGGCCGACGACGGGTGCGGCCTGCGCCGCACCCCCATCACCTTCCCCTCGGACGACGACGTCCGGCGGCTGGCCCAGCGGCTCGCCGCGAGCGCCGGCCGCCGCCTCGACGACGCCAGCCCGTACGTGGACGCGCGGCTGCCCGGCGGCATCCGGCTGCACGCGGTGCTGCGGCCGATCGCGGTCGATGGCACCTGCATCTCCCTGCGCCTGCCGTCGCGGCGCGTGTTCACCCTGGACGAGCTCGTCCCCGGGCCGGGCGCGCGAGTGCTCGCGGAGATCCTCGCGGCACGGCTGGCCTTCCTCGTCACCGGCGGCACCGGCACCGGCAAGACCACGCTCCTGTCGAGCATGCTCTCCCTCGTCCACCGCGGGGAGCGCATCGTCATCGTGGAGGACTCGGCCGAGCTGCGCCCCGTCCACCCGCACGTGGTGCGCCTGGAATGCCGCCCGCCGAACCTCGAGGGTAAAGGCGGCGTGGAACTGCACGACCTGGTCCGGCAGGCCCTGCGCATGCGCCCGGACCGCCTCGTGGTCGGCGAGGTGCGCGGCGCCGAGGTGGTGGACCTGCTCGGTGCCCTCAACACCGGCCACGAGGGCGGCTGCGGCACCCTGCACGCGAACACCGCGGGCGACGTGCCCGCCCGCCTGGAGGCCCTCGCCTGCGCCGCGGGTCTGTCCCGCGAGGCGGTGCACAGCCAGATCGCCGCCGCCCTCGACGTCGTCGTCCACCTGGTCCGGGACCCGGGCGGCGGACGGCGCCGGCTCTCCGAGATCTGCCTGCTGCACCGTCGCCCCGACGGGCTCGTCGAGGCGATCCCGGCCCTGACCTTCCCTCCGGCGGGCCCGCCGGTGCCCGGCCCCGCCTTCCCCGCCCTGGCGGCCCGGCTTCCGGCGATCGGCGGGATGTTCGGGACGCCGACCGGCCTGCGGGGAGGCCGGGCACGGTGACGGCTGCGGTGGCGATCGTGGCGGCCGGCCTCGCCGCATGGGTGCTGTGCGGTCCGCCTCCGGAGCTGGTGCGGCTGCGGGAGCTGACCGCACCCCCTGCCACGCCGAGGTGGCGCAGGTCGATGGCCCGAGCGGCGGTGCGGCTGCGGCGCGTGGCCCGGCCCGGGCGGGCCGGGCGCGATGCGGACGCCTGGCGCAAGACCTGCCTCGAGCTGTGCCAGGCGCTCATGGCCGAGCTGACCGCGGGCCGGTCCGCCGAGGACGCGCTGTGCCGCGCCGTGGCCGCCGTCGAGCCGCCCGATCCGGCGGTCGTCCGCCCGGTCGCGGCCGCCGCCCGGGACGGCGGTGACGTGCCCCCGGCGCTCCGCGAGGCCGCCCGCGCCCCCGGTGCCGAGGGCCTGCGCCGGCTCGCGGCCTGCTGGCGGGTGAGCACGGCGGTCGGCGGCAGCCTGACCGTCCTCGTCGAGGGTGTGATCACGGCACTGCGCGAGGCCGAGGCCCACCGCCGGGACCTCACCGCCCAGCTCGCCGGTCCCCGCGCCACCGTACGGCTGCTCGCCCTCCTTCCCGCGCTCGGCATCCTCATGGCCGTCGGCCTCGGCATGAACCCTCTCGGTTTCCTGTTCGGTGGCCCGGCCGGTCTCGGGTGCCTCGTGGCAGGGGCGGCGCTCGATGTGGTGGGTGTCGTGTGGATTCGCCGCATGGTGGCCGACGCGGAGCGGACGGCCTCGATCTGACCTTGCCCTGGACTCGGTCCGACGGCCGCACGTGCGTGCGACGTAGTCGCCCCCACGAGCTCTGCGTGCGGGACCGGACACCTCACCACATGGCAGCGCGCGTGGGCCGGGGGACCCGCGTTGCGGTCCGCTGCGGATTCGCCACGCACCGCGGCGGGCAGCGCTGGGCGAACGCCCGCGCAAAGAACAGACGATCAGGAGAAGGGAGATCAGCATCACTGCAGTACTCGCCGTGGTCCTGATCGCGGCCGCGGTGCTGGCCTGGCCGTCCCCGAGCCAGGCCCGCGACCGGCTGCTGCGGCTCCGCGCCGAAGCGCGGAGAGATCCGGCCGGGAACGGGGCCGATCATGCGAATGAGAACCAGCCGCAAGGGTCTCGGAGTGCACGCGTCTGGTGGCAGGCGGCGGCGTGCGGCGCCGCAGGCGCCGTCGGAGTCGGCGGCATGCTCGGTCTCGTCGTCGGCGCTGCCGTGGCCGCGGCCGTCGTGGCGCTCGCCCGCCGACGCGAGCCGGTCGAAGCGCGCCGAAGACGTGAGCGTCTGATCGCCGATCTTCCCTTCGCCGCCGAGATGCTGGCGGCCTGCCTGCGCGCCGGTCAACCGACCCGGGCGGCGGTCGAGGCCGTCGCCGAGGCGATGGGCGGCCCGCTCGGGGAGACCCTGGCCGCGGTGGGACGGCGGCTCATGCTCGGCGCCGATCCGGAGGAGGCGTGGGCGGTGGCGGCGGCCGAGCCCGCGCTCGCCCCGCTCGCCCGCGCCATGACCCGTGCCGCGCTCAGCGGGGCACCGGTCGCCGACGTCCTCGCCCGGCTGGCCGCCGACGCCCGGCAGGAGGCGCGAGCGCTGTCCGCGGCGGCCGCCCGGAAGGTCGGGGTCCATGCGGTCGCGCCGCTGGGCCTGTGTTTCCTGCCGGCGTTCGTCTGCCTCGGCATCGTCCCCGTCGTCGCCGGCCTCGCCGCGCAGGTGCTCGTGCCATGACAGGCCGAGTTATCCACAGAACGGGATTCGGAAGCCCCGAGGGGCGCCGCGGAAAGCGACCCTCTCCCGTGGAAAGCCCGCGGCAGGGAGCGGGCCCGGAAACGGAGGAGTCTCATGCTGGCTGTTCAGTGGGCGATCCGGCAGGCACGGGACGCGTTCCGCGCGCTCCGGACCCGCGGCGAGGCGGGCATGTCGACCGCCGAGTACGCGGTCGGCACGATCGCCGCCTGTGCCTTCGGCGCCCTCCTCTACAAGGTCGTGACGAGCCCGGGAGTGCGGGAGATGCTCACCGCGCTCATCGACCGCGCGCTCAAGCTCGCCGGATGAGGCCCGGGCAGGGCGACCGCGGCGCCGTCACGGCCGAGGCCGCGATGGCGCTCCCCGCCCTCGTCCTCGTCCTTGCGGCAGGCCTGTGGGCGATCAGCGTCGTCGCCGCCCAGCTCGCATGCGTGGACGCGGCCCGAGCGGGCGCCCGGGCCGCCGCCCGCGGCGAACCTCTCGAGGCGGTCCGGGCGGCGGCCCTGAAGGCGGCGCCGCCGCAGGCGAATGCCTCGGTCGAGCAGCAGGGCGACCTTTTCAAGGTCCGGGTATCGGCGGTGGTTCGCCCGAACTGGGCGGCGGTGATGCCATCGATCACCGTCTCCGCAACCGCGTTCTCTCCCGGCGAATCCACCCACGGCGGCGCTCCCGGCGGCCCACCGGCACCTCCGGTGGGTGAGGAACGAGGAGCGGCCACGCCGGACACCGGCCCGGCAGCCGAGGCCCCGCTCACAGCGGGACCCCAAAGCAACGCAGGGAGGTGACGAACAGGAAGGTGACGAGCAGGGTGATGCCGCCTCGTCGATGGCTTCGACGGCTCGGCCCCGCCCCGATCCGGCCCGATGGCCGAGCCACCAGAAGCGGTGACGATGCGCCGGTACCGCACCTGTCCATTCGGCGGGCACCACGCCCGGCCGTCTCGACGAGCGGTATCCCGCCGCCGGATTCGCCGGCCGGAAGACGCGCACTCACCGGGAGGTGTGGCCGACGGACCTCCGAGAGAGCGCAGGGCGCCCGACGGGCCGCGGGTGAACCTCCGCCCCGGTCAGCCGGACACCCGGCACGTCGCTGCCCGACGCATGTGGCCGACCCCGACCGCCCCACGGCGAAGTCCGGCATCCCAGAGCGCCCGCGGCAGGCACGCGATGGCGCGGCTCCGGCGCTCGAAACGGCGGGGTCGATCCGACACAGAGAGAAACGAGGTGATCGCACGCGTGGAGTCACTGGTCCTTCCGCCGAACCGTGGACGGCGGCGCTGCCCTTCACGGCATCCGCAACCGCGTTCTCTGTCGGCGTATCCCGTTCGACGGGCCTCGGCCGGCGGATGGCCTGCCGGATCGCCGCCGGCATCCCGTTCGGGCCGGCCTTCGGCTGGGACGGCGTCCAAGGTGTGCGGTGCGCCGCGCTGCCCGCCGACATGGCCGCTGCCCGCCCGCCACGCTCGGGCGTCCTGCAAGGCCGCCGATGAGGGAGCAGCGACCGCCGTCGCGGCCGATTCCGCACCTGCGGCGGTCAAGCACCGCCGGCGCTCTCGGGACGAGCGACCCCGGCCCATCGCGATCCTGCTCCGGCCGGGCCGCGGGGAAGCGCGGCGCCCCGAACCTGGGCCGCCGCGACACGGCCCTCGAGCCCGGCCGGGGCGGGCGGGGCGGGAAGCGGCGGACACGGGAGGCCGGCATGGCGACCGTGTGGGCGGTGGCCGTGATCGGTGTGCTGTGGACGGTCGCGCTGGGATTCGTCACCGTTGGAGGCGCCCGCGTGGTACGGCACCGGACGCAGACCGCGGCGGACCTCACCGCCTTGGCCGTGGCGGCGCAGGCGGTGCCACTGGGTGCGGACGCCTGCCGCCAGGGCGAGGCGGTGGCGGCGGCGAACGGCGCGCGGCTGGAGCGTTGCGCCGTCGTCGGGCCGGTCGCGGACGTCATCGTGGCAGCGGACGCGCACCTGCCTCTCCTGGGAGTCCGGACGGTGACCGCTCGCGCGCGAGCCGGGCCCGACGGCCGAGGGACCCCGCCGTGACTCGTTGTCCCCCTGCCGGCCCGACCCTGCGGGGCGACCGCATCAGTGGGCCCGCCCACAAGGAGAAGCCCGAGAAGCCCACACGAAGCAGCCACAAGGAGCACGAAAAGGCCGCAAGGAGGAGCCACAAGGAGAAGGAGGTATCGGCCTTGCGATGCGGGAAGGGGCAGAGCCTCGCGTTCGGGCGTGCGTCCTGCCGGGGCGCACGGAGAACGCGGCGGGGAACACCTTGGGCGCTCGTCGGCCGGTCCGTGGCGAACCGGTGGGCGAGGGCGTAGGGCTGGACGGTCATCCGGACCCGCGTCGTGTCGCGGGCGAAACCCGGTCCTGGGGCGGCGCCCGCCACGGAAGACGGCATGCGGGTCACGGGGACAGCAGGATGTCCAGGAGGCGGATCGCGGCGTGTTTGTTCAGAGGTTCGTTGCCGTTGCCGCACTTGGGGGACTGGATGCAGGACGGGCAGCCCTGTTCGCAATCGCACGAGGCGATCGCCTCGCGAGTGGCCTGGAGCCATTCCCGGGCACGGGTGTAGCCGCGTTCGGCGAAGCCCGCGCCGCCGACGTGGCCGTCGTAGACGAACACGGTGAGCAGACCGGTGTCGGGATGGCGTTCGGTGGAGACACCGCCGATGTCCCACCGGTCGCAGGTGGCGAAGAGGGGGAGCAGGCCGATCGAGGCGTGCTCGGCGGCGTGGGCCGCGCCGCCCAGGTCGGCCCGGTCGCCCTCGGGCAGGCGGGCCAGGGCGTCGTCCGGAAGGGTCCACCAGACCGCCCGGGTGCGCAGCGTGCGGGGCGGCAGGTCCAGCGGCTCCTCGCCGACGATCTCGCCGGTCTGGCCGCGCTTGAGGAACGAGACCACCTGGCGGGTCACCTCGACCGTGCCGAAGTGGAGCTCGCCCGGGCCGAAGGGGGTCGAGCGCAGCGACTCGACGATCATGATGTCGGTGACGTCGCGGGCGAACGTGGAGTAGCCGGGGTCGGCGGCCTCGACGAGGGCCACCCCGTTGTCGAGGTCGAGCGTCTCGACGAGGTAGGTCTCGCCCTGGTGGAGGTAGACCGCGCCCTCGTGCACGGTCGTGTGCGCGGAGGGCTCGTCGACCGTGCCGAGCAGGCGGCCGGTGGAGCCCTCCACCACGTGGACCGGCGGGCCGCCGGACCCGCGGATGTCGGCGAGGTCGCAGGCCCGGCCGCGGCGGGCCCAGTACCAGCCGGTCGGCCGCCTGCGCAGCAGGCCGCGCCGTACCAGGTCGTCGAGCACCTCGGGGGCGGACGGGCCGAAGATCGGCACGTCGGCCTCGGTGAGCGGGATCTCCGCCGCCGCCGCGCACAGGTGGGGCGCGAGCACGTAGGGGTTGTCGGGGTCGAGGACGATCGCCTCCACCGGCCGGCCGAACAGCGCCTCGGGGTGGTGCACCAGGTAGGTGTCGAGCGGGTCGTCGCGGGCGATGAGCACCGCGAGCGCGTCCTGGCCGGCGCGGCCCGCCCGGCCCGCCTGCTGCCACAGCGAGGCCCGGGTCCCCGGCCAGCCCGCGATGAGCACCGCGTCCAGACCGGAGATGTCCACGCCGAGCTCGAGGGCGTTCGTGGTGGCGAGGCCCGTCACCTCACCCTCCCGCAGCGCCTTCTCCAGTGCCCGGCGGTCCTCGGCGAGATAGCCGGCCCGATAGGCACCCACCTTCGCCGGCAGCTCCGGCGACACCTCCTCCAGGTGCCTGCGCGCGGTCATCGCCACTGTCTCGGCCGCCCGGCGGCTGCGCACGAACGCGAGCGTGCGCACGCCCTCGACCACGAGATCCGTCAGCAGGTCGGCGGTCTCGGCGGTCGCCGTGCGCCGGACCGGGGCCCCCCGCTCCCCGCGCAGGTCGGTCAGCGGCGGCTCCCACAGCGCGAAGGTGGTCGCGCCCCGGGGCGAGGCGTCCTCGGTCACCTCCTCCGCCGGCAGGCCGGTGAGCCGCGTCGCCGCCGTGCCGGGGTCGCTCACCGTCGCCGAGGCGAGCAGGAACACCGGGCGGGAGCCGTACTTGGCGCAGACCCGCCGGAGGCGGCGCAGGATCTGCGCCACGTGCGAGCCGAAGACGCCCCGGTAGCCGTGGCACTCGTCGATGACCACCAGGCCGAGCCGCCGCCAGAACGACGCCCACTGGGTGTGGCGCGGCAGCATCGACCGGTGCAGCATGTCCGGGTTGGTGAGCACGTAGTTCGCGTACTGCCGGATCCAGGCGCGCTCCTCGAACGGCGTGTCGCCGTCGTAGGTCGCCGCCTTCACCTGGGCGAGCCGCAGGCCGCGCAGGGTGCGGAGCTGGTCGGCGGCGAGCGCCTTGGTCGGCGCGAGGTAGAGCACGGTGCGCCCGTCGAAGATCTGCGACACCGCCGGCACGAGATATGCCAAGGATTTACCCGACGCCGTGCCCGTGGCTATGATCACGTTTCGGCCTCTGCGCACGTGCTCCGCGGCCTCGAGCTGGTGCTCCCACAGGCCCTCGACGCCCTGGTTGCGCAGGCGGTCGGCGAGTGTTCGCGGGATCCAGTCCGGCCATCCGGCTTGACCCGCCTGACGTGCTGGAACATGCTCCACATGAGTGAGCCGCCCCCGGCGGGACGGCACGGCGAGCAGCCGGGTGAGCAGGGCGCCGACGTGCTGCGAAGGTGAGGGATTCGAAGTCACTGGTTTCCAGTTTGGCATCTGTGGGGAGAGTCGCCCGGAGTCGTGATTTCGTATAGACACGGAGGCGGAGCGTGGTTGAATGCCGCGCGTCGGGGTCGTGCCACCGGAGACAATGGGTCTGCGGGCGGCGGGCCCGTCAGGATCATTCTGCAGGCAAGGCGCTGGAGGATCTGTGGATCTGAAGTTGGACCATCGCACCGAGGGTCAGCTCACCATCGTCGAGGTCGAGGGTGAGATCGATGTGTACACGGCGCCGAGGCTGCGTGAGCTTCTCATCGACCTGGTCAACAAGGGTAACTTCCACCTCCTCGTGAACATGGAGAAGGTGGACTTCCTCGACTCGACCGGGCTCGGCGTCCTGGTCGGCGGGCTCAAGCGCGTGCGCGCGCACGACGGGTCGCTGGAGCTCGTCTGCACCCAGGAGCGCATTCTGAAGATCTTCCGGATCACCGGACTCACCAAGGTCTTCGGCATCTACTCCTCGGTGGAGGAGGCCAAGGAAGCCCACGGCCGAGACAAGTAGACCATGGCCACCGTCGAGCTGACGTTCAGCGCCCTCCCAGCGCACGTGCGCACGGCCCGGCTCATTGCGACCGCGGTTGCGCGTCGCGCCGGGGTGTCCGAGGACCTGCTGGACGAGGTACGGCTCGCTGTGGGAGAGGCGTGCTCCCGGGCGGTGGAGGCTCACCGGCTCCACTGCCCGGACGAGCCCATCCGCATCGAGCTGTGTGACGACTCGGGGCGGTTCGAGGTCACGGTCATCGACGTCGCGCCGAGCGAGGACGCCGACCTCGCCGAGAGGCCCGAACCGGAGAAGGCGTCGGCCAACGGACACGAGCTCTCCGGCCTGCTTCCCGACATGTCGGACCTCGGCCTCGCGGTCATCGCCGGACTCGCCGACGACGTCGAGGTCATCCCGAGCGCGAAGGGCGTGCGCGTCAAGATGAGCTGGCCGGCCGTGAACGGCCTGCCCTCTACGACCTGACGGGGCCCGCCCGTCGTACTCCGCCGGGCTCGCACCCGACGGAGTATCAGGCCTGCCTGACGCCGCGCGCCTCGCGGGCGCCGGGCGGGCCCAACCAGTCCGGTTTCCGGACATGTCCGGTCCTGGGCAGACGGTCGCCGAAAATCGGGGCCGTCCGCATCCCGACCACATCCAGCCTGGGTTCGCCGCCGGACCGCCCGCCGGGTGATCCGGCCGGTCGGCCGGGCGGGCCGGGGTATCCGCGCAGGTCAGAGCCGGGAACTCGCCGTCGGCGCCGCGGCCCGGGGCGCCCGCGGCCGGATCGGCGACGCCCGGCTGCGCCGCAGGCGGGGGGTGGTGGTCGGAAGGGTGCCCGGAATCCCGTATAGTTTTGGACAGTATTCAAGGGAAGGCCGGGAGAATTCCCCGGGGCCGGTCAACCTTTCTTCCTCCTCATGTAAAGATCAGGTCACTGATCGATCTCGCCTGTGCCTGGATACCCCCCTGGGGCTTCATATCCTCTTGCACCCCTGCGTAGACTCCCGGCACCGGCCAAGGTTTGTCCCGTGGAGCGCTCGCGCACTGCGGGAGGTCTACGGGCGCAACCGGAAGCGGCACTGCCAATCGCCCCGGGTGCGCCCACGCAGGCCGCACTTCGGTTAGACAGGGCGCGCCCCGGGCACAAGCAACCCGTCTGGCCGAGGAGGACGGATGTCTGGGCCTTATCTGGCCGCTGTCGATGACGCAGCGGTCGCCCTGAACGGTGGCCACCTCACGATCGTGATCGTGGTGGCCGCGGTGGCTCTCATCGCTCTCGCCGTGGCCGGTGGCCTGGTACGCGAGGTACTGGCCGCCGGGCAGGGCACCGAGCGCATGCAGAACATCGCGCGAGCCGTACAGGAGGGAGCCGGCGCGTACCTGGCGCGTCAGTTCCGGACGCTTCTCATCTTCGTCGTAGTCATTCCCTTCGTTCTGCTGCTGCTCCCCGCCGAGTCGACCGGCGTACAGATCGGCCGGTCGATCTTCTTCGTCGTGGGTGCGGCGTTTTCGGCGCTGACCGGGTTCATGGGCATGTGGCTCGCGGTGCGCGGCAACCTGCGGGTGGCCGCCGCCGCACGCGGCACCGAGGGCGGTGCCGACCCCGAGCGGGCGGCCATGCGGATCGCGTTCCGCACCGGCGGTGTGGCCGGCATGTTCACCGTGGGCCTCGGTCTGCTCGGCGCCGCGATCGTGGTGCTCATCTACCGGGGCGACGCCCCCACCGTGCTCGAGGGCTTCGGCTTCGGCGCGGCGCTGCTCGCGATGTTCATGCGAGTCGGCGGCGGCATCTTCACCAAGGCCGCCGACGTCGGCGCCGACCTGGTCGGCAAGGTCGAGCAGGGCATCCCGGAGGACGACCCGCGCAACGCCGCGACGATCGCCGACAACGT
>QGUZ01000466.1 GCA_003242605.1 Actinomycetota bacterium
CCGCCCTCCCCCCCTCTGCGGTGGCCGGGCGGGGATCTGGTCCCTCGACCCCCTCCGCCGACGTCCTGCGGGTGCACGCCGCGCTCGCCGCGCGGCGCCGGCCGCGCCGCCGCGGCGGGCCTCGATCGGCCGCCGGGCGCCGCGGTCCGCGGTCCGGCGGGTGCCCTGCGAGCCGCCTGCGCAGCGACGGGGCGTGGTCCGCGTGGCCGATGGCGCGGTAGAGGCGCCGGCGGTGACACCGCGTCGCGGGCCGTACGCGCCGAGCCGCCCGGGCCGTACGCCGAGCCGAGCGGGCCGTGCGGCGGGCCGCCAAGGACTGGGCGGCGGGCCGCCCGGGGCGTGCGGCGAGGCCGGCCCGCGGTAGCGTGAGCGCGGGTCCGCCGCGGGCCCGATCAAGGACGAGCGATCCGAGGCGAGATCGTGGAGGACGCCATGGACAGCGCCGAGTGGGACCGCCGTTACGCCGAGAAGGAGCTGCTGTGGTCGGCCGAGCCGAACCGGTGGGTCGCGGAGGTCGCCGCCGACCTGCCGCCCGGCCGCGGCCTGGACCTCGCGGCGGGCGAGGGGCGGAACGCGCTGTGGCTCGCCGAGCGCGGCTGGACGGTCACCGCGGTGGACTTCTCCAAGGTCGCCCTCGGCCGGGCCCGGGCGCTCGCCGAACGGCGGCTCGGCGAGCACGCGGACCGGCTCCGTATCGTCGAGGCCGACCTGCTCCGCTACACGCCCGAGCCCGGGGCGTACGATCTCGTGCTCATCGCCTACTTCCACGCCCCTGCGGAGCAGCGGCGCGCGGTCGTCCGCGCGGCCGCCGGCGCCGTGGCCCCGGGCGGGCTGCTGCTCATCGTCGGGCACGACAGCGACAACCTCGCCAACGGCGTGGGCGGCCCGCAGGACCCCGCGGTCCTCTACTCCCCGCGTGACCTGGCCGCGGACCTCGCCGGGTGCGGCCTGGAGATCGTCCGGGCCGAGACCCGGGACCGGCCGGTGGAGCAGCCGGAGGGGACGCGGGTGGCCCGGGACGCGTTCCTGCTCGCCCGCCGCGGGTGACCCCGCGCCGCCCGGCCGGGAATCCCGGCGCCCGCGCGAGGGGTTGCCGCCACAAAGGCCACACGGCATAGGCTTAGGCTCTCGCGCAATGGAGGTCTCCTGGTGCTGGTCGACTCCTTCGGCCGGGTCGCGACGGATCTGCGGGTGTCGCTGACCGACCGGTGCAATTTGCGGTGCGCCTACTGCATGCCTCCCGAGGGCCTCGACTGGCTGCCCAAACCGAGCATCCTCACCGCTGAGGAGGTCATCCGGCTGGTCCGCATCGGGGTGGAGCGGCTCGGCATCACCGAGGTGCGCTACACCGGAGGCGAGCCGCTGCTCCGCCGTGATCTCGTGGAGATCGTCGCCGCCACCGCGCGGCTCCGCCCCCGTCCGCGGATCTCGCTGACCACCAACGGCATCGGGCTCGCCCGGCTCGCCGAGCCGCTCGCCCGCGCCGGGCTCGACCGGGTCAACGTCTCGCTCGACACGCTCGACCGCGAGCTGTTCATCCGGCTCGCCCACCGTGACCGGCTGCACGACGTGCTCGACGGGCTCACCGCCGCGGCGGCGGCCGGGCTCACCCCGGTGAAGGTCAACACGGTGCTCATGCGGGGCGTCAACGAGCACGAGGCGGTCCCGCTGCTGCGGTTCTGCCTCGAGCACGGGTACGAGCTGAGGTTCGTGGAGCAGATGCCGCTCGACGCCCAGCACGGCTGGCGCCGGGAGGACATGGTGACCGCGGACGAGATCCTCGGCCTGCTGAAGCAGGAGTTCGACCTCACCGAGGACGACCCGCGGGCCCGGGGGAGCGCGCCCGCCGAGATGTACCTGGTGAACGGCGGCCCGCACCGCGTCGGGGTGATCGCCTCGGTGACCCGCCCGTTCTGCGGCGCCTGCGACCGGGTGCGGATCACCGCCGACGGGCAGGTGCGCAACTGCCTGTTCGCGCTCGAGGAGACCGATCTGCGCACCGCCATGCGCTCCGGGGCGTCCGACGACGAGCTGGCCGAGCTGTGGCGGGGCGCGGTCCGGCGGAAGAAGGCCGGGCACGGGATCAACGATCCCGGCTTCCTGCAGCCGCCCCGCTCCATGTCGGCGATCGGCGGCTGAGGCGGCGATGCCGTACGACGCGGTGATCCTCGCCGGTGGGCGGGCCGCGCGGCTCGGCGGCGCGGACAAGCCGGGGGCGCCGGTCGGCGGGCTGCCGCTGATCGCGCGGGTGGCCGCGGCGGTGCCCGATGCCGGGCGGCTCATCGTCGTCGGCCCGCCCCGGCCGCTTCCGGAGCGGGCGGCGGGCACGCCCCTGGCGCGGGCGGTGTTCACCCGGGAGGATCCGCCGGGGTCAGGCCCGATCCCGGCGCTGCGGGCCGGGCTGGCACAGGTGCGGGCCGAGCTGCTGGCGCTGCTCGCCGCCGACCTGCCGTTCCTCACCGCCGGGCACGTCGCCCTGCTCCTCGAGCGCGCCCGGCGGGCGCGGGCGGGTGCCGTGCTGACCGATGAGGCGGGCGGTGAGCAGTGGCTGATCGGCGCGTGGCGCACCGGGGTGCTCGCCGCCGCGCTCGGCCGGTACCGGGGCACCTCGCTGCGCGGGCTGCTCGGACCGCTCGGGCCGGACCCGGTCCGGATCGCCGTGCCGGAGGGGGAGCGGCCGCCGTGGTTCGACTGCGACACGCCGGACGATCTCGCCCGCGCCCGCCGCTGGGCGGAGCCCGCGTCCCGGTGGTGACCGGTACGGCCCCGCTCGCGGGCGTGGTCCGGGGCCGGGGATACGGGCACCCGGGAGCGGCACCACCGCGGGGCGTGCGCCGGGTGTGAGGGGGCTCGGTCGCGCGCCGCGCCGGGATGGCAGGCGAGGCGAGCGCGGCCGGCCGTGAG
>QGUZ01000467.1 GCA_003242605.1 Actinomycetota bacterium
GGAGGAGTCATCGCTTCGGGTCATGACCCGATGCCCTTTCTTTACAAGATATAAAGCTCGATGCCGCGACCATGCTCGGCGCGGTGCGGGTGCTTGAGGGGGATGACGTGCGGTGATGTAATGTGGGAGCGCTCCCATTGGAGGGATGGAAAGCCCCTCTTCGGGCGATGGGGTGTTTACATTATGACACCCTTATACGGAATGGCCCCTGACTAGGGTCTTGTCCCTTAGTCGGGAGGCGAGTAGCGGGATCGCCCGGGGCGCGCCGGCTACGAGCCCCGCCACGAGGGCCACGTGCACGGCCAGGTGAACGGCCATGAAGTAGATCGCGAACGCCGTGCCGCGCTGCCGCCGGACGAACCTCGGCAGCTCCGGGTCGGCGAGCACGAACCCCACCACCAGCAGGGCGGGTACGGCGAGCAGCGCCGCGTGCACCAGCCCCAGCGGCAGCGTGGCCAGGGCGAGGGCGCACGCCAGGATGCCGGCCGGATGGTTGGCGTGCTCCTGCTTGCCGGCCTTGCGCGCCGCGGCCACCACCCGCAGCGGGATCAGCGGCAGCGCCCGGCGCCACTGCTCGGCGAGGATCGGCCACAGGCGGCTGCCGTCGTCGTGGCGGCCCACCACGGTGTCGGTCAGCACGATGCGGCAGCAGGCCGCCAGCCGGCTGCTGTACTCCACGTCCTCCGAGTCGCGCAGGCTCTCGTCCAGCCTGCCCGCCCGCTCCAGTGCGGTCCGGCGCACCGCGGCGAGCGCGAAGATGACGCTGTTGACCTGGCCCAGGTGGCGGCGCCGCCAGTGCGCCGCGTGCAGGATGCGATACCACTCCACCGGCCCGTCGTCGATGAGCGGCTCGGTGTCGTACACGCCGTGCACGCAGCCGCACTCCGGATCCCGCTCGAGGATCTCGAGCGCGTTCGCCACCGCGTCCGGCCGCAGGGCGACGTCGGAGTCGAGGAAGAAGACGATCTCGCCGGTGGTGTGCTCGACCCCGGTGTTGCGGGCGGCGGAGACGCCGCGGTTCTCCGGCAGCCGGATGACCCGGCAGCCCAGATTCTCGGCGATCTCCGCGGAGCCGTCGGTGCTCGCGTCGTCGACCACGACGACCTCGTCCGGAACGCGCGTCTGCGCGAACACCGACTCCAGGCACAGCCGCAGCGTCTTGGCGGCGTTGTAGCACGGCACGATGAGGGAGACGGTCGGTTTCCCGGGCCCCGTCCGGACGTCCGGGGCCGGAGCGCAATCGGGTGATCGACGCATGGCGTGGTCCTTCCGTGTGGTCGGATACGCCGATCCACGGGCATGGGCGGACCGCCTGAGGGGGGCTCGCGTCGCACCCGGGGATCACCGCCGGTGCGACCGGTGTGCGGGTATGGGCGTGCGCTGCCGCGCACGCACGGAGGGGGTGGTGGAGCGCGGTACCGTGAAACCCGCAGATCAATAGGGTTCCGGTAACGTAACAAGGCCCTGCAAAGCCGACAAGCTTTTTATTTCCGGGGTTCAGCGGATAAGGCGCCCTGCCGGGCTCGAATCAGAGGTCGGAAGGCATGACGTGGGATCCGGCACGGTTTCGCGGCCGTGAACGATTCATGCCGCGAGGCCGAGTCCCGCCGAGCGCGGGGCGCTTCTCGTCCTGTGGCGGGCCGTGCGGTCCGCCGATCCCGGGCGGCATGACCCCATCGACCACGGTGTTTCACCGGACTCGGCGCCCCGGCTTCGCCCGCGTCGGGAGGCTGCGAAGACGTCAGGGGCGGCGTGACCGTACGGCCCGCCCGGCGGAGCGGGCGCGATCGGTTCGGTCGAACCGGACCGGCATGGTCCAGGCGCGGCTGCCGCTGCGGCCGGGACACGCCCTGTTGTAGCAGCGCCAGTACCACCCCTTGGCCTCGGTGCGCCGCAGGTCCACCGTGTCCCGCCCGCAGCGCTCGCATCGCGGCGGCCGGCCGAACACCTCGGCGTGCTCGTGCTCGAGCAGCTTGCGGGCGAAGTGGCGGCCGTGCACCGTGATCATCACCTCGCGGGTGCTGCGCTGGGAGAGCGTGTTCAGGCTGCCCAGCATGACCAGGCGCTCGTCGATCACCACGATCTTCTGGTGCATCTCGTGCACCTGGACCACGTTGGGGACGACGGCGCGGAGCGCCGCCAGGGCCTGGGCGAACCGCTCCTTCTGCTGGAGGGTGTCACTGGGATCGCGGACGAAGACCGTCACCCGCACGCCTCTCGCCACCGCATCCCGCAGTGCGGGCAGGATGCCGTACACGCGCCTGGCCACCCAGGGCGACCACAGCCAGATCGACGACTCGGCCTCCGCGACGCGGGAGGCGAAGGTCTCGTAGAACGAGCGCTCGTCGTCGATCGTGGAGATCTCCACGTGCCGCGCGAGCACCTCGGCCAGCCGGGACCCGACGGGCCCCAGGTTCACCGGCAGCCCCGCCGGCGCAGCGATCAGGTGCGAGGCGGAAAACAGCCGGATCCGCCGCTCGTTGAGCAGGTCGCGGACGTGCCCCAGCGCGCTGCGAGGTGGCGCGTTCTCGACGCGCTCGCGGCTGCCGATGAGGTAGAGCCGGTGCCGTGTCCGGGTGACGGCGACGTTGAACAGGCGCAGCCCCTCCCGCTCGAAGCGGCCGGCGCCCGGCCGCGCCGACGCCTTGGCCATCCACATGCCGTCGCCGTCCCGGCCCTCCACCATGTCGAACACCACGACCGGGAACTCGCGGCCCTGGAACCGGTGCGCGGTGCCGACCTCGGCCGGTTCCCGCCCGCTGCCCTCGATGTCGCGCAGGGCCTCCAGCGTCGCCTCGGCCTGGTCGCGGTAGGGGGTGACGACGCCGGTCACCTCGTGATCGTCGTGGTGGAGGTCGATCAGCACCCGGGACAGCAGGACGCCGGCG
>QGUZ01000146.1 GCA_003242605.1 Actinomycetota bacterium
CCGGTGGACGTACCGAGGCCCTCGACAGCGCGACCGGTGGACGTACCGAGATCCGCGACGGCATGGCCCGCGGCCGTACCGACGTCGCCGACCGCCCTGCCCACGCCCGCGGTGATGTTCTCCAGCAGCTGCGGGTTGTTGTCGATCGTCCGCAGCACGTCCCGGATGATGGCGGCGACGTTGTCGAGCCGCACCTTCAGCAGGGCCTGCGCCTCCACGCCCTTGATGCCGAGTTCGACCTTGCCGAGGGCCACGTCGGCGCCGACGTGCAGCCGCAGCAGGTCGAGGACCTCGGCGTTCAGCGAGACGCGGGCGCGCAGGTCCGCCACCTCAAGGTTGATCTCGTCCACCTTGAGGTTCGGCACGTCGAGCAGCACGTCGGCCTCGGCGGCCCGGTCGCCCGCCACCGCCGGACGCCGTTCCGGTGGTGGCGCTGGGCGCGGGGTGTGCCCGGGCAGCCCGGGATCGACCCCGGCGTGCACCCGGGCGGCCCGCGGCGCCGCGGTGGTCGACGTACCGGCGGCGTGGCCCTCGTGCAGCCCTTCGGCCGCGGCCTGATCCGGCACCTGCGTGGCATGTGGCTCGGTGCGTGTCGCGTCATCGGTCATGACGCGCTCCTTCGTCGGCTTCGTCAGCTCGGGGCACCGCCGGCACGGGCCGGCTCCTCGCGTGCCTCACCGGTCGGCTTCGGCTCCTCGCCGGCCGTCTCGTCGCTCCGGCGGCCGGGCCGCTCGTCGCCGGACTCCTCGGACGGGGTCTCCGCCCGCTCCTCGGTCCGCTCGCCGGACGGCTCCTCGCCGCCCTCGTCGTGGCCGGCCTGCTCGCCGGACGGCTCCTCGGCCTCCTCCGGGCCGCCGCCGGGCTCGCCGGTCGGCTGTGCGGCCTCCTCGGGCACGGTACGGCCCTCGTGGATCGTGCCCCGCCAGCCCTTCAGCTCCTCGGGATGGAGGAGGGTCTGGGTCATCACGTGGCGGCGGAAGTGCTTCAGCTCGAGCCGGGCCCGCCTGCCCTGAGCGCGCCAGAGGTTCCCGACGTGCTCGAAGAAGCCCTGCGGGTGGTACTCGAGCACGAGGACCACCCGGGTGAGGTTGGGGGCGAGCGGGTGGAAGGTCACCGCTCCGTCGACATAGCCCTTGTCGCCGTGGGACCGCCAGATGATGCGCTCGTCCGGGACCTGCTCGATGATCTCCGACTGCCAGGTGCGGTGCGACCAGAGGACCTGCGCCTTCCAGGTGAGACGCTCGTCGCTCTCCTGCTCGACGTGCTCGACCTTCTTCATGAAGGACGGGAAGTCCTCGAAGCGGGTCCACTGGTTGTAGACGACGTCGACCGGCGCCCCGATGTCGATCGTCTCGACCACGTTGGTGATCTTCTTCTTGTCGCCCTGGGCCCGCCCTCCGGCCTTGCCGGTGAGCCCTTCACCGACCTGGGTGATGCCCTTCGCCAGCGTGCCGATGCCCTTGATCACCTTGCCCGCGCGGCGCAACGGCCCGCCACCCGAGCCGGTCCCGCCGGACACGGCCTCCTTGACCCCCTGTGCCGCCTCGCCGCCCCCGGCGTACTCCTGCAGGCGGCCGGTGGCCGAGGTGATCCGGCCCACCACCGAGGACAGGGCCTTACGGCCGAGCGCGCCGGCCAGGTTGCCCACCTCGTGCCCGAGCCGCTGCCAGGGCTGCTCGCCGCCCGTCGTCTCCCGCTGGGTCTCCTGCTGCGTGTCTTGCTGTGTCTCCTGCTGCTCGGGGGGCCGTTCCTTCACGTCCTGTGTCATCGCCGATCACCCCATCACGCGGAGCCCGGCCTCGGCGGAACCCTCGATCGGCTCCGTCCGCCGCTCGCCCTGCCGCTCGTCGTCCTCACCGGCGTCCCGCCGGTCGCGTTCCGCGGCCGCGGCCTCCTGCCGCTCACCGCTCTCGGCCTCGTGCCGGGGCTCGCGCTCGCCGTCCCCACGAGTCTCGGTCCGGTCCTGCCGGTCGCGGTCCGCGCCCGTGGCCTTCTCGCTCTCGGGCCGGGGCTCGCGCTCGGCGGCCTCGGGCCCGTCCGATCCCCCGGCCTTCGCGGCGTCGGGTTCCCCGGTCCCCGGGGCCTCCGGTTCCGCGGGCCGTCCGGTCTTCTCCGCGGTCTTCGCCGCCTCGCCCGTGCCGGTCAGGCGCTCGGCCGGCCCGCCGGCCGTCTCACCCACCCGGCCGGTCGCCTGCCGCGCCGGGCCGGTCGCCTTGGCCGCCTCGCCCGTCACGGTGCCGGTCGCGTCCCCGGCCTGCTTCGCCGCGGCGCCCGCCGCCGCGGTGGCGGTCTCGGCCGCCTCCGTCACCTGCCGCTCCGGGTGGCGCAGCGCCTCGGCGCGGTCGTGGATGACATCGCTCAGCGCGTTGATCGGCCGGTTCGTGGCGACCGTCACCGCGGTCCGGCCGACGTCGCGCAGGTCGGTGCGCAGCCGTTCGGCGAGCTCCTCCAGCTCGGGGGAGCCGAGCGCCTTGATGCCCTTGTCCAGCAGCTTGCTCTTACGGCGCAGCCCGGCCACACCGGCGAGCGCCAGCGCGCCCGCGAGGCGCAGCTTGCGGCGCCGGCCCAGGTAGTAGCCTGCGGCGACGGCCAGGCCGACCTTGGCACCACTCTTCTTCATGCTCGATCCCTCCTCCGGCGCCGGCTGCGCCGTACCGGCGCCGCCCCGCAGGCCACCCCTGCCCACTAAGCGGACACAAGAACAAGAAACGTCACAAAATGCGGCAAAGATCGATGATCAGAGGTGTGGCGATCACGGGGCCGATGCCGTGCGGGCCCGCGCCCCGGGAGTGCGGCCGACCGCGGATCACGGGAACACGATGTGCGACGATGTGATCCACATCGCCGCCGACCGGGCCACGCGGCACCGTCGCGCCGGCCCTGTTCCGGCCCCCGAACGGTTCGCGGCCGGGCGCGAGCGGCGCCCGGCCCGTCTCGCAGGAAAGGATGCCGCGCTGTGACTGACGCGATGTGGGCAGGCACCGTCACGATCAACGGACATGAGGGCGCCGAGCTGGAGGCGTACCTGGCGCGGCCGCTGAGCGACCGGCCGCGGGGCGGGGTCGTGGTGATCCACCACCTCCCCGGCTACGACGAGGCCACCAAGGAGATCACCCGCAAGTTCGCGGCGCACGGCTACGCCGCGATCTGCCCGAACCTGTTCTCCCGGGAGGGCAAGGGCGTCAGCCCGGACGACCAGGCGGCCGCGGCACGGGCCAAGGGCGGCGTGCCGGACGAGCAGGTCGTCGGCGACGTCGCCGCCGCCGCGGCGCACCTGAACTCGCTCGACCACGCCAACGGCAAGATCGGCGTCATCGGGTACTGCTCGGGCGGGCGGCAGGCGTTCCTCGTCGCCTGCTCGCTGCAGATCGACGCGGCCGTGGACTGCTACGGCGGCTTCGTGGTCAACTCGACCCCGCCCGACTTCCCGGTGAAGATGACGTCGCTGCTGTCGAAGGCGCCCGACCTGTCCTGCCCGCTGCTCGGCCTGTTCGGGGCGGAGGACACCGCGCCGAGCCCCGAGGAGGTGAACACCCTCGCCGCCGAGCTGGGGAAGCTGGGCAAGCAGTTCGAGTTCCACACCTACCCGAACGCCGGTCACGCGTTCTTCGCGGTCGACCGGAACTCGTACCGGCCCGAGGCCGCCGTGGACGGGTGGAAGAAGGTGTTCGACTTCTTCGGCCGTCACCTGTCCGCCTGACCGGGGGAGGATCGCCGCCATGTGCACCTACGTCACCGAGTCCTTCGACTGCGACGGCGCGGGTAAGGGCGCCTCGGGCTGGTTCACCGTCCGCGAGGGCCGCGTCTACGTCGACCACCCGTACCACTCGACCCACGAGCACACGGTGAACATCGACTTCGTCAACCCCGCCGAGGGCCCCTCGGCCCGGGTGGCGCTCGAGCTCACCGAGGAGTCGGCGCTCGCCCTCGTCGACGCCATCCACAAGGCCCTCGCCGCGGCGCCGCCGGGGATCGCCTCCGCCAAGCGCCGCTGACCACCGGTCCGGGCGTGCGACCATGGATCGTGCGTTTCGAACTGGTCGTATGGCATGAGGACAAGCCCATCCCGCGGGAGCGGGCGGCGCGGCTGCGCCAAGGGTTCGCCGACGGCGCCGACGCCGCCCCGCATCCCGCGGTCGGGGCCTTCGTCGCGGCGCTCTCCGCGCTCTTCCCCGACGTGGCGGTCGAGGAGCACCCCGGGCACGCGGTGGTGACGATGGAGCCGGAGGTCGCCGACGCCGTCTCCATCCAGGCGTTCGCGCTGGCGCGGAGGCACGGCCTGGTCTGCTATGACCCGGTACGCGACCTCGTCCACAACCTGGAGCCGGTCGGCGTGCACCCCGGCATGCAGCTCCGCACCGGCGACGGCATGATCATCGTCGATCCGGACCTGGGGCTGGTGCACGACGCGCTCGGCACGCTGTCGCCGCAGAACCCGTTCCTCGCGCTTGTCAACTTCGGCAGGCACTTCCTGCAGGTGTCCCCGATCGCCGGCGGCTACGAGCTGGAGTTCAAGGACAGCGCGGCCGGGGAGATGCGGCGCACCGTGATCGCCGACCTCGCGGAGCTGCGGCGCTGCTTCGCCGAGTACGCCGCGGGCGACCACGCCTTCCTCGCGAGGCATACCTGGCAGGTGGTCTGAGCAGAGGGAGGGTATGGCGCGGATCCTGGTGGGCACCGCCTCCTGGACCGACCGCACGCTGCTCGCGTCCGGCTGGTACCCGGAGCACGTCACCACGGCGGAGGAACGGCTCGCCTACTACGCCGGGCACTTCCCCATCGTCGAGGTCGACTCCACCTACTACGCGCCGCCCGCGGAGGCCACGGTCGCGCTGTGGCGCGACCGCACCCCGCCCGGCTTCACCTTCAACGTCAAGGCGTTCTCGCTGCTCACCCAGCATCCGACCCGGCCGGGCGCGTTCTACCGGGACCTGCGGGAGCGCCTCGGGGAGGCCAAGCCCACCTACTACCTGCGGGACCTCGACCCGAAGGTGACCGACGAGGTGTGGGACCGCTTCCTCGCGGCGCTCGCCCCGCTGCACGAGGCGGGCAAGCTCGGGGCGATCCTGTTCCAGTTCCCGCAGTGGTTCCCGATCGGCAGGCGCAACAAGCGGTACATCCTCGAGTGCCGCGCGCGCTGCGCCCCGCTGCGGATCTGCCTCGAGTTCCGCAACCACACCTGGATGAGCGAGGAGAACCGGGCCGAGACCCTTGACTTCCTCGCCTCGTACGGCGTGCCGTACGTGTGCGTGGACATGCCGCAGGGGTATCCCAGCTCGATCCCGCCGATCCTCGCGGCGACCGCCGACCTCGCGGTGGTCCGCTTCCACGGCCACTCGGACAAGTGGACGAGCAAGGACGTCCACGAGCGCTTCGGCTACCGCTACGGCGAGGAGGAGCTCCGGCAGTGGGCGCCGCGGCTCCGCCGCCTCGCCGAGGACGCCGCCGTCACACACGTGCTGATGAACAACTGCTACCGGGACTACGCCCAGGTCAACGCCGCCCGGCTCGCCGCCCTCCTCCGCGAGTCCGGCGCGCCCGTGGGATGACGGCCGGCGGGGCGGCCCGGCGCGGCCCGGTCACGCCCCGGCGGCGGGATTTGGCCAGGGACGGCGGCGGGCGAGCAGCTCGGGGTACTCCGGCTGCAGCACGCAGAACTCGTTGCCCCACGGGTCCCGCATGACCCAGAAGTCGAAGCCGCGCTCCCGCTGGTGGTCCCAGCGGGTCGCCCCGAGCGCCTCCAGCCTGCGCACCTCGGCCGCCACGTCGTCGGTCTCGATGTCGATGTGCACGCGCTCCTTCGACGTCTTCGGGTCGCGGGTGGCCTGGAGGAGGACCCGGATGTCCGAATCCGGCAGCCGGAGCTTGCGGTAGATGCCGGAGCTCTGCGGGCCGAGCGGCTCCTCGGTGGCGTCGAGCGCGGCCGACCAGAACGCGACACCCCGGTCAAGATCGTCCACGTCGATCACGATGTGACACACCCGGCTCCGATGCATGACCACCCACCATCCCGATGCGACCGTCCGGCGTCCCCTGCCTCGCCCGGTGCTCTCCACAGCACGGTACGGCCGACCTCACCCGGGCCGGTATCCGGTGTACGGCCTGCCAGCGCCACAGTTGCCCGCCCGCCACGCCGGACACGGGCCCACGTCTTCAGCCGACCCACCACTTCCGGCGGCCGACGCACCCCGGGAGCAGCCACCCCGAATCGCACCGGCGGCACCGGCCGAACGTGTGGACGGCCTGGGCACGTCACCCACAACCCGCGAAACCGACGAGAACGGCCGTCCACAGCCGGGGCGAGGGTGTGGACGCCGCGCCCGTCCCCGCGCCCGCCGGGTCCCGGCGTCGCTCGGCACCGCCCTCGCAATCACGGCCCGGCCCCGGCGATATCCGACATCTCGGCCGGGGGAGCGGATCGAGCACCTGCCCGCCGTGTCCACCGATCGGGCCACCGCTGTGGATGAGCCGGCCGCCGAACGGTCCACCGCACCACCCGTGTGGTGTGCAGAGCACGGCCGGCGGCGACACCGCGAAGGAGGACGCTCGCTCCGCCGCAGCACATCGGGAGACTCAGCAGAGGATGCTCGCCGACGCCGAGCGAGACAGGGCGTGGTGTTCGCCTCGGCCTGGGGCGTTGCCCGCCGCGTGCGTTGGCCCGCGTTCCGGCGCACCCTGAGCGCACCGCCCGATCCGGACGACGTGGCCCTGAGAACCCCGGACATCGCCGCCGGATCCCGGGATCCCGCTCGAAGAGATCTCCCGGCCAGTCGGCCACAGGGCCGCGACCGACCTCGCCTATCGCGCGACCGCCGATGGTGCAGGCCGGCGCGGTGGTCATGGGCCGGATCTCCGACGAGTGATCCGTGCGTCACGCGGTCGGTCACCCGGACATGCGAAAAGGCCGCTCACCCTGCCGGGGAACGGCCTTCTGGCGGTGGTGGGGCTATCTGGACTTGAACCAGAGACCTCTTCCTTATCAGGGAAGCGCTCTAACCGACTGAGCTATAGCCCCGTGCCCTTTGGGCGGTAGTGAGCGTATCGCATCCGTGGCTCGGACGCGAATCCGTCGCTCTGGCTGAGTAAAGCTTACCGCGTTCCGAGAGGTGCTCGCGCCGCGATTTTCCGCCGTGGGCGGGGAGCGGCCGGGCGGGTGGGAGTCCGCCCTCGCCGAGGGCGGACTCCCGGGCAGCCTGGGTCACTCGGCCTCGCTGAACGTCACCTCGATCCCGCCGACGAGCTGGGCGGACAGGTTGTAGATCACCGCACCCAGGGTGGCGAGAGCGGTGATGAGCACGACGTTGACCGCGCCGAGCAGCGCCGTGTAGCCGAGGATGCGCACCGGCTCGAACCAGGAGGCGATGTCGATCGTCGCCTGCTGGTTGTCGCCCTGGGTCAGCTGGTTCACCGTCGACGTGATCGACTCGAACACGCCGAGGCCGGACAGCACGGCGTACAGGACCGCGACGGCCACGAACAGCACCACGAAGCAGACCAGGGCGATGACGAAGCTGAACTTCATCGCCGACCACGGCTCGATGCGGCGCAGGATCAGGTGGGCCTTACGCGGCTGACGGTCCCCCTTGCCGGCCTTCCCGGCCGGCTTGGCCACCGGCGCCGGAGGAGCGGGCGGTGGTGGCGCGGGCGAGTCGGCGGCCGCGCCGCCACCCGGATCCTGCCGCACGCCGACACCGGGGCCGGCCGCGGCCGGCCCGTCCCCCGCCGACCACGCCTTGTCCGGCCGTACCCGTCGCGTGGCGTTGTCGTCCGCCGGGCCGCCCACGGCGTCACGCCGGTGCGGCGCGGTCGGCTCCGCGGCGGAGGCGCCCCCGCCCGCGGGGCGTGTCGCGCCGTCCCGCTGCTGGTCCCCCGCGTGCTCGCGGGGCTGGGTCGCCGCCGCCGGAGGGCCGCCCGCCGGCGGTTGGTTACGGTTGCCGGACGTGCCCGTACTGGCGCCGCCGGAGTTCGCCTGGCTGCTCATTACTGGTCTCCTGCCGGGTTCTGCTCGTTCTGCGGCGCGCCGGCGTCCAGCGAGTCGTCGCCCCGCGACTCGGCGTTGCGGGCCAATGCGACGACGCTGTCCCCCGCCGCGAGATTCATGAGACGAACCCCCATGGTCTGCCGACCGCTCTGCTTGATCTCGCCTGCGCTCGTGCGGATCACCCCGCCCGCGGACGTGATCGCGAAGACCTCGTCCTCGGGGTTCACCATTACCGCTCCGACCAGCTTCCCACGGGAGCTGACGATTTTCGCGGTGAGCACCCCCTTACCACCACGGCCCTGAACCGGATACTGGCTCGCCGCCGTGCGCTTGGCGTACCCACCCTCGGTCGCGACCAACAGGTCTTCGCCATCACTTACCACGTTCATTGCCAGCAGCTCGTCCCCCTCGGAGAACCGCATCCCGATGACGCCGCTGGTGGCGCGGCCCATCGGACGCAGCGCCTCGTCCGAGGCGGTGAACCGGATCGACATGGCGTTGCGGGAGACCAGCAGGAGGTCGTCGTTCTCCGAGACGAGGCGCGCCGCCACCACCTCGTCATCCTCGCGCAGGTTGATCGCGATGAGGCCACCGGAACGCGGCGAATCGTACTCACTGAGCCGGGTCTTCTTCACCAGGCCGGCCCGGGTGGCGAGCACCAGGTACGGCGCGGCGTTGTAGTCCCGCAGCGCGAGCACCTCGACCACCCGCTCGTCCGGCTGCATCGCGAGCAGGTTCGCCAGGTGCTGGCCGCGGCCGTCCCGCGGCGCCTCCGGCAGCTCGTACGCCTTGACCCGGTAGACGCGGCCCTTGTTGGTGAAGGCGAGCAGCCAGTGGTGGGTCGTGGTGACGAAGAAGTGCTCGACGATGTCGTCCTGGCGGAGCTGCGCCCCGCGCACCCCCTTGCCGCCGCGCTTCTGCGCCCGGTACATGTCGGTCTTGGTGCGCTTGGCGTAGCCGCCGCGGGTGATCGTGACGACGATGTCCTCTTCGGCGATCAGGTCCTCGACGGACACGTCGCCGTCGTAGGCGATGATCTCGGTCTGCCGGTCGTCGCCGTACTTGTTCGCGATCTCGGTGAGCTCGTCGGCGATGATCTGCCGCTGCCGCTCCGGCGAGGCCAGGATGTCGTGGTAGTCGGCGATCTGCGCCATGAGCGCGTCGTACTCGTCGGTGATCTGCTGGCGCTCGAGCGCGGCGAGCTTACGGAGCTGCATGTCGAGGATCGCCTGGGCCTGGACCTCGTCGATCTCGAGCAGCTCCTGCAGGCCGATCGACGCCTGGGCGGCCGACGGCGAGTTCCGGATGAGCTCGATCACCTCGTCGAGGCGCTCCAGCGCCTTGAGCAGCGCGCGCAGGATGTGCGCCCGCTCCTCGGCCTTGCGCAGCAGGAACCGGGTGCGCCGGACGACGACCTCGATCTGGTGGTTGATGTAGTGCCGCACGAACTGGTCGAGCCGCAGCGTGCGGGGCACGCCGTCGACCAGGGCGAGCATGTTCGCGCCGAACGTCTCCTGCAGCTGGGTGTGCTTGTACAGGTTGTTCAGCACGACCTTGGGGACCGCGTCCCGCTTGAGCACGATCACCAGCCGCTGGCCGGTGCGCGAGGAGGTCTCGTCCCGGACGTCCGCGATGCCGCTGATCTTGCCGTCCTTGACCAGCTCGGCGATCTTCAGCGCGAGGTTGTCCGGGTTGACCTGGTACGGCAGGGCCGTGACGACCAGCGTCTGCCGCCCCTTGACGTCCTCCTCGATCTCGACCACGGCGCGCATGGTGATCGAGCCGCGGCCGGTGCGGTAGGCCTCCTCGATGCCCCGGCGGCCGACGATGAGCGCCCCGGTGGGGAAGTCCGGCCCCTTGATGCGGGCCATCAGGCCCTCGAGCATCTCCTCGTCGCTCGCGTCGGGGTGCTGCAGCGCCCACTTGACCCCCTCGACCACCTCCCGGAGGTTGTGCGGGGGGATGTTGGTCGCCATGCCGACGGCGATCCCCGACGAGCCGTTGACCAGCAGGTTCGGGAACCGCGCCGGGAGCACCTCCGGCTCCTGTGACCGACCGTCGTAGTTCGGCTGGAAGTCGACGGTCTCCTTTTCGATGTCACGGAGCATCTCCATGGCGATCGGCGCGAGCTTGCACTCGGTGTACCGCATCGCCGCCGGAGGGTCGTTGCCCGGGGAGCCGAAGTTCCCCTGGCCGTCGACGAGGGGGTAGCGCATCGCCCATGGCTGCGCCAGCCGTACCACGGTGTCGTAGATCGACGAGTCACCGTGCGGGTGGTAGGAGCCCATGACGTCGCCGACCACCCGGGAGCACTTGAAGTAGCCCCGGTCGGGCCGGTAGCCGCCGTCGTACATCGCGTACAGCACCCGGCGGTGCACGGGCTTGAGGCCGTCCCGCACGTCCGGCAGCGCGCGGGACACGATGACCGACATCGCGTAGTCGATGTAACTACGCTGCATCTCGAACTGGATGTCGATCGGCTGCACGCGATCGGCCGGCGGTGTGGGCGGGGTGTTGACTTCCGTCACGGATGGAGGTCCTCTCGCACGTCGCTTCGGGTACGGCTGTCGCTACACATCGAGGAAGCGGACGTCCCGGGCGTTCCGGATGATGAACTCGCGCCGGGCCGTGACGTCCTCGCCCATGAGCACCGTGAACAGGTCGTCGGCCTGGGCGGCGTCGTCGAGCGTGACCTGGAGCAGCAGCCGGGTCTCCGGGTTCATCGTGGTCTCCCAGAGCTGGTTCGGGTTCATCTCGCCGAGCCCCTTGAACCGCTGCACGCCGTCGTGGAGCCGCGGGTCGCGCTTGCCCTGCGCGATGCCCGCCTCGATGATCGCGTCACGCTCCCGGTCGCTGTAGGCGTAGTCGACGTCGTCGCCGCGCCGGTCCCACTTGATCTTGTACAGCGGGGGCTGGGCGAGGTAGACGTGGCCCGCCTCGATCAACGGCCGCATGAAGCGGAACAGCAGGGTGAGCAGCAGCGTGCGGATGTGCTGCCCGTCCACGTCCGCGTCGGCCATGATGATCAACTTGTGGTAGCGCAGCTTGCCGATGTCGAAGTCGTCGTGCACCCCGGTGCCGAGCGCGGTGATGAGCGCCTGGACCTCGGCGTTCTGGAAGACCTTGTCGATCCGGGCCTTCTCGACGTTGAGGATCTTGCCGCGGATCGGCAGGATCGCCTGGAACCTGGGGTCACGGCCGCCCTTGGCCGAGCCGCCCGCCGAGTCGCCCTCGACGATGAACAGCTCGCACTTCTCCGGGTCGGTCCACTGGCAGTCGGCGAGCTTGCCGGGCAGGCCGGAACCGGACTCGAGCAGCGACTTGCGGCGCGTCAGGTCTCGGGCCTGGCGCGCGGCGATGCGGGCGCGGGAGGCCTGCAGGGCCTTCTGGATGATCTCCTTGGCCTCGCCCGGGTTGCGCTCGAACCAGTCGCGCAGATGGTCGTTGCACGCCTTCTGCACGAACGACTTCGCCTCGGTGTTGCCCAGCTTGGTCTTGGTCTGACCCTCGAACTGCGGGTCGGTGAGCTTCACCGAGATGATCGCGGTCAGGCCCTCGCGGACGTCCTCACCGGTGAGGTTGTCGTCCTTGCCCTCCTTGAGGTACCGCTGCTCGCGCGCGTACCGGTTGACGATCGAGGTCAGCGCGGCGCGGAAGCCCTCCTCGTGGGTGCCGCCCTCGGCGGTGTTGATGGTGTTCGCGAAGGTGTAGACCGACTCG
>QGUZ01000147.1 GCA_003242605.1 Actinomycetota bacterium
GATCGACTCCAGCTCGGTCCTGACCTTGGCGTTGATCTGCTGCTGGGCGCGGTTCTGCTGCTTGGCGGCCTGCTCGGCGGCGAGGGCGTCGACCAGGCTCTTCGGCGGCTCGGGCTTCTGGATGGTGAGCACGATGTCGCCGCAGTCACCGTGGCCCGCGTAGTTCGGCTGGCAGAAGTACTCGTCGCCGGCGGTCTCCTTGATGAACTGGCGGGCGAGCTGGCCGACGCGCTCCTCCCAGCGCTGCTTGGTGTTGGGGTCGTTGAACAGGGCGCGCCACTCGAACTCCTGGCTCGCCGCGTCGAGGGCCCGGTCCAGCGGCTGCTTGAGGTAGAAGTTCAGCATCCGGGTCCAGCCGTCGGAGGTCCGGCCGTTCTCCAGGTAGGCGCCGTACTTCAGGCCGATGCGCTCGTGGAAGCGGCGCAGCGTCTCGCAGTCGGTGTTGAGCGTGAGCGTGGCCGAGCCCGCCACGGTCATCTGCACGTTGTCCTTGCTCACCACCGTGATCGGCTTCGACTCGGCGTCCTTGGAGCCGGTGAAGTCGAAGGTGCGCTGGCCGAAGGGATAGGAGTAGTAGGTGTCACCCGGGCCGAGGTAGGTGGCGCCGCTCGACGGCATGATGCACCGTTCGAACTTCTTCGGCTCGAAGAGGCCGCCCGCGTAGTGCAGGACCACCTCGTCGGGCGCGGTGCTCACCCGGGTGCAGCCCGCGGCCGCGAAGCCCAGCAAGAAGACCGCGATGAGGGCGAGAGCGAATCCTCGCTTGATCCACTTTGCCGCGCCCGCGCTCGCGGTGTTCGACTTCTTGGCAGTCAACCGTCCATTACCCCCTTTTTGGTCCATGCGCGTTGGACGACCGTACACGATCCGGTCAAAGGGCCGCAGGTCGCCCAGGGCCGGCGCCCGCGCGGCCGGAGCGGGCGCCGCCGGAAGGAGGGCCACCGGAAAGGGGGGCGGAACGGCGCGGCCGGTACGGCACCGGCCGAGTGACAATCCACCGCGTATTTGGTCAAAATGCCTGGTCAATCGCCGAGTTCGGCGCGGCGGCGGGCGACGTAGTCGGCGAGTTCCTCGCGGATGGCGTCGTCGAGCGGCGGCTGCTCGTACTCCGCCAGCTTCGCCCGGTAGATCTCGGATGCGCGGGCGGCGGCGTCCTTGCCGCCGGTGCGCATCCACCGCTCGTAGTTGTCGGCGGAGGACAGCAGCGGGCGGTAGAAGCAGGTGCGGAAGCGTTCCATGGTGTGGGCCGCGCCGAGGAAGTGGCCGCCGTGGCCGACCTCGGCGTGCGCGTCGAAGGCGAGCGAGGCCTCGTCGATCTCCAGCGGGGTGAACTCCTCCTGCAGCATGCGCAGGATCTCGATGTCGACGATGAACTTCTCGTAGCCGCTCACCAGCCCGCCCTCCAGCCAGCCCGCGGCGTGCATCACCCAGTTCGCCCCGGCGAGGAAGGTGGGCAGCATGGTCATCAGCGCCTCGTACCCGGCCTGGGCGTCGGGCACCTGCGCGGAGGTGAGCCCGCCGCCGGACCGCCACGGCAGGCCGAAGCGCCGGGCGATCTGGCCGGTGGCGAGCAGGCCGATCGCGGACTCGGGGGTGCCGAAGCACGGCGAGCCGGTGCGCATGTCGATGTTCGACAGGAACGAGCCGAAGATCACCGGGCAGCCGGGGCGGATGAGCTGGGAGAGCGCGATGCCGGTGAGCGCCTCGGCGATCTGCTGGGCGAGCGCGGCCGGGATCGTGACCGGGGACATCGCGCCCATGAGCAGGAACGGGGTGAGCACCACCGGCTGGTTCGCCGCCGAGTACTCGAACTGCGCCTCCAGCATGCGCGCGTCCCAGCGCAGCGGCGAGTTGCAGTTGATCAGCGCGATCACGGCCGGGGTGCGCTCGATGTTCTCCCGCCCGCCGAACAGGATCGAGGTCATCGCGATCGTGTCCGCGGCGTTCGGCCCGGACACCACGCTGCCCATGTAGATCTTGTCGGTGAGGGTCTGCAGCGCGTACGTCATGTCGAGGTGCCGGGAGTCGAGCGGCACGTCGTTCGGCTCGCACACCACCCCGCCGGCCGAGTCGAGCTCGGGGAACACCTGGGAGAGCTTGCAGAACCGGTGGAAGTCGTCGAGGGTGGCGTCCCGCCGCACGCCGCCCTCGCGCACGAACGGCGAGCCGTACACGGCGCCGAAGACCATGTGGTCGCCGCCGATGCGCACGGTGTTGGCCGGGTTGCGGGCCTGCACGTCGAACTCGCGGGGGGCCTTGGCGACCTGCTCGAGCAGGAACTCGGGGTCGAAGAAGACGGTTCTGCCCTCGACCTTCATGCCGGCCTTGCGGAACAGCTCCAGCGCCCGGGGCGAGTCGAACTCGACGCCGATCTCGGAGACGATGCGCCGCCAGCCGCGGTCGAGGGTGGCCATGGCGTCGGCGGAGAGGATCTCGTAGCGGGGCATCCGGTTGACGAACACGCGACCCTCCCTTGACCTCATTGTGACCCGATTTTACGCTCGGATTATGGAAACCGAGTCTCACAATGTGGAACTTCGTGCAGGTGGCGGCCCGCGCTCCACGCCCGCGGCCGCCGCGCGCACCGGCCCGCCCGAGCGCCGGTCCGGGACCCAGGCGATCGACCGGGCGGCGGGCCTGCTCGTCCGCGTGATCGAGGCCGACGAGCCGCTGCCGTTCTCCCGGCTGCACGCCGAGTCCGGCCTGTCGAAGAGCACCGCCTCCCGGCTGCTGTCCGCGCTGGAACGGCACGGCCTGCTCGGCCGGGACGCGGCCGGCGCGTTCATGCCCGGCCCGGTGCTCACCCGGTACGCGAGCCGCTCCGGCATCGCCGAGCTGATCGCCGCGGCCCAGCCGGTGCTGGAACGGCTCGGCGAGAAGACCGGCGAGACGGTGAACCTCGCCGTGCCGGCCGGCGCCGAGGTGGAGCAGGTGGCCCAGGTGGACAGCCGCTACCTGCTCGGCGCCACGAACTGGGTGGGCCTGCGCGTGCCGCTGCACTGCTCGGCGCTCGGCAAGGTGTTCGTCGCGTTCGGCGCGGCCGAGCTGCCCCGCGGCCGCCTGGAGCGCCGCACCCCGCACACGATCACCGACCGCGCCCGGCTCGCCGCGCAGTTCGCCGAGATCCGCAGGACCGGGTACGGCGTGGCGGTCGAGGAGCTGGAGCCGGGCCTGGTCGCGGTCGCCGCCCCGGTGCGCGGCCGCGGCGGCCGGGTGATCGCCGCGATCTCGGTCTCCGCGCCGACCTTCCGGCTCGACGAGGGCCGGATCGCCGAGATCGGCGCACTGCTCGTCTCCGAGGCGGAGGAGCTCTCCGCCGCACTGGCATCGGCCGTGGCCCGCACGGCCCGCGAGCCGGAAGGTGGGTTATGAACGAACAGGACGTCCTCCGCGGCCTCTACGACGAGACGCTCGCCGGCAACGGCCCCGCCGTGCTCGACCTCACCAACCGGGGGCTTGAGCTCGGCCTCTCCCCCGAGACGATGCTGTTCGACGCGCTCATCCCCGCCCTGGAGGAGGTGGGCGCCCGGTTCGAGCGGGGCGACCTGTTCGTGCCGGAGATGCTCATCGCGGGCAAGGCGATGGCCGGGGCGATGGAGGTGCTGCGGCCGCTGCTCACGCGGACCGGCGCGTCCTCGATCGGCACGTTCGTGATGGGCACCGTCAAGGGCGACGTGCACGACATCGGCAAGAACCTGGTGAACATCATGCTCGAGGGCGCCGGGTTCACCGTGATCGACCTCGGCGTGCAGGTGCCGCCGGAGCGGTTCGTCGAGGCGGTCCGCGAGCACAGGCCGGACATCGTCGGGTTCTCCGCGTTCCTCACCACGACGATGCCGATGTTCAAGGCGAACATCAACGCGCTGGTCAAGGCGGGCCTGCGCGACCAGGTGATCGTGATGGTGGGCGGCGCGCCGGTCACCCAGGAGTACGCCGACGCGGTCGGCGCGGACGGGTACGCGGCCGACGCCTCCTCGGCGGTGCGCCGCGCCAAGGAACTGCTCGAACGCCGCCGGGCCCTGGTCTCCTGAGGAGGGCGGTCGCACATGCACACGGTCCTCCGCTCCCACGCCCGCGAGGTGGTCATCGGCCCCGACCGGCCGTTCTGCGTGATCGGCGAGCGCATCAACCCCACCGGGCGCAAGAGGTTCGCCGAGGCGCTGCGCGCGGGCGACCTCTCCCAGGTGGTCGTCGACGTCGAGCGCCAGGTCGCCGCCGGTGCCGACATGCTCGATGTGAACGCGGGCGTGCCGCTCGCCGACGAGGCCGGCCTGCTCGCCCGCATGGTCCGGCTGGTTCAGGAGCACACCGACCTGCCGCTGTGCCTCGACTCCTCGGTGGTCGAGGCGCTCGAGGCGGGCCTCGCCGTCTACCGGGGCAAGGCCCTGGTGAACTCGGTGACCGGCGAGGACGACCGGCTCGCCGAGGTGCTGCCGCTGGTGAAGCGGTACGGCGCGGCGGTGATCGCGCTCGCCAACGACGAGACCGGCATCCCGGAGACGGTCGAGAAGCGGCTGGAGATCACCGACAAGATCGTCCGGGTGGCGACGCGGGAGTACGGCATCCCGCTCGAGGACATCGTCATCGACCCGCTCGCGATGACGGTCGGCGCGGACGCCGACGCGGTGACCGTCACGCTGGAGACGATCCGCGAGATCCGCCGCCGGTACGGGCTGAACATGTGCCTGGGCGCCTCGAACGTGTCGTTCGGCCTGCCCGACCGGGCGACGATCAACGCCGCGTTCCTCGCCATGGCGATGTCCGCCGGCCTCACCAGCGCGATCATGAACGCGCTCGCCCCCGAGTGCGTCGCCGCGGTGCGCGCGGGCGACCTGCTGCTCGGCAACGACCCGTGGGGCGCGAACTGGATCGCCGCCTACCGCGCCAAGGCCGCGTCATGACGGCCGACTCCGTGCCGGTGCGCGAGGACGGCCGCCCCGCCCCGCCGCCGGAGCCGACCGCCCGGGTACGGCTGCGCTTCGAGCCGTCCGGGGTGCAGGTGAGCGTGCCGCCCGGGGTGACCGTGTTCGAGGCGGCGAGCTGGAACGGCGTCGCGATCGACTCGACCTGCGGCGGGCACGGCACCTGCCGCAAGTGCAAGGTGCGGATCGCCGCGGGCGAGGTCCCGGTCTCCCGGCACGACCCGCGGGCGTTCGACGCCGAGCGGCTGCGGCAGGGCTGGCGGCTCGCCTGCCTCGCCCAGGCCACCGGCGACCTCACCGTGGAGGTGCCGCCGCTGACCACCCGGCCGAAGGCGGCCACGGTCGGGGTGGGGCGGCAGGTGATCCTGCGCCCGGCCGTGCAGAAGCGGTACCTCGAGCTGGCCGAGCCGTCGCTCGCCGACCAGACCCCGGACGTGGAGCGGATCGTGCGCGCGCTCGACGACCTCGAGGTCATACCCGACCTGCACGTGTACCGGCGGGCCGGGCGGGTGCTGCGCGCCGCCGACTTCAAGGTGACCGCGGTGGTGGTGGGCACCGCGCTGATCGACGTCGAGCCGGGGGACACCACCGCCCGCCGGTACGGCATCGCCTTCGACCTCGGCACCACCACCGTGGTGGCCACCCTGCTCGACCTCGCCACCGGCGCCCCGGCCGCGGTCGCCTCGATGCTCAACCTGCAGCAGCCGTACGGCGCGGACGTGATCTCCCGGATCAGCGCGGCGATGCTCGACCCGGCCGCGCTCGACCGGCTGCGCGACGCGGCCCGGGACACGCTCGCCCGGCTCACCGGCGAGGTGTGCGCCCGGGCCGGGGTGGCCCGGGAGGAGGTGTACGAGATCGCGCTGGCGGGCAACGCGACCATGGTGCACCTGGCGCTCGGCATCGACCCCGAGCCGCTCGGCGTGGCCCCGTTCGTGATGGCGGCCCGTTCCTTCCCGGAGCTGCTCGCCGGCGACCTCGGCGTGCCGGTGCACCCGCGGGCGCGCGCGGTGGTGCTGCCCGCGCTCGGCGCGTACGTCGGCGGCGACATCGTGGCCGGGGCGCTCGCCGCCGGGATGGACCGGGACCGGCGGCTGCGGCTGCTCATCGACGTCGGCACCAACTGCGAGATCGTGCTCGGCGACGCCGACCGGCTGCTCGCCACCGCCGCCCCGGCCGGGCCCGCGTTCGAGGGCGCGCAGATCCGGTGCGGCATGCGGGCCGCGCCCGGCGCGATCGAGACCGTGCGCATCGACCCGGCCGCCGGGCGGGTGGCGCTCGGGGTGATCGGCGACGCCGCCCCGGCCGGGCTGTGCGGGTCCGGGCTGGTGGACGCGGTCGCCGAGCTGCGCCGTACCGGCCTGGTCGACGCCTCCGGGCGGCTGGCGGACGCGGACGCGGCGCGGCGGGTCGCCCCGGCGCTCGCCGAGCGGCTCGCCACAATCGGCGGCGAGCGCGTCTTCCTGCTCACCGATCCGGACGCGGCCGAGCCGGTGTACCTGTCGCAGCGGGACATCCGGGAGCTGCAGTTCGCCAAGGGGGCGATCGCCACCGGGTGGCGGCTGCTGCTGGAGGAGTACGGCGCCGCCGAGTCGGACATCCGGCAGGTGCTGCTCGCGGGCTCGTTCGGCTCGTACCTGTCCCCCGCCTCGGCGATCCGCATCGGATTGGTGCCTCGGCTCGCGCCGGCCCGGATCGTGAGCGCGGGCAACGTGGCGGGCGAGGGCGCGAAGCTCGCGCTGCTGTCGGCGCAGGAGCGGGCCGGGGCGCTCGCCCTGCTGGAGGAGGTGCGCTATGTCGAGCTCTCCGACCGGCCCGACTTCAACGACCGCTTCGTCGGCGAGCTCGCGTTCCCCGGCTGACCCGGAGCGCACGGTCGGGGTGATCGCGTGCGGGGCGCTCGCCCGGCACGTGCGCGAGATCGCCGACCGGCGCGGCTGGCCGGTGACCGTGCACCCGCTGCCGCCGCTGCTGCACAACCGGCCCGAGCGCATCGCCGCCGCGGTGGCGGCGCTCGTGGCCGAGCTGCGCCCGCGCCACCGGCGGCTCGCGGTCGCGTACGCCGACTGCGGCACGTACGGCGCGCTCGACGAGGTGTGCGCCCGGCACGGCCTGGCCCGGCTGCGCGGCGCGCACTGCTACGAGGTCTTCGCCGGGCCGCTCGCGCACGACCTGATCGCCGAGGAGCCGGGCACCTACCTGCTCACCGACCATCTGGTGCGCGCCTTCGACCGCTCGGTCGTCGCCGAGCTCGGCCTCGACCGGTACCCGGAGCTGCGCGACGCCTACTTCGGCAACTACCGGCGGGTGGTCTGGCTCGCCCAGTCCCCCACCGCCGAGCTGCGCGCCCGGGCCGAGCGGGCGGCCCGGCTGCTCGGCCTGCCGCTCACCGTGCTCCCGGTCGGCGACGCCGGGCTGGAGCGCGAGCTGGCGGCCCTGCTCGCCGCCACATGACCCGCGCCGCGGCCGAGGCCGCCCGCGGGTCGCACCGCGTGGCCCGGCTCGAGCGTCGCGACCCCGGGACGGCGGCTCCAGCTGCACGCGGCGGAGGACGCCGGCACCCGGGCCGTGCCACCCGGCGGGTGGAGCGCGGGCGCCCGGACCGCGGCGGCCGCGCCCCGCGAGGGGCCGTACCCGCCCCCGGACCTCCGCCCGCTTGGGTGGAGATTCACCCAACGGAACCGACAAAGAGTGGATGAAGCTCTATGGCCAGGCGAGGATCGCCGGTGCTGTGCTGGGTGGCATGAGTCAGACAACGACGAGGGTCGTCGTACCCGCGGGCGAGGGCCGTGCCGTACGGGTGCCTGCCGGGCGGCGCGTGCGGGTGATCGACCTGGACGGCGGGCAGGTGGGGGACCTGTTCGCGTTCGCGGCCGAGGACGTCCGCGAGCACCTGAGCGCGTCGCACACCCGGGCCGCGGTCGGCCGGCTGTTCCCCCGGATCGGCGAGGCGTTCGTGACCAACCGGCGGCGGCCGATCCTCACCCTGGTGGCGGACACCTCCCCCGGCCGCCACGACATGCTCATCGCGGCCTGCGACCCGGCCCGCTACGCCGAGCTCGGCGCGCCGCCGGGGCACGCGTCGTGCGCGGTGAACCTGGAGCGGGCGCTCGCCGAGCTGGGCCTCGCCGTCGAGACCACGCCGCAGCCGGTCAACGTGTTCATGGACGTGCCGGTGGGGCCGGACGGCGAGCTCGGCTCGCTGCCGTCGCCGAGCCGCCCCGGCGACTCGATCACCTTCGAGGCGGCGATGGACTGCGTGGTCGCGCTGTCCGCCTGCCCGCAGGACATCACCGGGATCAACGCAGGCGGGCTGTCGCCGCTCGCCCTGGAGGTGCTCTGAGACATGCCGGAGGAGACGACCACGATGAGGCCCACCACGGGTGCGCACCCGGCGCTGCGGCCGGGGCGGATCGGGGAGCTGCGGACCGCCAACCTGCTGGCGGTCTCGCCGATGACGCGGGTGTCGGCCACCGCCGACGGCACCCCGACCGAGCAGATGGCCGACTACTACGCGGAGTTCGCCCGCGGCGGCTTCGGCCTGGTGATCACCGAGGGCACCTACACCGACGCCGCCTACAGCCAGGGGTACTTCAACCAGCCGGGCATCGTCACCGACCGGCACGTGGCGGGCTGGCGGGAGGTGACCGGCCGGGTGCACGCGGCCGGGGCGCCGATCGTGCTGCAGCTCATGCACGCGGGCGCGCTGTCCCAGGGCAACCGGCACCGCGACCACACCGCCGGGCCGTCGCCGGTGCGGCCGCGCGGCGAGATGATGCCGGAGTACGGCGGGCACGGCCCGTGGCCGGTGCCGAAGGAGATGGACGAGGCCGCGATCGCCGAGGCGGTGCGCGGGTTCGCCGACTCGGCGGTGCGGGCCCGCCGGGCCGGGTTCGACGGCGTGGAGGTGCACGCCGCCAACGGCTACCTGCTCGACCAGTTCCTCACCGACTACACCAATCAGCGCGCCGACCGGTACGGCGGGCCGATCGCGCACCGGGTGCGGCTCGCCGCCGAGGTGGTGGCCGCGATCCGCGCGGCGGTCGGGCCGGACTGGTGCGTCGGGGTGCGGCTGTCGCAGACGAAGGTGAACGACTTCACCTACCGCTGGCCCGGCGGGGCCAAGGACGCCGAGACCGTGTTCGCCGCGCTGGCCGAGGCGGGTGCGTCGTACCTGCACATCGCGAGCGAGGGCCGGGACTGGATCGAGACGGCCCGGCTCGGCGACGGCGAGACGATCACCCGGCTCGCCCGGCGGGTCACCGGCCTCCCGGTGATCGCCAACGGGGGCATGCACGAGCCGGAGCGGGCCGCCCGGGTGCTCGCCGAGGGGCACGCCGACCTGCTGTCGATCGGCCGGGGCGCGCTCGCCAACCCCGACCTGCCGCGGCTGCTCGCGGCCGGCGAGGCGCCGCGGGCGTTCGACCCCGCGATGCTGGAGCCGTTCGCCACGCTGGACAACGCCCGCCGGTGGCGACAGGCTGTCGGCGCGTGAGACGAAATGCCGGGAGTGTGAGGATGGTCCTGTTGTGAGCGGGAGCTGGCTGGGCGGGGCGGCCGCCGTGGTCACGCTCACCTTCGACGTGGACGCCGAGACGCCGATCCTCGCCCAGGGCGGGCGGTACGCGCGGCACGCGAGCACGATGTCCCATCAGGCGTACGGGCCGGACGTGGGCCTGCCCCGGATCCTCGACCTGCTGGACGAGCTGGGCGTGCCCGCCACGTTCTTCATGCCGGGCTGGGTGGCCGAGCAGCGGCCCGGCCTCGCCGCGCGGATCGTCGCGGCCGGGCACGAGGTGGCCCACCACTCCTACGCGCACCGGCCGCCCACCTCTCTCACCCCGGAGCAGGAGCGGGCCGACTTCGTGCGGGCGCTGCGGGTGTTCCAGGACCAGGGCGTCGCGGTGGCCGGGCACCGGGCCGCGCTGTGGGAGGCGAGCTGGCTCACCGCCGACCTCGTCGCCGAGCACGGGCTGCGGTACGACTCGTCGCTGATGGGCGACGACCGGCCGTACCGGATCGTCACCGGCCACGGCGAGATCGCCGAGCTGCCGGTGCACTGGTCGCTCGACGACTGGGAGCAGTACGCGTTCCTGCCCGCGCCGGACGTCGGCTCGGTGATCGAGTCGCCGCGCAAGGTGCTGGAGCTGTGGCAGGCGGAGCTGGAGGGCATGCGCCACTACGGCTGCCTGTTCAACCTGTGCGCGCACCCGTTCCTGTCCGGCCGCCCCGGCCGCGCGCTCGCGCTGCGCCGGTTCATCGAGGACGCGCTCGCCTGCGGCGACGTGCGGTTCGCCCGCTGCCGCGAGGTGGCCGAGGCCGCGCTGGCCGATCCGGGCGTGCCGCTGCGCCCGCACCGGCCGCCCGCGATCGACCCGGCCGTCTACCCGGACTGACCGGCTCATCGCACCCCGGGGCCGGTACGGCACGCGCCCGGCGCGCCCTCCTTCGACGCGGACGGCCGCGCCGGGCGCGTGCCCCTGGCCCGGGCCCGGCCGTCCCGGCCGCGGCACGCGCCGCGCCGGGCGTACCCCGGGCCCGGTCCGCCCATCGGTGGCCGCGCCGCCGCGCGTGGTCCCGAGCCGCGGGCGCGGTACCGTTCATCGCTCCGCACAGCGCCGAACCAGTGCCGAACCCGATGCCACGGCCGCGCCCGCGGCCGCCGGAGCCGCGCCGTACCGGCGCGACGGCGCGGACTCCCCTGAAGTGAGCCGGAGCCGCCGGATAAAGTACGTGCGTCGGTCCGGGGGCTTCGGGCTGCCGTCACGATCGCTCGTCCGGACCGGGCCGGCGCGCCCCCGTACGCCGCGCCGCAGAGGACAGAGGTCCCTGCGGCGGCTCACTGCGTGGCGGCGGCCTCCAGGGCGAGGAAGAGGTCGACGCGGTCCTCGGTGCGGGAGACGTCCTTGCCGGTGAGCTCGGCGATCTTGGCCAGGCGGTTGCGCAGGGTGTTGACGTGGACGTGCAGGGCGGCGGCGGTGGCCGCCCACTGGCCGTCGTGGTCGAGGAAGGCGCGCAGCGTCCGCTCCAGCTCCCCGCCGCGCCGCGCGTCGTGCTCCCACAGCGGCCCGAGCACCGCGTCGGCGAGCCCGCGCAGCGTGCCGGAGTCCTGCAGGGCGAGCAGCAGCCGGTAGGTGCCGAGCTCGGCGAACGTGCGCACGGCCGGCCCGGTCCGCCTGCGGCGCAGCGCCCGGCACGCCTCCCGGGCGCGCAGCAGCGGCTCGCGCAGCTCGGTGGCGCGCGGCGCGAACCCGCCCAGCCCGGCCACCGCGCGCCGCCCGGGGAACCGGTCCGCCACGGTGGCGACCAGGCGTTCCAGCAGCGGCTTCAGCTCGCCCTCGGGCCGCCGCCAGGACAGCACCGCGACCACGTCCTGGGAGCCCTCGGCGACCACGGCGGGGATCGCCTCGGCGGTGAGCAGCTCGCCGACGGTCTCGGCGAGCCCGGGCAGCGTCGCGGAGTCGTCCGCCTGCGGGTACGGCCCGGCCGAGGGCGCGGGCCCGGCCGCCGCACCGCCGCCGCCGGCCGGGGCGGCGGCGAAGGCCACCGCGCACACCGCGAGCGGCCCGTCGGCGTCCACGCCGAACGCGCGCAGCCGTTCCCGTACCTCGCCCGCGCGGTGCCCGCCCGACAGCACCATCTCCAGCAGCTCGCCCGCGAAGCGCTGCTCGATCGCCTGCACCGCCTGCTGCTTGGCCACCTCGAGGCTGAGGAACCGCGCCGCCTGCTCC
>QGUZ01000468.1 GCA_003242605.1 Actinomycetota bacterium
CGAGCGGGGCCACCATGGCGAAGCTCAAGGCGGGCGACCAGCGGTTCCGGATCGCCGATCTGGAGGACGTCGAGTGGCGCGCGCCCGGCGTGGCGAGCGGCTCGCTGCGGCTCAAGGTGCGGGGCCGTCCGATGCCGCCGCAGGCGGCGGACGACCCCGCCTCCGTCCTCTTCCGCATGGCCTACGGCGCCGTGCCCGAGTCGCTGCCCTTCGCCGCCGCCGTGCTCGCCGCGATCCGCGCCGCCGCCCCCGCGCCCGGCGCCGCCGGCGCGGACCGGGCGCTCGAGACGCCGCAGCGTCCCGCCGCGTCCGCCGCCGACCCGGTCGATCTGCTGCGCAAGCTCGGCGACCTGCGCGACGCCGGGCTGCTCACCGAGGAGGAGTTCCAGGCGAAGAAGGCCGAGCTGCTGTCCCGCATGTGACGGCCCGCCCGGTACGGCTCGCGCGCCGCGAGCGCGCGGCCCGCGGGGCGGCCGCCGTCCACGGCGCGGCGCCGTGCCCGCCGGTGCCCGTCGCGTGCCGGGGAGAGGCGGCGACGGCGCGGCCGCCGTTCGCGGCCGCCCGGCCTGTGTCCGATGCGTCCCGGCTGTCGCCGATGCTCGGGCCCGCCCTCCGCGCATGGCGCGCCGTCCTCGGGGCGCTCATGCGGCCGAGCCCGGGACACTTACGGCCGGGCCGCCCCGGCGGAGGAGGGCATGTGCGCGCCGTGCCGTACCGGCGCCGTTCCCGGGTGGTCCGTCCCGCCGGTGTCGCCGCGGGTTCGCCCGGGGTCTCACGCGTGCCCGTAACGGGAGAAACGCCGCGGGGTTTTTCACGATCAAGGGAGTGTTTTCTCCCTGTATGACCGAAATCACACTCGCGGACACCTGGGACGACTGCACGGTGTCGCAGGTCACACACCCCCCGTGGCCGGAATCGTGCACTCAGTGCAATAAACTTCGGTCAGCCGAAAACAAAGTCGCGACGGTCGCGGCGCCGGCCCGGGGCGGCATCTGCGCGGCCGAAGGATGAGGTAGACGATGAGCGTCGGGCTAATCGAGTCCAACGACGTGGAACAGCTCATCAGGCCCGATGAACTGTTCTTCTCCACCACCGACCGGCGCGGCCGCATCCGTACCGGAAACTCGGTGTTCGTCCGGATCTCCGGCTACTCGCTCGAGGAGCTGAGCGGTGCACCGCACAATATCGTGCGCCACCCCGAGATGCCCGCCGGCGTCTTCCGTCTCGTCTGGGACCGCCTGCTCGCCGGGCGGCCGGTCGGCGCGTACGTGCTCAACCGGGCCAAGAACGGCAGCCGCTACTGGGTGTTCGCCACGATGACCCCCTCGGGCGACGGCTTTCTCTCGGTGCGCGTCGCCCCGCTGGCCGGCCTGTTCGGCAAGGTCAAGGAGGTCTACCGGTACGTCAACGCCGCCGAGCGCGCCGCGGCCGAGCAGGGGCTCGACCGGCGGCAGGTGGCGGTGCACGGCTTGCAGGCCCTGGAGCGGGCGCTCGGCGAGCTCGGCTTCACCTCGCACGAGGAGTTCCTCGCCGAGGCGCTCAGCGGTGAGATCGCGGCCCGCGACCGGCTCGCCTCCTCCGGGTACGCGCGGCCGGATGCGCCCGGCCCGCTCCGGCAGGTGCTCGCGGGCGCCCAGGCGCTAGAGTCGCAGCTGTCCGGCCTCGTCGGCCTGCTCGAGCGGTACCGCGGGTTCGGCGACCGGCTGGCGAGCGCCTCGGAGCGGGTGCTCGACGTGGCGCGGCGGCTCGACGGCGCCGTCGCCACCGCGCAGCGGGCCTCCGCGACGGTCGCCGACACCGCGCCGGTGCTCGGCAACGTCTCCCAGGTGATGGCCGGCCCCATGGCCGGTGCGGTGGTCGCGCTCGAGCGGCTCGTGCCGCTGCTCGCCGGGCTCCGCCAGGACGTCACCGACCTGCGGTTCCGGATCGCGCTGGCGATCCTGCACAACAGGATGATCGCCTCGTTCGCGGCCGAGGCCGTGGACGGCAAGGCGCCGCGGACCGCGCTGCGCGAGGTGCCGCTGCTGTGCGACGCGGTCCGGGAGAGCGCGCTGGAGATGTCGGCCCGGGCGAGCCAGGTGAACGCCGCGCTGCAGCAGATCCGGGCCGCGATCGCCGAGGCCGGGGAGCGGCTGCTGGCGTTCCAGCGGTTCCTCGGGCAGTGGCGGATGCTGGTGATGCGCCGCCGCGCCTACCACCTGCTCGGCGAGCCGCTCGCCCTGATCGACCGGGAGTTCTCCGCCTTCTCGGCCGCGATGGACATGCTGCGCGCGCTTGAGGAGGAGTTCGAGCGGTCGACGGTGCCGTTCGAGGTCGGCGAGCTGGAGGCGCACGTCGCCCGCATCCGCACCGAGAGCCTCGACTACAGCGACGTCGCCTGAGCCGGCGGGGCGGCCTCTAGGCGTCCGGCAGCGGCGCGGTCATCCGGCGGATCAGCGTGTGCAGGTGCGCCCGGAACCGGGCGAGTTCCGCCGGGTCGATCCGCCGCCGGTGGCCGCGGCCGCCCGTCCCGGTCGCCGCCGGGTCGTCCCTGCTGTACTGCAGGCCGCCGGTGAGGAAGCCGTACACGCTCCACACGATCGTCCAGATCATGTGGTCGGCGTCCACGTCGGGCGGGAGCAGGTCGCGCACCAGGTCGGTGATCATGACGGAGAGCGGCCGGGCGTACTCCTCCTCCAGCCGCTCCACGTCGATCGCGTCGCCGAGCCAGCGGTGCATCCACAGCGAGAGGATCTCCGGGTGCTCGACGTAGAAGTCGAGGTAGGCGTCGGCGAGGTCGAGCAGCCCTTGCACGGTGGGGGTGAAGTCGGCCATCGCCGACCGCAGCGCCGCGTGCTCGAGCTCGGCCGCGTGCGCCATCACGGTCCGGT
>QGUZ01000148.1 GCA_003242605.1 Actinomycetota bacterium
AGTACCGCATGCTCAGCTTGCGGGCGCGCTTGGCCTTCGCGGTGTCCTTGGCCTTGGCCGCCTCCCCGGCCTTGGCGGACCCCTTGGCCTTCGCGTCACCGGCCTTCGCGTCACCGGCCTTGGCGTCACCGGCCTTGGCGTCCCCGGCGGCGGGCTCCTCGGCCGTCGCGGCGCCGGGCCGCGGAGCGGCCTGCTCCTCGGGCCTCGCGGCCGAGCCCGCGGCGCCCTCCCACACGTCCGGGCCGAAGCCCGCGTCGAACCCGGCGTCCGGCTCGGGCCACTCGGCGATCAGCGGTGCGGGCGGCTCCGGCACGCGCGGTACGGCGGAGCCCGTCGCGCGGGCCGGGCCTGCCGGTGCCACGACCCCGGCAAGTCCCGCGGCCACGGACAGCGCCGCGGCCAGGAGCGCGGCTCGGGCCCGGCCCCCCGCCCGGACCGGGCCGGCGCCTGCGTCGGGACCGAAGGCCGCGGCGGGGACGGCGACCGCCGCGTGGGTCACGCGGCGGTCGCGCGCCGGCCTGTCTGGCGAACCCGCGGGTCCACCGGCCGATCCCGACAATCCGGAAAACCGGATCACTTCTTCCGCTTCTTCGCCTTGACCTTGGCGTGCCAGCCGCCACCGGCGTGCACACCGGCCACCGGCTTACCACGGCACCACTTCTCGGTGCCCCAGCGCTTGCGCTCCTTGTAGCGCTGGGCGATACGGCCCGCGTCGCGCTTCCAGATCAGGTGGTCGTGCAGGTGGCGACCACGGTGATCCTTGCGCTTGTCGTAGTCGCGGGGCGAGTGCCGGTGGTGGTCGAACTCGTTGCTGGCGTCGACGGTGTCCACGGCGTCGACGTGGTCACGCTCGTGGTCGACGTCCTTGTGGAAGCGGTGCCGCTTGTGGTGGAAGCGGCCCTTACGGCCGGCGAAGGCGTCGCCGCGGATGGCGTCGCGGTAGCCCTCGCGGTCGACCCAGTGCCGGACCTTGCAGTGCACGTTGGCGGCGACGGCCGTCTGCTGGGTCTGGGTGAGGCTCGACACCGCACCGAACGCCGGTACCGCAGCCGCTCCAACGATTCCGAGCGTTGCGACGCTCGCGATTGCGATTTTCTTCATCTTGCCCCCGACGGTTGGTTGCGGCCCGATTTTTGTGGTTTGGCCGCATCACGAGAGTTCACCGGTTCGGGGGGCGGCGAAACGGCCGCTCGCGCTATCTTGTCACCCGTTTACCGATTATTAGCACCCCATATCATACGCTAAGCAATTTTATTAGGTAATATCTGAACCTTTCGCCCTAATGTGGACATAGCGGAACATTCCTCGCCAATTTGCGTCGTGATCCGCTCAGCGGGCGAGGGCCCGCCCGGCCGCCTCCAGCAGGCTGCCGCGGTACGCCTCGCCGAACAGGCAGACGTGCACGAGCAGCGGATGCAGCTGGTGGAGCGGCACCCGCTCGCGCCAGCCGTCGGCGAGCGGCGCCTCCTCCCGGTACGCGCCGAGAATGCGGTCGAGCCGCGGCGCGCCGAACAGCGCGAGCATCGCCAGGTCGGTCTCGCGGTGCCCGCCGTGCGCGGCCGGGTCGATGAGCACCGCCCCCCGATCGCGCGACCACAGCACATTCCCGCTCCACAGGTCGCCGTGAATTCGGCTCGGCGGCTCCGGCGGGCCCGCCAATTCCGGCAATTCCTCGATAACGGTTTCGAGCAGCCGGACGTCCGACCCGGACAACCGCCCGCGGTCGCGCGCGAGCCGTACGAACGGCAGCAGCCGCCGCTCGGCGTAGAACGTCGGCCAGTCCGGGGACGGGGTGTTGTCCATCGGCAGCTCGGCGATCCAGCCGGGCCACGGCGCGCCGAAGGCGTCCGCGCCGGCCCGGTGCAGCCGGGCGAGGTCCCGCCCGAACCGCTCGGCGGCCTCGTCGCTCGGCACGCCCTGGTCGATCCACTCGAGCACGAGCCGGTCACCGGAGCAGTCGATCACCTCCGGCACCGCGACCGCGCCGGCCTCGCCCAGCCAGCGCAGCCCGGCCGCCTCGGAGGTGAAGTCGGCGCCCCGCTTGACGAACACCGGCCGGCCGTCGGGCAGCACGCCCCGGTGCAGCGTCCAGCGGTGGCTGCGGCCGAGGTCGGAGACGATCCGCACGTCGGCGCCCACCGGCCGATCACCGCCGTTCCGGCGCGCGGCCGAGCACCCGGGCCGCGTGGTCGGCGATGCCCTCCGCGGCGGCCTCGACCATCTCCAGCACGCGGACGAAGCCCTCGCGGCCGCCGTAGTAGGGGTCGGGCACCTCGGCGTCCTCCGGCGCGTCCGGGTCGAAGGAACGGAACAGCCGCACGTCCGCGCCCTCGGGCGGGGCGAGCCGCCGCAGCGTGCGCAGGTTCTCCCGGTCCATCGCCAGCACCAGGTCCCGCTCGGCGAACCAGCTCGGCTCGAACCGCCGCGCCCGGTGCCGGGAGCCGTCGTACCCGGCGGCGGCGAGCGTCGCCGCGGCACGCTCGTCCATCGGCTCCCCCACGTGCCAGCCGCCGGTCCCGGCGCTGTCCACGACGACCGCGTCGGCAAGGCCGCGCCGCTCGAGCACGGCCCGCAGCACCACCTCGGCCATCGGCGACCGGCAGATGTTGCCCAGGCACACCACGCAGATGCGGTACGGCCGCGCCGTACCCGGCCGGTCCCCGGCGCCGGCCTCGGACATCTCCCTCGCGCTTTCTCCAGCCATGCCCTCAAGCATGTCAGGTCGGTGAACGCCCGCGCGCCACCGGACCCACCGGCGGTAACGGCCGGGCGAAGGTCACGGCGATTTCGGTGTTCATCCGGTAAAGCCGACCTCTTCCGTCACGCGTCACAGATCGTTTCATCGCCGTTCACCTTCGCCGAGTTCACTGAGGGCCGTCGAGCCTGGATGAAGATCCACTTACGGAGAAGGACGAAGACCGTGACCAGAGGACAGCGCCGCCTGAGCGCGATGACCGCGGCGACCTTCCTCATCGCCCTCACGGCCGCCTGCGGCGGCGGGGGCGCCGACACCTCCCGGACCGAGGAAACCGGCGGCGGCGCCGCGGCGCAGCTGAGCGGCCAGATCAACTCCGACGGCTCCAGCACCGTCGGCCCGCTCACCACCGCCGCGTACGAGCTGTTCGCGGAGCAGCAGCCCCGGGTACAGGTGGCGGTCGGCACCTCCGGCACCGGCGGCGGCTTCGAGAAGTTCTGCAACGGCGAGACCGACATTCAGAACGCCTCGCGGCCGATCAAGGACGAGGAGAAGGCCGCCTGCCAGTCGAAGGGCATCACCTACACCGAGCTGACGGTCGCCACCGACGCCCTCACGGTCGTGGTGAACAAGGAGAACACCTGGGCCAAGTGCCTCACGGTGGAGCAGCTCAAGAAGATCTGGGAGCCGGCCGCCGAGGGCAAGGTGAAGAGCTGGAAGGACGTCGACCCCAAGTTCCCGGACGAGCCGCTCACCCTCGCCGGGCCGGGCACCGACTCCGGCACCTTCGACTACTTCACCGACGAGATCAACGGTGAGGAGGGCGCGAGCCGCAAGGACTACAGCGCCTCGGAGAACGACAACGACATCGTGGCCGCGGTCGCCGGCGCCAAGGGCGGTCTCGGCTACTTCGGGTTCACCTACTTCGAGGAGAACCAGGACAAGCTCGCCGCGGTCGAGATCGACGCGGGCAACGGCTGCGTCGCCCCGAGCGTGCAGACCGCGCAGGACGGCACCTACACGCCGCTCTCCCGGCCGCTGTTCATCTACGTCAAGAACGAGTCGATGAAGCGTCCCGAGGTGAAGGCGTTCGTGGAGTTCTACGCGACCAACATCAACCGGATCGCCACCGACGCGAAGTACATCCCGCTCAACTCCGAGCAGGAGGCGAAGCTCAAGTCCGCCGTCGAGTCCCTGTCGGCGAGCTGAGCCATGGAGCGGTCCTCCCGTGCCGCGACCGCCCCGGGCCTGCGCCTGGGGCGGTCCCGCCCGCGTTACGGCGAGGCGATCGTGAAGGTGGTGCTGCTCGTCGCCGCCCTGGTGTCGATCGCCACCACGATCGGCATCGTCGCCTCCCTGGTGTCGCCCACGATCGAGTTCTTCGCCGAGGTCGGCATCGTCGAGTTCGTCACCGGCACGAGCTGGGGCCCCGGGTTCCGGCCGCCCACGTACGGCGTGCTGCCGCTGGTGACCAGCACGGTGGTGATCACCCTCATCGCGGTGCTGGTGGCCGTGCCGCTCGGCCTGCTCGCCGCGATCTACCTGTCGGAGTACGCCTCCCGGCGGGTGCGCAAGGTGATCAAGCCGACCCTCGAGGTGCTCGCCGGCATCCCCACGGTGGTGCTCGGGTTCTTCGCGCTCACCGTGGTCACGCCGTTCCTGCGGGAGTGGACGCCGTTCGACGTGAGCTTCAAGAACGGGCTGTCCGCGGGCATCGTCGTCGGCATCATGATCATCCCGCTGGTGGCCTCGCTCGCCGAGGACGCGATGGCCGCGGTGCCGAACGGGCTGCGCGAGGGCGCGTTCGCCCTCGGCTCCTCCCGGATGACGACCTCGCTGCGCGTGGTCTTCCCCGCGGCGCTCTCCGGCATCATCGCCGGCGTCATCCTCGCCGTCTCCCGGGCGTTCGGCGAGACGATGATCGTGGTCATCGCGGCCGGATCGAACCCGGCCCTCACCGTCAACCCGCTGCAGGAGATGGTCACCTTCGCCTCCTACATCGCGCAGGCGGCCTCCGGTGACATCCCGGTCGGGTCGACGGTCTACAAGGCGGTGTTCGCAGTCGGCTCGCTGCTGTTCGTCACCACGTTCGCGCTCAACTACATCAGCGCCCGGATCGTGCGCCGCTTCCGGGAGGTTTACGAGTGACGGTCCTCACCACCCCCAAGACCGCCGTGCGGCTCGCCGCCAAGGGGCGGCCGCTGCGCGAGCACCTGTTCCGGCTCGCCCTGGTGGCGAGCCTCGTCATCGCGCTGGGCTTCCTCGCGCTCGTGCTCTACTCGATGATCTCCAAGGGCATGGGGCGGTTCGACGCCCGGCTGTGGGAGAACATGCCGTCGATCCGGCGGCCGGAGGCGGCGGGCGCGCAGTCCGCGATCACCGGCACGATGTGGCTGATCGGGCTCACCGCGGTCATGGCGCTGCCCACCGGCATCCTCGCCGCGATCTACCTGGAGGAGTACGCCGACCGCACCCGCTGGTACAACCGGGTGATCGAGCTCAACATCCAGAACCTCGCGGCGATCCCGTCGATCATCTACGGCATCCTCGCGCTGGGCATCATCGCCCGCGTGCTCGGCCTCGGGTTCGGGGTGCTCACCGGGGCGATCGCGCTCTCCCTCCTCGTGCTGCCCATCGTGATCATCTCGGCGCGGGAGGCGATCCGGGCGGTCCCCCCGTCGATCCGGGAGGGATCGCTCGCCCTCGGCGCCACCCAGTGGCAGACGATCTACCGGCAGGTGCTGCCCGCGGCCATCCCCGGCATCGCGACCGGGTCGATCCTCGCGCTGTCCCGCGCGATCGGCGAGGCGGCCCCGCTGATCGTGCTCGGCGCGGCGACGTTCGTGCCGTTCAACCCGGAGAGCCTGTTCGACCGGTTCTCCGCGCTGCCGGTGCAGATCTACTTCTGGATCACCCAGTCCCGGGAGGAGTTCCACCTGCTCGCGGCCGCCGCGATCGTCATCCTGCTCGCGCTGCTGCTGCTGATGAACTCGGCGGCGATCCTGCTCCGCAACCGGTACCAGAAGCGCTACTGAGCCCGCCCGGCCCGCATCGCACGAAAGGCCTTCGATGGACAGACACGTAGCTCCCCCGATCACCGCACCGCAGGTCGACGTCACCGGCGCCAGGGTGCCGAGCACTCCCGAGCCCCTGGACCCGGTGTTCACCGTCTCCAACCTCACCGTGCACTACGGCGACTACGCGGCGGTGCGGGACGTCAACATGGTGATCGGCCGCCGGGAGATCACCGCGATGATCGGCCCGTCCGGCTGCGGCAAGAGCACGGTGCTGCGCTGCTTCAACCGGATGAACGACCTCATCCCCAACGCCCGCGTCTCCGGCAAGATCCTCTACCACGACGAGGACGTGTACGGCGAGCACGTGGACCCGATCGAGGTGCGACGCCGCATCGGCATGGTGTTCCAGAAGCCGAACCCGTTCCCCAAGTCGATCTACGACAACATCGCCTACGGCCCGCGGGTCAACGGCATGAAGGGGAACATGGACGACATCGTCGAGGAGGCGCTCACCAAGGCGGCCCTCTGGGACGAGGTCAAGGACAAGCTCAAGCAGAACGCGCTGTCGCTCTCCGGCGGCCAGCAGCAGCGGCTCTGCATCGCCCGCGCGATCGCGGTGAAGCCCGAGGTGATCCTCATGGACGAGCCGTGCTCCGCGCTCGACCCGATCGCCACCACCAAGATCGAGGACCTGATGCAGGAGCTGGCCCGCGAGTACACGATCGTGATCGTCACCCACAACATGCAGCAGGCGGCCCGCGTCTCCGAGCGCACCGCCTTCTTCACCGCCGAGGTCGACGAGAACGGTCAGCGGTACGGCCGGCTGGTGGAGTTCGACCAGACGAGCCGTATCTTCACCAATCCCCGCGACAAGCGCACCGAGGACTACATCACCGGCCGGTTCGGCTGATCCACCGCACACCGTCCCATGCCAGAACGTTCGGGTGAGACTGGAGGACAGGGTTGGTCCAGCCGCGGACGCCGGCCGAGGCGGACGGAAGGTCCCGGACGGCGCCCGCTCTGCTGGTCGCCGATCCGGACGTCAGGCTGATCAAGGAGCTTGCCTCGGCGCTGCAGGCCGAGGGGGTGGAGGTGACCGGCGTCGCCGACGGCGCGCAGGCCCTCCTGCAGACCGGCGCGCTCCGGCCCGACGTGGTGCTGGTGAGCGCGACCCTCACCGTGGTCGACGCGGTCGACTTCGTCCGCGCGGTACGGCACGTGCAGGGCGTTCCGGTGCTGCTCGGCGTCGGCGAGGGGGACGCCGAGCGGGCGGTGCGCGCCCTGGCGGCCGGGGCGACCGCGTGCGTGGCGCGGCCGTACCGCGTGCCCGAGCTGCTGCCGCTGGTCCAGGGGGCCTGCAGCGGCGAGCCGAGGAGGGAGCGGACCGTGCTCACCGTCGGGCATGTCGAGCTCGACGTCAGCGCCTACCAGGTGCGCGTGGGCGGTGACGTGGTGCACCTGCCGCTACGCGAGTTCGAGCTGCTGCACTTCCTCATGCGCAACGCCGGCCGGACCGTGACCCGCGAGCAGATCATGCGGCACGTGTGGCACTCGGAGGACAACCTCTCCACGAACACGATCGCGGTGCACGTCAAGCGCCTGCGCCGGCGGTTGCGCGACCACGAGGACCGGCTCATCCAGACCGTGCGCGGCGTCGGCTACCGGCTCGTCGCGCCCGCGGACTGACCGCCGGGTACGGCGCGCCCGGCGGCGGCGCGCCGTACGGGGGCCTCGGCGGCCGGCCCGCAGCCTCCGCCGCGCAGGGCCGTCATGATGGCCCGGGCCACGCGCTCGACCCGGGCGACGCCCTCGGCCATCGTGGCGCTGCCCTCGCTGAGCACGGCGATGGCGTAGTGCCGGTCGTGCCGGGTGATGAGCCCGACGCTGGCGATCACCCACAGGTGGTTGTGCACGCGGCGCATCCAGCCGTTCTTCACCGCGACCGTGTCGCCCGCGCACGCCCCGGCCGACACGCCCCACCGCTGGCGGGGCAGCACGTCCCGCATGAGCGAGAGCACGGCGCGGCGGTCCGCCGCGGCGAGCGGTCCGGCGCCGGTGGCCAGCTGCCGCATGAGCCGGACCTGGTCGGCGGCCGTGGTGCGGACCACGCCCCAGCAGTACAGGTCGACGCACCGGCCGTCCACGGCGCCGGTGTGCCGCAGGCCGAACGCCCAGCTCACCCGGTTGAGGCCGGCGGCGTACCCGAGGACCTCCCACAGCCGGTCGGCCGCCCGGTTGTCGCTGGCGCGGATCATCAGCCCGGCGAGCCGGCGGGTGTGCGCGCCGAGCTCGCGCCAGGACGCGGTGAGCAGCAGCCCCATGAGGATCTCGACCTTCACCGTGCTCGCCGTGATCATGCGCTCGTGGGCGCGGTACCGGAAGGTGCGGCCGGTGCCGAGGTCGGCCGCGGCCGCGGAGAGCCGGCCCGGCCAGCCGGCGAGGTGACGGTCGAGCGTGCGGGCGAGCCGCGCCGGGTCGAACGGGCGCCGCTGCGGCGGGACGCGCAGCTGCCGCTTGCCGCCCGCCCGCCCCGCGGTGACGGCGGAGCGCAGCAGCACGGACGGCCGGAACGCCACCGGGGCGGCGGCCGCCGCGCCGGCGGCGGCACGGGAGGCCGCGGGCGCGGGCCGTGCGCCCTGCCCCGGGGTGGGGGCCGGGTGGCCGCACAGGAAGCTCCACCCCACGACCAGGGCGGCCAACGCCACAGTCGACAGTCTCAAACGTCCACCCCCGCGAGTCCGCCACGTTCGACCGTGGTGGCCGGGCCCCGCGTCCGTCCATCCGGCACGCGCGGCCGGGGGAACTCCAGACCCGCGGATCACCGAACCATGACCCGGGCCCGACCGCCCGGTACGGCGCCGCCGCGGCGGCGGACGCGCGGGGGAGGTCAGCTCTCGTCGCTCTCGTCCGCCTGGTCGGCCTCGCACTCCATGCAGGCGCGCCGGGCGATCAGCGAGAGGAAGATGCGCTCGGCCTCCTCGAAGTCCTTGGCGACCTTGGCCACGCCGTTGGTGGCGGCGGCGATCTCGCGTAGCTCGTCGTACTCGATGTCGCGGCCGTAGCCGACGATCGACACGGTGACGGGCTGGGTGGGCACGAACTCCCGCCGCAGGGTGGCGAGCAGCTCCTTGCGCGAGATGCCGTCGTCGTCCTCGTTCTTGCCGTCGGTGAACACGACGATCGAGGTGAGCTTGTTCGGCACCGGGTTCTCCGAGGCCGCCCGGAAGGCGGCGAGCACCGAGTCGTACAGGCCGGTGTCGCCCTTGGTCTTGCGCGGCAGGCGGCGCAGCTCCCGGATCACGGCGTCCTTGTGGGTGCGGCCGTCGACCTTCTCGTCGAGCGGGGCGATCGGCACGAGCTCGCGGTAGTCCTTGTCGCCGTCGAGCTTGGAGGCGAAGGCCCACAGGCCGACCTCGCTGCCCTTGGGCAGCGCCCGCACGCCCTCCTCGGCGAGCCGGACGATCGCCTTGGCGCGGGTCAGCTTCGTGCCGGGCACCTTCCGGTCCATCGAGCCGCTGACGTCGATGAGCAGCAGCGCGCGGGTGTCGGCGGTGATCAGCCGCGCCTGGAGCAGGCTCCGCAGCGTGGTCGCCGCGTCCGGGTTGGGGATGCGGGCCGGCTCCCTGGACCGCAGGCCCATCGCCGAGCTCAGCCCGCGGCCGCCCTTGCCGTCCGGGGTGCGGAAGCCGGCGGCGTGGATCGCCTCCCGGCCCGCGGGCGAGGTGAGCGCCTGGTAGAACTGCTGGGCGAGGCGGCGGCCGGTGGCGGTCGTGGCGGTCACCACGTACGGGTAGTCGAGCGCGATCGCGCCCTCGGTGGGGTAGATGCCGATCACCCGGTTGGCGGTGTTCTCCCGGTTGTACCGCCAGATCGCCTGCTCGCTGGCGACGACGACGGCTTCCTTCCTCTTCTCGTCCTTCTTCTCGTCCTTCTCGTTGCCGCCCTTGCCCTTCTTCTCCTTCTCGTCGCTCTTCTCGTCCTTGTCGTCGCCCTCGGCCTCGCGGACGACGTCGAAGAGGGTGCGCTCGTCGGGGATCATCGACTCGCGCAGCTCGAAGGCGGCGTCGCGGACCGCGTCCATCAGCTCGGGGCGCAGGTCGGCGACGGCGTCGAGCACGTTGAGCGCGGCGAGGCCGGACGCGTACGTGCCGGGGGTCGCGATGCGCAGGACCGTGTTCTCGCCGAGCCGCTTGTGCTCCGCGGTGCCCGGGATGAGCATGGTCCAGCTCGGCTCGCCCTCCTTGCGCAGCCGCTCCACCGTGTCCGCGGCCGCGCCGAGGATGACCGGGGAACGCGCGATCGACCGGCCCTGGTCGAGCATGGGCTGTAACAGCGCGGTCTGGCTCACCTGCTCCGCCGTGCTCTCCTCGCCGGACTCCCCGGCGGCGCCGTCCTGCGCCCGCAGGTTGGCGTAGTCGACCCAGACGGAGGCGTCCGGCACCCACACGTCGGGGCGGTCGGCCATGTTCACGATGCCCTCGGCGACGTCCGCCGGGGGACGGATGCGCGTCTCGATCGACACGCAGCTGTGCTCGGCCTCGAAGCCGCGCGCGACCTCCTCCAGCACCGGCTGGATCTCGGCGGCCGCCACCACGTCGAGCTGTAACCGCTGATCACAGGTCGGCCCGCTGACGAGGGCGTAGGCGCCGACGGCCGTCGAGACGAGCAGGCTCGCGCCGACGACGATTCCGGCGATCGTCCGGACCTGGCCGTTCTTCCGGCGATGCTGCGGACCACCCCGATCCCATCGGTCGGCGAGCTCCTGACCATGGTGCCTACCACTCACGCTGACCAACCCAAATCAGGCGAGACGAGCCATTTGCGGGAGATGTCCTGAGTGTGAGTAGCGTAGCGTGTCACCCTTCACAAATCACCAATTGCGTCACGCTCATTCCGATATCAAATCAGGCAACATCACACCCTCTGTTAGCAATAGTGAGCGACAAAGTCAGCGCACCAGGCCGAACGTCACACCTCCGCCGCATGATCACCGGCGCTCACGGAGCGTGACCGCGAGCGATTCCCGCCCACACGGGCGCATCGGGTGTCAGGCCATCGCGCCTGCACCCCGTCCGGCGAGGAACGCGGACCACCGCACGACCTCCCAGCACTCCTGGCCGACCGCCGGCGTCGTCACCAGCGCACGAGCCGGCCCGGGCCATCCGACGACGGGCGTTTCATGGGTCCTTTCGGAACACTTATAACGTTTGTCATCTCTATTACGGTTTCACCCGGGTGTCCATCCTCGAGAAGCCGGCCTCTCCCCCCGGGTTCACCGGACTTCAGAAATCACGCAAACCGAGAAATCGTCTACAAAATCGTCGCCACGACTCGGCGAAGCGATCTGTCATTCCGCGGCTTCACCGCAGCCGTCTGATGCGCGAACAAGGCATATACGTCGCCATCTGAATAAAGCAGCGTCCTCCGAAATCCCCCGGATTTCGAGAAACACTGCAAACGAGCCACCGGCCTCGTCGTGCGACGGCGAGATCAATGACATCGACGTGCCGCGAAACCGGAGGCGAAATCGCAGTTCACATCGTTGAGGCAACCTCGTCGGCCTCGTCACAGGCGTGGCGACAGGCAACCAGGCGATCGCCGCCGGCACTCGTCGCGCGCTGCCGGGCCCCACCGAGGCTCCGCTCGCCCACCGGGAAAACAAAAAGGGCCCCGGCTCTCACCGGGACCCTGCAAAAAGTCCTGAGAAATGCGAAGGCCCCCAGCCACAAAGACCAGGGGCCCCCACAAAAAGCCGTCCGGCAGCGACCTACTCTCCCACACCCGCCAAGGTGCAGTACCATCGGCGCAGGAAGGCTTAACTACCGGGTTCGG
>QGUZ01000149.1 GCA_003242605.1 Actinomycetota bacterium
GGAGAACGTGCTGGTCCGGGTGCACTCCGAGTGCCTCACCGGCGACGTGCTCGGCTCGCTGCGCTGCGACTGCGGGGTGCAGCTCGACAACGCGATGCGGGCGATCGCCGCCGAGGGCCGCGGCGTCGTCGTCTACCTGCGCGGCCACGAGGGCCGGGGCATCGGCCTCGCCGCGAAGCTGCGCGCCTACGCGCTGCAGGACAACGGCAGCGACACCGTGGACGCGAACGTCGAGCTCGGCCTTCCGGTGGACGCGCGGGAGTTCTCCGACGCCGGGCAGATCCTCGCCGACCTGGGCATCCGGTCGGTGCGGCTGCTCACCAACAACCCGGCGAAGGTGCGCGGCCTCGACGGGTACGGGGTCAAGGTGCTCGGCCGGGAGGCGATGCCGGTGGCGGCCAACCCGTACAACCTGCGCTATCTTGCCGCCAAGCGGGATCGGCTCGGCCACGACATCCCGGCCGGGCTGGGCGCGGTGCCGGAGCCGGCCGGAGGCCGGCGGGAGGTTCGGGAGACGGTGGACGCGGAGGGCGCCCGGTGAGCGGCTACGGCAGGCCGGAGATGGGCACGGTGGACGCGCGCGGCCTGAGCGTGGGCATCGTCGGCGCCCGGTGGCACGAGAAGGTCACCGACCGGCTCGTGGCCCGGGCGGAGCAGGCGGCGGCGGACTGCGGGGCGCGCGCGGTGACGGTGCGCGTGGCGGGCTCGCTGGAGATCCCGGTGGTGGCCCAGGCGCTCGCGCGCCGGTACGACGCGGTGGTGGCGCTCGGCGTGGTGATCCGCGGCGAGACCGCGCACTTCGACTACGTGTGCGAGTCGGTGACCATGGGCCTCACCCGGGTGGCCCTCGACGAGGCCACGCCGGTCGGCAACGGGGTGCTCACCTGCGACACCCTCGACCAGGCACTCGACCGCGCGGGGCTGCCCGGCAGCCGCGAGGACAAGGGCTACGAGGCCACCGTCGCCGCGCTGGAGACCGCGCTGGTGCTGCGAGGGCTCGCCCGATGAACCAGGGGCCGTCCGAGGCGGCGGCCCCGCCGCTGCCGGTCACCTGGGTGCCGCGCCGGTCGCGCGCGGTCGCCTACACGGTCGCGGCGCTGCTGCTGGCGGGCGCGGTCGCCTTCGCGGTGGCGCTGCCCGCCCGCTTCCACCTCCCGGACCGGATCGGCGTGGTCGTCTTCGCCTGCGGGCTCGCCTGGCTGCTGCACATGCTGGGCCGTACCCGGGTCGAGGCCGACGAGCGGGGGGTCACCCTGGTGAACGCCTTCCGGGTGCGCCGGTACGAGTGGGCGGAGCTGATCGGCGTGTCGATGGAGGTGGGCGACCCCTGGCCCCGGCTCGACCTCGCCGACGGCTCCAGCATCGGGGTGATGGGCATCCAGGGCTCGGAGAAGGAGCGCGCCTACCGGGCGGTCGCCGAGCTCAACGCGTTGATCAAACGGTACGGCGAGGCGCCCGAGCCCCGGTGAGCCACATACCCTTGAGGCGTGTTGCGGCAGGAAACGATGTTTGAACCTGAATCGCCCGAAATGTTGGCGAATGTGCTTGAGAAGCACGGTTACCTGGCCGACGAGGGCCTGGCGACCGCGTGCTTCCTGGCACTGCGCATGGGCCGCCCCCTGTTCCTCGAGGGCGAGGCGGGCGTGGGGAAGACCGAGCTCGCCAAGACGCTCGCGGCCGTGCTCGACGCCCCGCTCATCCGGCTGCAGTGCTACGAGGGCCTGGACGCCGCCCAGGCCCTCTACGACTGGGACTTCCCCCGCCAGCTCCTCCACCTCAAGGCGGCCGAGGCCGCCGGCGTGCACGACGCCGAGCGGCTCGAGGGCGAGCTGTACGACCGCCGCTACCTGATCGCCCGGCCGCTGCTGCGCGCCCTGGAGACCTGGCCGAGCGTGCTGCTCGTCGACGAGGTGGACCGCGCCGACGACGAGTTCGAGGCGTTCCTGCTCGAGGTGCTGAGCGACTTCCAGATCTCCATCCCCGAGCTCGGCACCGTGCGCGCCGAGCGCCCCCCGGTCGTGGTGATCACCTCCAACCGCACCCGGGAGGTGCACGACGCGCTCAAGCGCCGCTGCCTCTACCACTGGCTGGAGCACCCCTCCTTCGAGCGCGAGGTGGCGATCCTGCGCAAGCGGCTGCCCGGCTGCGGCGAGACCCTCGCCGCCCAGGTCGCCCGCGCCACCGCCCGGCTGCGCGAGGCCGACCTGGTCAAGCCGCCGGGCATCGCCGAGACCCTCGACTGGACCGAGGCGCTGCTCACCCTCGGCGCCCGGGACCTCGACCCCGACCTCGCCGCCGCCTCCCTCGGCGCGCTGCTGAAGTACCGGGAGGACCAGGAGACGGTGCTGCGCCACGGGCTGCTGCAGGATGTCCGGTCCGGCTGAACGGTTCACCGATCCGGCGGCCGCCACCCGCGCCGCCCTGGAGCGCATGCGCGCGGGCGCCGCGCCGCCCCCGCCGCCCGCCGGGACGCGACCCGGGGCCCGGCCCGCGGCGGACGACCGGCCGGTCGACGAGCGGCTGTACGCGACGATCACCGGGTTCGCCCGGACGCTGCGCGCCGCCGGGGTCGCGGCCGACCGCGAGCGCACCCAGAACATGGTCGAGGCGCTCGCCCGGCTCGACGTCACCCGGCCGATGGACGTCTACTGGGCCGGCCGGTTCACCCTGTGCTCCGGCCCCGACGACATCCCCCGGTACGACCGCTGCTTCGCCGCCTACTTCGGCGGGGAGCGGGCGGTGCCCGCCCGGCCGCCCGCGGTCGTCACCGTCACCCGGCACGTCGCCGTCCTCGGCGACGAGGACGAGGCGGGCGAGCCGGAGGAGGGCGGGGACGCGGTCCCGATGACCGCGAGCCGCGTCGAGATCCTGCGGCACCGGGACGTGGCGCGGATGACCGCCGCCGAGCGCGACGAGATCCACCGCATGCTCGCCCTGCTCGAGGCGGCCCGGCAGCGGCGCCGCTCCCGCCGGTTCACCCCGGCGCAGCGCGGCCGCGTCGACCCCCGCCGCACCGTCCGCGACACCCTGCGGCGCGGCGGCGAGCCCGCGCGGCTGCGCCGGCGCACCCACCGCACCCGGCCGCGCCGGGTGGTGCTGCTCGTCGACGTGAGCGGCTCGATGGCCCCGTACGCCGACACGCTGCTGCGGTTCGCCCACGCGCTGGTGCGCCGCGAGCCGCGCGCCACCGAGGTGTTCAGCGTCGGCACCCGGCTCACCCGGATCACCGACGAGCTGCGGCACCGCGACCCCGACACCGCGATGCGCGCGGTGTCCGCGGCGATCCCGGACTGGAGCGGCGGCACCCGGCTCGGCGAGGAGCTGAAGGAGTTCCTCGCCCGCCACGGCTCGTCCGCCCGCGGCGCGATCGCGGTGATCGCCTCCGACGGCTGGGAGCGCGGCGACCCGTCCCTGCTCGGCGCGCAGATGGCCCGCCTGTCCCGGCTCGCCCACCGGGTGGTGTGGGTCAACCCCCACAAGGGCAGCGAGGGCTACCAGCCGCTCACCGGCGGCATGCAGGCGGCCCTGCCGTACCTCGACGACTTCGTCGCCGGGCACAGCCTCGCCGCGTTCGAGGAGCTCGCCGCGCTGCTCGCCGGGAAGGAAACCGGCAAAAGCGATAAACGTCATCGGCTCGCCTAGGCTTGGTCATATACGCCCTGGCCGCCTGTGCCACACATCGCGTGACCCGGACCGCGGGGCGCCGCGGCGCCCCCTGGTGGCGCGGTACGACTGGAGGTCCCATGCGTGACGTGCTTTCGCAGATCACCCGCTGGTGGGAGGCCGGGGAGACGTTCGGCCTGGCCACCGTGGTCAACACCTTCCGCAGCGCGCCGCGGCAGCCCGGCGCGGCCATGGCGGTGCTGCGGGACGAGGCCGTGGGCAGCGTCTCGGGGGGCTGCGTGGAGGGGGCGGTCTACGAGCTCGCGAAGGAGGTCGCGGCCACCGGCGAGCCGGTGCTGCAGCGGTACGGCGTGTCCGACGACGACGCCTTCGCCGTTGGGCTCACCTGTGGCGGGATCATCGACATCTTCGTGGAGCGGGTCGACCGGGAGAGCTTCCCCGAGCTGGGCGAGATCAACGCGTCGGTCGCCAAGCGCGAGCCGGTGGCGATCGCGACGATCGTGTCCGGCAAGGGCACGGTGGGCGCGCGCCGGGTGGTGTGGCCGGACCGCGCGTCCGGGTCGCTCGGCTCCGAGCGGCTGAACCAGGCCGTCGACGACGACGTGCGCGGCATGCTCGCCCAGGGGCTGACCGGGACCCGCCGGTACGGCGCGGCGGGGGAGCGCCGCCTCGACGAGCTCGAGGTGTTCGTGCACTCGTTCGCCCCGCCGCCGCGCATGCTCGTGTTCGGCGCGATCGACTTCGCCGCGGCCGTGGCGCGGATCGGCAAGTTCCTCGGCTACCACGTTGTGGTGTGCGACGCCCGGCCGGTGTTCGCCACCAAGAAGCGGTTCCCCGAGGCCGACGAGGTGATCGTGAAGTGGCCGCACGACTACCTCGTCGAGACCCACGTGGACGAGCGCACCGCGATCTGCGTGCTCACCCACGACCCCAAGTTCGACGTGCCGCTGCTGGAGGTGGCGCTGCGCACCAACGCCGGGTACGTCGGCGCGATGGGGTCGCGGCGCACCCACGAGGACCGCTTGGCCCGGCTGCGCGAGGCCGGCCTGTCGGAGGAGGAGCTCGCCCGGCTGCGCTCCCCGATCGGGCTCGACCTCGGCGCCCGCACCCCGGAGGAGACCGCGGTGTCGATCGCGGCCGAGCTGATCCAGATGCGCTGGGGCGGCTCGGGCAAGCCGCTCACCTTCACCGAGGGGCGCATCCACAAGGACGACCCGCTGCCCGGGCGTGGCGCCGGTGCGCGCTGACGGGCCCGCCGCGGGCGGGGGAGCCGCCCCGGCGGTGGCGGGGCTGCTGCTCGCCGCGGGCGCGGGCAGCCGGCTGGGCACGCCCAAGGCGCTGCTCGAGCTCGACGGCGAGCCGCTCGCCGTGCGCGGCGCGCGCACGCTGCGCGCGGGCGGGTGCGACCCGGTGGTGGTCGTGCTCGGCGCGGCCGAGGTGCCGGTGCCCGGCGCGGCCACCGTGCACAACCCGGACTGGGCGAGCGGCATGGGCTCCTCGCTGCGGGCCGGGCTCGCCGCCCTGCCCGCCGCGGCCGAGGCCGTGGTGATCGCCCTCGCCGACCAGCCCCTGGTCGGGCCCGAGGCGGTCCGGCGGCTGGTGGCGGCCCGGCGCGCCGGGGCGGCGGTCGCCGTCGCCACGTACGGCGGGCGGCGCCGCAACCCGGTGCTCATCGCCCGCGAGCACTTCGCCGAGGTCGCCGAGCTCGCCGTGGGGGACGTGGGCGCGCGGCCGTTCCTGCGCCGGCACGCCGCCCTGGTGACCGAGGTGCCCTGCGACGACGTGGCCGACCCGGCCGACATCGACACCGCCGAGGACCTCGCCCGGCTGGCCGGGCGGGCCCGGCCGGGCGGGGCTTGGTGACCGGGGCGCGAGCCGATACGCTGTCCCGAGCGGTAGAACTTTGTTCCGTTATTGGGCCGGGAGGAGCGCGGGCGCATGCGCATCGGGATGACCCTGAACTACACGGGCGGCTTCAAGCAGACCGTGGCCGAGCTCGCCGACTTCGAGAAGGCGGGCCTGGAGATGGTGTTCGTGGCCGAGCTGTACAGCTTCGACGCGGTCAGCCAGCTCGGCTACATCGCGGCCAAGACCGAGCGCATGCAGATCGCCTCGGGCATCCTGCCCATCTACTCGCGCACCCCGGCGCTGCTCGCGATGACCGCGGCCGGGCTCGACTACGTCTCCGACGGCCGGTTCGTGCTCGGCATCGGCGCCTCCGGGCCGCAGGTGGTCGAGGGCTTCCACGGCGTGCCGTACACCGCGCCGCTGGGCCGTACCCGCGAGGTGGTGGAGATCTGCCGCAAGGTGTGGCGGCGCGAGCGGCTGGTGCACGAGGGCCGGTACTACACGCTGCCGCTCCCGCCGGATCAGGGCACCGGGCTCGGCAAGCCGCTCAAGCTGATCAACCACCCGGTCCGCGAGCGCATCCCGATCTACATCGCCGCGATCGGGCCGAAGAACGTCGAGCTCGCCGCGGAGATCGCCGAGGGCTGGATCCCGATCTTCTTCGTGCCGGAGAAGGCCCGCGAGGTGTGGGGCGAGGCGCTCGCCGCGGGCAAGGCCCGGCGCGACCCTGAGCTCGGCGAGCTCGAGGTGGTGGTGCAGGCGATGCTCGCGATCGGCGACGACGTGGGCGACATGGTCGAGCTCGCCCGGCCCATGCTCGCCCTCTACATCGGCGGCATGGGCGCGAAGGGCAGGAACTTCTACAACGACCTCGCCCGCCGGTACGGCTACGAGAAGGAGGCCGAGCAAATCCAGGACCTGTACCTGGCCGGGAGGAAGGACGAGGCGGCCGCGCTCGTGCCCCGCGAGCTGCTCGAGCTGACCTCGCTCGTCGGCCCGGAGGGCCTGGTGCGCGAGCGCATCGCCGCGATGCGCGAGGCGGGCGTGACCGTGCTCAACGTCACCCCGATGGCGAACACGCACGCCGAGCGGGTGCGCCTGATCGAGCGGGTGCGCGAGCTCGCCTCCTGAGTCCCGCCCCGGCCCGCCCCCGGGTCAGGGGGCGAGGCACTGGGTGTACAGCACGGTGAGGCGGCGCTCCAGCTCCGCCAGGTCGAGTTCGGTGGCCGTCTGCCCGAGCGTACGGCGGAGCGACCCGCCGCCAAGGAAGATCGCGGTGGCGAGCGCGGCGCGCTCCCGCGCCCCGGGGCCCTCGAGCCGCTCGGCGAGCGGGCCGAGGATCGCGCTCTCCACCCGTCGCCGCAGCACCGACCGGATCTCCGGGCTGCCGCCCGCCCGGTCGATCACGCGCCCCACCGGATCGGAGGTCTCCGCGGCGATCCGCCGCGCCACGAACGACGCCAGGCGCGCGGGCAGGCCCTCCGGGTCGCCCTCGAGCACCGACTCGAGCTGGGAGCGTGCGGCGATCACCTCGGCGAACAGGTTCGCCTTGCTCCCGAAGTACCGGTTGACGAGGGCCACGTTCGCGCCCGCCTCGTTGGCGATCATGCGCACCGTGACGTGGTCGTAGCCGTGCTCGGCGAACAGCCGCGTCGCCGCCTCGAGGATGCGCCGCGTGGTCGCCTCGCGGTCCCGGCACGGCCGGTTACCGGTGCCGGCCGCGGTGGGCTGGGTGTCCATGGTGGCGTCGTCCCCTCACACCCGGCGGATCCGGGTGTCCGTGATCGCTTTCCTGGAGCACTGTAGTGCGCCCCGGCCCCGGCGGCACAGAAGTAAACAACCGTATACTAGCCGAAAGATGTACGGTGCACACAAAGGGGCGCTTGGTGACTGAAGCTGGCATCCGATCGGACGTCCCGCACACCCCGAGCCCGCAGCGCCGCGGCTACACCCACCGGGAGATCATGCAGATCCTCTCCGGGCTGCTCGCCGCGATGCTCACCTCCATGCTGTCCACCTCGGTGGTCGGCACCGCGCTGCCCACGATCGTGGGCGAGCTCGGCGGGCAGGAGCAGCTCTCCTGGGTCGCCGCGGCGTACCTGCTCACCATGACGGTGTCGGTGCCGCTGTGGGGCAAGCTGTCGGACCTGTTCGGCCGCAAGCGCACCTTCCAGCTCGCCCTCGTCACCTTCACCCTCGCCTCGGTCGCGGCCGGCATGTCCCAGAGCATGGGCATGCTGATCGCGGCCCGCGCCGTCCAGGGGGTGGGCGGCGGCGGGATCATGGCGCTCGTCCAGGTGATCCTCGGCGACGTGGTCGAGCCGCGGGAGCGCGGGCGCTACAACGGGTACGTCGGCGCGGTCTTCGGCGTCTCCACGATCGCCGGGCCGCTCCTCGGCGGCCTGCTCGTCGACGCCGAGGGCCTCGGCTGGCGGTGGTGCTTCTACCTGGCGCTGCCGTTCGCGATCGCCGCCTTCGTCGTGGTGCAGCGCAAGCTGCGCCTGCCGTACGTCAAGCGGGACGCCCGGATCGACTGGTGGGGCGCGTTCACCATCACCGGCGCCGCGGCGAGCCTCATGCTCGTGCTCTCCCTCGGCGGCCACGAGTTCGCCTGGGACTCCCCGTGGAGCCTCGGCCTGCTCGGGGTGAGCGCGGTGCTCGGCGTCGCCGCGGTGTTCGCCGAGCGCCGGGCCGCCGACCCGATCCTGCCGCCGCGCCTGTTCCGCGACCGGACGTTCGTGCTCACCAGCATCGCCTCGCACCTGCTCGGCATCGCCCTGTTCGCGATGATGATCTACCTGCCCCAGTACCTGCAGATCGTCAAGGGCATGACGCCGATGGTGTCGGGGCTGATGACCCTGCCGATGGTGCTCTCCCACGTGCTCGCCTCGCTCGTCTCGGGCCGCCTGGTCAGCCGGTACGGGCGGTGGAAGGTCTACCCGACGATCGGGCTGCTGCTCGTCGCGGCCGGCCTGGCGCTGCTGGCCGGACTCGACGCGGGCGCCTCCGAGGTCGTCATCGGGATCGGCGCCGGCGTGGTCGGCGCCGGCTTCGGCATGAGCATGCCCACCCTCCTGCTCGCCGCGCAGAACGCCGTGGAGCGCCGGGACATGGCGGTCGCCACCGCGGGCGTCGGCTTCTTCCGCAGCCTGGGCGGCGCGGTCGGCGTGGCCGCGTTCGGCGCGATCCTCACCAACCGGGTGCACGACGAGATGACCCGGCTCCTGGCCGCCGCCCACATCAAGCTCACCGGTACCGTCGATCTGGGCACGCCCGAGGCGATCCGTGGGCTCGCGCCCGCCGTACGGCACGTCGTCGTGCACGCCTTCGCCGACGCGATGAGCACCGTGTTCCTCGTCGCCGTCCCGACGGCACTGCTCGGCGCCGTCGCCGTCGCGTGCCTGCGCGAGCTGCCCTTGCGCACCGGGGCGTCCTCGCCCTCCGCTTGAACGGTGCGCAAGATTTGACACTTCAAAGACTTGAATCGTTCAGGTTAATGGGGGTAGCTTCGAGCCATGGCGACGCCGACGACTCCGACCACCGCCGATGAGCTGCGCCGCGCGGGCCTGCGGGTCACCGCGGCCCGGGTCGCACTGCTCGAGGTGGTCCGTGCCGGGGATCACCTGGGTGTCGAGGCGATCGCCGAGCGGGTGCGTGACCGTGTGGGTCACATCTCCCTGCAGGCCGTGTACGACGCCCTGAACGCGCTCACCGCGGCGGGGCTCGTGCGCAAGATCGAGCCTGCGGGGAGCCCGGCCCGGTACGAGGGACGCGTCGGCGACAACCACCACCACGTCGCCTGCCGGTCCTGCGGCGCGGTCGCCGACGTCGACTGCGCCACGGGTTCGGCGCCCTGCCTCACCGCGTCCGACGACCACGGCTACGTGATCGACGAGGCCGAGGTCATCTACTGGGGGCTGTGTCCTGACTGCGCCGCACGCGGCCCCGCCAGCACGTCCTGAACTCGACGCACCGTCCGGAGGGAACCCCATTGACCGAGAAGCCTGACGCAGTCGCGACCGAGGCCGCCGCTTCCCAGGGTGGCCGGCCGGCCGACCAGAAGCGTCTTCCGCACCCCACGCAGGGTGACGCGAACCGCATGTGGTGGCCCGAGCGGCTGAACCTGAAGATCCTCCACAAGAACCCGCCGGCGGCCAACCCGATGGGGGAGGACTTCGACTACGCCGAGGAGTTCAAGAAGCTCGACCTCGCGGCGGTGAAGAAGGACATCGCCGAGGTGCTCACCACGTCGCAGGACTGGTGGCCCGCCGACTTCGGCCACTACGGCCCGTTCATCATCCGCATGGCCTGGCACAGCGCGGGGACCTACCGCATCCACGACGGCCGCGGCGGCGCCGGCTCGGGTCAGCAGCGCTTCGCCCCGCTGAACAGCTGGCCGGACAACGCCAACCTCGACAAGGCCCGCCGGCTGCTGTGGCCGGTGAAGAAGAAGTACGGCCGCAAGATCTCCTGGGCCGACCTGCTCATCCTCGCCGGCAACGTCGCCCTCGAGATCATGGGCGTCAAGACGTTCGGCTTCGCCGGCGGCCGGGTTGACGCCTGGGAGCCCGACGACGACGTGTACTGGGGCCCGGAGTCGACCTGGCTCGGCGACGAGCGGTACCACGGTGACCGCGAGCTCGAGGAGCCCCTCGCCGCGGTGCAGATGGGCCTCATCTACGTCAACCCCGAGGGCCCGAACGGCAACCCGGACCCGCTCGCCGCGGCGCGCGACATCCGGGAGACCTTCCGCCGGATGGGCATGACCGACGAGGAGACGGTCGCCCTGATCGCCGGCGGCCACACCTTCGGCAAGACCCACGGCGCGGGCCCGGCCGAGCACGTCGGCCCCGAGCCCGAGGCGGCCCCGATCGAGCAGCAGGGCCTGGGCTGGAAGAGCAGCTACGGCACCGGCAAGGGCAAGGACACGATCACCAGCGGCCTCGAGGTCACCTGGACCTCCTCGCCGACCCAGTGGTCGAACGGCTTCCTGTGGAACCTGTTCGGGTTCGAGTGGGAGCTCACCAAGAGCCCGGCGGGCGCCTGGCAGTGGAAGCCCAAGGGCGATCAGGGCAAGGACCTGGTGCCGGACGCGCACGACCCGAACAAGCGGCACCAGCCGGGCATGCTCACCACCGACCTCGCCCTCCGGTTCGACCCGATCTACGAGCCGATCGCGCGGCGCTTCCTGGAGAACCCGGACGAGTTCCAGAAGGCGTTCGCCAAGGCGTGGTTCAAGCTGACCCACCGCGACATGGGCCCGGTCTCCCGGTACCTCGGCCCCGAGGTGCCGGACGAGGTGCAGATCTGGCAGGACCCGCTGCCGGAGCGCGACTACGAGCTCATCGACGAGGCGGACGTCGCCGAGCTCAAGCGCCGCATCCTCGAGTCCGGCCTGTCCCCGGCCGACCTGGTGTTCACCGCGTGGGCGGCGGCCGCCTCGTTCCGCGGCAGCGACAAGCGCGGCGGCGCCAACGGCGCGCGCATCCGCCTCGAGCCGCAGAACTCCTGGGAGGTCAACGAGCCCGAGCGGATCGCGCCGGTGCTGCGCCGCCTGGAGGAGATCCAGCAGGCCTTCAACTCCGCCCAGACCGGCGGCAAGAAGGTCTCGCTCGCCGACCTGATCGTGCTCGGCGGCACCGCCGCGGTGGAGCAGGCGGCGAAGCAGGGCGGCGTCGACGTCACGGTGCCGTTCACCCCGGGCCGGGTGGACGCCCTGCAGGAGCAGACCGATGTCGAGGCGTTCTCGGTGATGGAGCCGAAGGCCGACGGGTTCCGCAACTACCTCGGCAAGGGCACCCGGCTCCCGGCCGAGTACCTGCTCGTCGACCGGGCGAACCTGCTCACCCTCTCCGCCCCGGAGATGACGGTCCTCGTCGGCGGCCTGCGGGTGCTGGGCGCGAACCACAAGCAGGCCCCGCACGGCGTCTTCACCGACCGGGTGGGCACGCTGAGCAACGACTTCTTCGTCAACCTGCTCGACATGGGCGTCGAGTGGCAGCCGGTGTCCGGCGACGACAACCTCTTCGAGGGCCGCGACCGCGCCACCGGCGAGGTGAAGTGGACCGCCA
>QGUZ01000150.1 GCA_003242605.1 Actinomycetota bacterium
CCCCCGCGCCCGCGCCCCCCGGATCCCCACCCCCCGGGCCCGCCCCCCCGGCCCGGGCCCGAGCACGTCGCCGTCCCGCGCCCAGGCGTACCGGCGGGCGATCCCGCCGAGCTCGACCGTGACCTCGTCGCCGCCGCGGCCGAGCAGCCGCGCCGGTACGGCGGCGCCGTCGCCGACGGCCACCTCGGCGGCGGTGGCGAGGCCGCGCACCCGCACCTCGACCGCCGCCTCGCCGTCGCGCAGCCGGTACCGGGTCCACGCCCGCTCGCCGATCCGCCACCCGTCCGGGATGTCCCACGGGTCGGTGCCGGCCGGGCGGTCGTGCAGCAGCAGCGCCGCGGCGGCGAGCGCGTCGTCGCGCGGGGCCGGGGCCGGCACGTGCCGTTCGGCGAGCCCGGTGTCGAGGTCGCCGGCGACCACGGCCGGGTCGGCGAGCAGCGAGCGCAGGTAGGCGACGTTCGTCGGCACGCCGAGCACCGTGGTGGCGGCGAGCGCGGCGTCCAGCCGCCGCAGCGCCTCGGCGCGGTCCGGGCCGTGCGCGATCACCTTGGCGAGCATGGGGTCGAAGCCGGTGCCGACCACGGTGCCGGGCAGCAGGCCGGAGTCGACCCGCACGCCCTCGGCCTCGGGCTCGCGCAGCACGAGCACGGTGCCGCCGGTGGGTAGGAAGCCGCGCGCCGGGTCCTCGGCGTACACGCGGGCCTCGATCGCGTGCCCGGTGAGCCGTACCTCGTCCTGGGTGAACCACAGCGGCTCGCCCGCGGCGACGCGCAGCTGCGCCTCCACCAGGTCGATGCCGGCCACCGCCTCGGTGACCGGGTGCTCCACCTGGAGGCGGGTGTTCATCTCCAGGAAGAAGAACTCCACGCCGGAGCCGGTCGCGTGGGCGATGAACTCGACCGTGCCCGCGCCTGCGTAGCCCGCGGCGCGGGCGGCCTCGACCGCGGCGGCGCCCATCCGGGCCCGGGTCTCGGGGTCGAGCAGCGGGGACGGCGCCTCCTCGACGATCTTCTGGTGCCGCCGCTGCAGGCTGCACTCGCGCTCGCCCAGGTGCACCACGGACCCGTGCGCGTCGGCGAGCACCTGGATCTCGATGTGCCGGGGCCGGTCCAGATACCGCTCGACGAGCAGCGTGCCGTCGCCGAACGCACCCTGCGCGGTACGGCGCGCCGACTCGAGCGCCGCGGGCAGCTCCTCGGCCGAGCGCACCAGCAGCATGCCCTTGCCGCCGCCGCCCGCGGACGGCTTGACCAGCACCGGGAAGCCGATGCGGCGGGCGGCCTCGGCGAGGTCGTCGTCCGGCTCGGCCCCGCCGGGCAGCACCGGCACCCCGGCGGCGGCCACCGTCGCCTTGGCGCGGATCTTGTCGCCCATCGCCTCGATCGCCTCCGGCGGCGGGCCGACGAAGACGAGCCCGGCCTGCGCGCACCGCCGGGCGAACCCGGCGTTCTCGGCGAGGAAGCCGTAGCCGGGGTGGACCGCCTCGGCCCCGGTGCGCAGCGCGGCGTCGACGATCGCCTCGGCGTCGAGGTAGCCGCCGCGCGGCAGCCGTACCGCGGCGTCGGCGTCCCGCACGTGCCGGGGCGGCGCGCCGCCGGCGAGCTCGTCCTCGGTGTAGACGGCGACCGAGCGGACGCCGAGCCGGCGCAGCGTGCGGATGATCCGGACGGCGATCTCCCCCCGGTTGGCGACCAGCACGGTTGCGAACATCGCTCCCCTCACATCCGGAACACGCCGTAGCCGACGGGGTCGAGCGGGGCGCCCGCCGCGGCCGACAGCGCGAGACCGAGCACCGTGCGGGTGTCCGCCGGGTCGATCACGCCGTCGTCCCACAGCCGGGCGGTGGAGTAGTACGGGTTGCCCTGCCGCTCGTACTGCTCGCGGATGGGCCGTTTGAACTCCTCTTCCTCCTCGGCGGTCCATGCGTCGCCGAGCTGGTCGCGGCGCACGGTGGCGAGCACGTTCGCGGCCTGCTCGCCGCCCATCACCGAGATCCGGGCGTTCGGCCACATCCACAAAAAGCGGGGTGAGTACGCCCGCCCGGCCATCGCGTAGTTGCCCGCGCCGAACGAGCCGCCAATGATCACGGTGAACTTCGGCACCCGGGCGCAGGCGACCGCGGTGACCATCTTCGCGCCGTGCTTGGCGATGCCGCCGTGCTCGTACGCCTTGCCCACCATGAAGCCGCTGATGTTCTGCAGGAACACCAGCGGGATCACCCGCCGGTCGCACAGCTCGATGAAGTGGGCGCCCTTGAGCGCGGACTCGCTGAACAGGATGCCGTTGTTCGCGACGATCCCCACCGGGTGGCCGTGGATGCGGGCGAAGGCGGTCACCAGGGTCGGGCCGTACTCGGCCTTGAACTCGGTCATCCGGCCGCCGTCGACGATGCGCTTGATCACCTCGCGGACGTCGTACGGCGTGCGCGGGTCGGGCGGCACGATGCCGTACAGCTCGCGCGGGTCGTACGGCGGGTCCTCGGGGGCCTCGATGCGCCACTGCGGGGCGGGCGGCGGGGGCAGGGTGGCGACGATGTCGCGGACGATGCGCAGCGCGTGCGCGTCGTCCTCGGCGAGGTGGTCGGTGACGCCGGAGATCCGGGAGTGCACCTCGCCGCCGCCGAGCTCCTCGGCGCTCACCACCTCGCCGGTGGCGGCCTTCACCAGCGGCGGGCCGCCAAGGAAGATCGTGCCCTGGCCGCGGACGATCACCGCCTCGTCGCTCATCGCGGGCACGTACGCGCCGCCCGCGGTGCACGAGCCGAGCACGGCGGCGATCTGCGGGATGCCGCGGGCCGACATGGTGGCCTGGTTGTAGAAGATGCGGCCGAAGTGGTCGCGGTCGGGGAACACCTCGTCCTGCATCGGCAGGAACGCGCCACCGGAGTCGACGAGGTAGATGCACGGCAGGTGGTTCTGCAGCGCCACCTCCTGGGCGCGCAGGTGCTTCTTCACCGTCATCGGGTAGTAGGTGCCGCCCTTGACCGTGGCGTCGTTCGCCACGATCACGCAGAGCCGACCGCACACCCGGCCGATCCCGGTGATGATGCCCGCCGCCGGGGCCTCGCCGCCGTACATGCCGTGGGCGGCGAGCGGCGACAGCTCGAGGAACCGGGACCCCGGGTCGAGCAGGGCGTCCACCCGGTCGCGGGGCAGCATCTTGCCGCGGGCCACGTGCCGCTGCCGGGCCCGCTCGGGGCCGCCGCGCGCCGCGGCGGCGAGGCGCTCGCGCAGCTCGGCGACGAGCCGCTCGTTGACCTCCGCGTTCCGCTTGAACGCCTCGGCGTCCACGACGCCGTCCGGCACCGGCACCGCGTCCGGCCCTGTGTGATCCGGCGCCGTGGCCGCATCCGTGATCTCGGCCGCGTACGATTCGGGGTCCACTCCCACCCGGCACCCCCTCTCGCCTGATGTTAATCGACACTAACTTAGGATGCCGAGCATGACCAGTGCCACCCCCACCACCCGGGCGCGCGGCTCCCGCCGCGCCGAGATCCTGCGGGCCGCCGCGGAGCTGTTCGCGGCGCGCGGCTTCCACGGGGTGTCGATCGAGGACATCGGCGCGGCCGTCGGGGTGTCGGGGCCGGCGCTGTACCGGCACTTCTCCGGCAAGGAGGCGATCCTCGCCGAGATGCTGCTCGACGTCAGCGAGCGGCTGCGCGCCGCGGGCGCCGAGGTGGTGACCGCCGCGGCCACCCCGGAGGAGGCCCTCGACGGGCTGCTGGAGGTGCAGATCTCGTTCGCGCTCGACCAGCCCGCGCTGATCCGGGTGCACGGCCAGGAGCTCGGCAACGTGCCCGAGCCGGAGCGGCGGCGGATCCGGCGGCTGCAGCGGCTGTACGCCGAGGAGTGGGTGACCGTGCTCGCCGAGCTCCACCCGCACTGCCCGCCGCCGCGGCTGCGCGCCGCGGCGCACGCGGTGTTCGGCCTGCTCAACTCCACCCCGCACAGCGCCGGGGAGCTCGACCGGGCGGCGATGGCCGAGCTGCTGCGCCGGATGGCCAAGGCGGCGTTCGCCGCGCTCGCCGACAGTTAATGAGTACTAACTTTCCGGACAATACCTTGTTTGTGCCAACTATCTAGATATATCGTTAAAGTATCTCGATAGTTGGAGGCTCTCATCATGCCGCACTCCAGACGCCCGGGCCCGCCCGGCCCGCCGTACCGCCCTGCTCCCGATCCGCTCGCCGGCCTGTTCCACGGCGTGCCGCCCAACCCGCCGGGCCCGCCGCCGCACCCGCCGCACCCGCCACCGGATCCGGCGATACCGCCCCTGCCGCCCGTGCCGCCGCACCCGCCGGGGCCGCACCCGCCCATCGCGCCGCGGGTACGGCGCGGCGACGTGCGCGCCGCGATCCTCGCGCTGCTCGCCGAGGAGCCCCGGAACGGCTACCAGATCATCCAGGAGATCGCCGCGCGCAGCGGCGGGATCTGGCGGCCGAGCCCCGGCTCGGTCTACCCGGCCCTCCAGCAGCTCGCGGACGAGGGCCTGGTGACCTCGGCGGAATCGGGGGGCAGCCGGGTCTACCGGCTCACCGACGCGGGCCGCGCCCACGTGGCCGAGCGCGCCCGCCGGCGGCCGCCGTGGGCGGAGGTGGCCTGCAGCCTGCCCGAGGACCTGGCCGAGCTGCGCCTGCTGTGGGCCCAGCTGCAGGACGCGTTCGGGCAGCTGGTGCAGGTGGCGAACGCCCGGCAGGCGGCGGCGGCACGACGACTGCTTCGCGACACCAGGCGGGCGATCTTCCGGATCCTCGCCGACGACGATCTGGAGACGACGGATGGCAACTGACCGCAAGGTTCCCGCGGTGTGGGTGCACGAGCTGCGCAAGCGGTTCGGCGACTTCGAGGCGGTGAAGGGGGTGAGCTTCGAGGTGGCGCCCGGCGAGGTGTTCGGCTTCCTCGGGCCGAACGGCGCGGGCAAGACCACCACGATCAGCATGCTGTGCACGCTCGCCACCCCCACCTCCGGCACCGCCCGCGTCGCCGGGCACGACATCGTCACCGAACGCGACGAGGTGCGCCGCAACATCGGCCTGGTGTTCCAGGACCCGACCCTCGACGGCTACCTCACCGCCGAGCAGAACCTGCGCTTCCACGCCGAGCTGTACGGCGTGCCGAAGAGCCTGCTCGACGACCGCATCCGCCAGGTGCTGGAGATGGTGGGCCTGTGGGAGCGCCGGGCGGCCAAGGTGGAGACGTTCTCCGGCGGGATGAAGCGCCGCCTGGAGATCGCCCGCGGCCTGCTCCACTCGCCCCGGGTGCTCTTCCTCGACGAGCCCACGGTCGGCCTCGACCCGCAGACCCGCGCCGCGATCTGGGGCTACATCAACAAGCTGCGGCACCTCGAGGACATCACGATCTTCATGACCACGCACTACATGGACGAGGCCGAGTACTGCGACCGCATCGCGATCATGGACCACGGCCGGATCGTGGTGATCGACTCCCCCGAGGCGCTCAAGGCGAGCGTCGGCCGGGACCGGGTGCAGATCCAGACCGGGGACGACCAGGCCGCGATCGCCGCGCTCAAGGAGCGGTTCGGCATCGACGCCGCGGTGCACGACGGCGCGGTCACCTTCGCGGTGCCGTCCGGCGAGGAGTTCGTGCCCCGGCTGTTCGCCGAGCTCGGCATGCCGATCCGCTCGGTGAGCGTGTCCCGCCCCTCCCTCGACGACGTGTTCATGAAGTACACCGGCTCCACGATCCGCGACGCCGAGGCCGACCCCCGGGCGGTCTTCCGCATGATGGCCCGCCGCTAGCGAGGGGCCCCGGACACGGACACCGACCCAACCACCCGCACACCCCCAGGAAGGCACATGGCAAGCGAAGTCGTGTCGGTCCGCGTGCCGCTGCGCGGCACCGGCCACAACCTGCGCGCGATCAAGGTCGTGCTGCACCGCGAGATGCTGCGGTTCCTCCACGACCGGCCGCGCATGCTGTCGATGCTGCTCCAGCCGGTGCTGTGGCTGTTCGTCATGGGCACCGGCCTCGGCACCCTGGTGCAGGGGTCGATCCCCGGCGTCGACTTCCGCACCTTCATGTACCCCGGCATGATCTCGATGACCGTGATCATGACGGCGATGTTCTCCGCCGGCTCGATCGTGTGGGACCGGGAGTTCGGCTTCCTGCGCGAGATGCTCGTCGCCCCGGTCTCCCGCAGCGCGATCGTCATCGGCAAGTGCCTGGGCGGCGCGGCCGTCGCCACCGGTCAAGGCGTGATCATCCTCGTGCTCGGCGGCCTGGTCGGCGTGCCGTACGACCCGGTGCTGATGCTCGCCCTGCTCGGCGAGATGTTCCTCGCGGCGTTCGCGGTCACCGCGTTCGGCACCGGCTTCGCCGCCCGGATGAAGAACATGCAGAGCTTCTTCGGGGTCATGCAGATGGCGATCATGCCGATGATCCTGCTGTCGGGGGCGATGTTCCCGCTCGCCGGCCTGCCGTCGTGGCTGCAGGTGCTCACCACGGTCAACCCGCTGACGTACGCGGTGGACCCGATGCGGCAGACGGTCTTCGCCCACCTCGACGTCACCCCCGAGGTGAACGCGATGCTCAACCCGGGCGTGCACTGGTTCGGCTGGCAGGTGCCGATCGCGGTGGAGCTCGGCATGGTCGCGCTCGCCGGCGCCGTCTTCCTCGGCGTCGCCATCGCCCAGTTCCGCCGCACCGGCTGACGGCCCGCGACAAAGGCGCGGAGACGAAGGCGGCCCGGGGCACACGAGCCCCGGGCCGCCGCCGGGCGCGCGGCGCACCCGGCGATGTCATGCCGTCGCGTCACCGCCCCGCCGTATCGGCGGCGCCGCCGGGGGGAAGCCCGCGTGCGGCGGCGGCCGCCGTACGACGCGAGGCGTCAGCGGCGCACGACCCGCACGTGGTCGGGACGCGCCACCGCCTCGTCGGTCCTGGCGTCGCCCTTGAAGACGACCCGCCACCAGCCGGACCGGAAGGCCCGCTCACGCAGCTTGAAGGAGCCGTCGCCGCGGGTCCGGGTGTCCTCGACGAAGCTCCACTTCCGCTGGCCGTCGGCCTTGAAGTAGAGCAGCACCTTCTGCCGGGCGAAGGGCACCCACCGGTGACCGTCGCGGACCAGCAGCTTGCCGCGGAAGTTGAGGAACTTGCCGAACCGCGCCGGCTCGGGGTAGGCGTCGAACCGGTCGATGCGGGTGTCGGCCTTGGGCGGGGTGACCGTCAGCCGGGCGGGACGGCTGGAGGCGTCCTTCAGGCCGCGGCCGCCGCCGAAGACGGCACGCAGCCAGCCGGAGGCCGTGGCGGTGACCCGCGCCGTGAACCGGCCGCGGCGGTCGGTGCGGTCGGCGGCGACGCGCCGCCACTCGCGCGAGCCCTTCTCCTGGAACAGGATGTCGACCCGGCGGCCGCTCAGCTCGTCCCAGCCGCGGCGGTCCTTGACCTGGAGCAGGCCCTTGACCGTGACCTTCTTCCCCTTCTCCACGGTGGACGGCGTCACGCTGAAGCCGCTGATGCGGGTCGCGGCCTCGCGCGGCTTGACCGTCACGCGGTCGGCCCCGCTCTTGGCGGCGTGGGTGGTCTTCGAGCCGTCGTACTCGGCCCGGTACCAGCCGGTCCGGGTCGCGCGGACGCGGTCGTCGAAGCGGCCGTCACGGCCGGTGCGGGCGGTGTCGATCCGCTTCCAGGAGTGGCCGCCGAGCGGGCGGAAGGCGATGTGCACCTTCTCGCCGGCGAGGGCCTTCCAGCCGCTCGCCGTCTCGACCCGCAGCGCGCCGGAGAGCCGGATCCGGTCGCCCTTCGTCACCGCCCGCGGGCGGGCGTCGAAGTTCGCGAACGCGGTCTTCCAGACCTGCCGGACCTCGAACGTCTTGTTGCCGGAGCGGTCGCCGCCCGCGTTCCTGGCGTAGACGCGCAGGTTCCAGGTGCCCGGCTTGGCGCTCCGGTCGAACTGCGACTTCGCGGTCCACTGGGTCTTGCCGAAGCCCAGGTTCCGCTTGGTCAGCTCGATCTTGGTCTCGACGCTCGGCCCCGGCGGCTTGAGGTACGCCTCGGCGGCCGTCGCGTTGTTGCCGGTCACGAAGCTGAACGTGACCGTCACCTTCTTGTCGCCCGGGATGACCACCGGGCTGGGCTGCACCACCACGCGAGTGATGGTGGGGGCCTTCGGAGCCCCTACCGTCGCAGCGGCCGCCGGAGCGGTGACCAGGGCCACCGACCCGACCGCCACCGCCGCCACGACGGTGCTGATGCGTCGCAACATTCGGGTGACCGTCCTTCCCTTCTGTTGGACGCGGCTGTTGAGGGTGCCACGTCTGGGTCTTCAGTCAGTAGACGTGCATTCCTGAGGATCGGTTGGGAGATTTGACAATTTGTCATGAAAAACAGTTGAATTGGAGCGATCCAAAATCGATTCGGGACACGACGCGGGGTGGCGGGACATAATCGGGCTGTGGCCCGCGACATCGTTGAGACGAACTTCCTCGAGACCGTCGCGGCGCTGCGCCCCGGCGTCCCCCGCGACCCGGCCCTGCCGGTGCGCGAGGGAAGCGCGCTCACCGGCGCCCGCTGCCTGGAACTGTTCGACTTCCAGCTCGGCAGCCGGCTGCTCGACATCGCGGCCCGGCTGCTGAAGGAACGGGGACAGGCCTTCTACACGATCGGCTCGGCGGGCCACGAGAGCAACGCAGCCGTGGCCGCCGCGCTGCGCCCCACCGACCCCGCGCTGCTCCACTACCGGTCCGGCGCGTTCTACCTGACCCGGTCCGCCCAGGCGGGGCGGCCGCCGGAGGCGGGGCTGCGGGACGTGCTGCTCGGCGTCACCGCCTCGGCCGAGGAGCCGATCGCGGGCGGGCGGCACAAGGTGTTCGGCCACCCGGACCTCGCGATCGTCCCGATGACCTCGACGATCGCGAGCCACCTGCCACGGGCGACCGGGGTCGCGTTCGCCATCGAGCGCACCCGCAAGCTCGGCCTGCCCTCGCCGTGGCCGGCCGACGCGATCGTGGTGTGCAGCTTCGGCGACGCCTCGGCGAACCACGCCAGCGCGCTCGCCGGCGTCAACTCCGCGGTGTACGCCGCCTTCCAGGGGCTGCCCGCGCCGGTGCTGTTCGTGTGCGAGGACAACGGCATCGGGATCAGCGTGCGCACCCCGTCCGGCTGGATCGAGGCGGCCCGCCACCCGCAGATCGCGTACTTCACCGCCGACGGCCGGGATCTCGCCGAGGTGTACGACGCGGCGTGCCGGGCCGTCGAGCTGGTGCGCGGCCGCCGCCGCCCGGCGCTGCTCCACCTGCGCACGGTGCGGCTCATGGGCCATGCCGGGTCGGACGTGGAGAGCGCGTACCGCTCGCCGCGGGAGATCGCGGCCGGGCTCGCCCGCGACCCGCTGATCGGCACCGCCCGCCTGCTCGTCGAGGCCGGGCTGCTCACCCCCGACGAGGTGATCGCCCGGTACGAGGGGCTGCGCGCCAAGGTGCTCGAGCTCGCCGACGAGGCCGCGGGGCGGCCCAAGCTCACCAGCGCGGCCCAGGTGACGGCGCCGCTCGCGCCGCGCCGCCCGGACCTGGTCGCCGCCGAGGTGGCCCGCGCCGCCCCCGAGGAGCGGCGCCGCGAGGTGTTCGCCCGCCTCCCCGAGGAGGAGGGGCCGCTCACCCTCGCCCAGTCGATCAACCGCACGCTCGCCGACGCGATGGCCGCCGACCCGTCGATCGTGGTGTTCGGCGAGGACGTCGCGCGCAAGGGCGGCGTGTACGGCGTGACCCGCGGGCTGCTGCGCCGGTTCGGCGCGGGCCGGGTGTTCGACACCCTGCTCGACGAGCAGTCGATCCTCGGCCTCGCGCTCGGCGCGGGGCTGTCCGGCATGCTGCCGGTGCCGGAGATCCAGTACCTCGCCTACATCCACAACGCGCTCGACCAGATCCGCGGCGAGGCGTCCACGCTGCGGTTCTTCTCGCAGGGCGCGTACCGCAACCCGATGGTGGTGCGGGTGGCCGGCTACGCCTACCAGAAGGGGTTCGGCGGGCACTTCCACAACGACCACTCGGTGGCCGCGCTGCGCGACATCCCGGGCGTGGTGGTCGCCTCCCCCGCCCGGCCGGACGACGCCGCCGCGATGCTGCGCACCTGCCTCGCGGCCGCGCGCACCGACGGCGAGGTGTGCATCTTCCTCGAGCCGATCGCGCTCTACCACACCCGCGACCTCTTCGAGGAGGGCGACAACGGCTGGCTCGCGCCGTACCAGCCGCCGAGCCGCTGGGCGGAGACGCACGTGCCGATCGGCAAGGCCCGCACCTACGGCGACGGCCGCGAGCTCACCATCGTGACGTTCGGCAACGGCCTGCGGATGAGCCTGCGCGTCGCGGTCAGGCTCACCGCCGAGGGGTACGGCTGCCGCGTGCTCGACCTGCGCTGGCTCAACCCGCTGCCGGTGGCCGACCTGCTGCAGGCCGCCGAGCTCACCGGCCGGGTGCTGATCGCCGACGAGACCCGGCGCAGCGGCGGGGTGTCGGAGAGCGTGGCGATGGCGCTGATCGACGGCGGGTTCACCGGCCGGATCGCCCGGGTGACCTCCTGCGACAGCTTCGTGCCGCTGGGCGCCGCCGCCGACCTCGTGCTGCTGTCCGAGGCCGAGATCGAGGAGGCCGCGCGTAAGCTCCTCGGCTGACTCCCCCGACCGAACCAGAGGTGACCTTGCCGCAGATGCTCGACGCACTGTGGAGTGAACTCGCCACGCCGCAGGATCCGCCCCCGGATTTGGTGATCGTGGCGTGCGGGCTCGGGGTGCTCGCCGTGGTGCTCCACCCCGCCTCCTGGCACATCACCCGCGGCCTGATCACGATCGCGCACGAGGGCGGGCACGCGCTCGCCGCGCTGCTCAGCCGGCGTAAGCTCGCCGGCATCCGGCTGCACTCGGACACCAGCGGCGTGACGCTCACCAAGGGCAGGCCCACCGGCCCCGGCATGATCGCCACCGCCGCGGCCGGGTACGTAGCGCCGTCGCTGCTCGGCCTCGGCGGCGCGCTGCTCGCCTCCGCGGGCTACGTCCGGGCGCTGCTGTGGGGCGCGCTCGTGCTGCTCGCGGGCATGCTGCTGCTGATCCGGAACGTGTTCGGGGCGGTCTCGCTGCTCGTGGTGGGCGGGGCGCTGTTCGCGCTGTCCTGGTTCACCCCGGACGAGGTGCAGGGCGTCGTGGCCTACCTCGGCGTCTGGTTCCTGCTCGTCGGCGGCGTCCGGCCGATCTTCGAGCTGCAGGCCAAGCGCCGCCGCGGCACGGCCGGGAACTCCGACGCCGACCAGCTCGCCCGGCTCACCCACATCCCCGGCACGGTGTGGGTGGGCTTCTTCCTCCTCGTCGCCGCGGCCTGCCTGCTCTACGGCGGCTACCTGCTGCTCCCCGACGCGCTGCGGCCCGACGGCCTGGTGCCCGCGTTCCTCCGCTGAGCGCACGGCACCGCCGTACCGCTGGGCCGTACGGCGGGCCTGCGCCAGCCCCGCCCCACACGCCCCGGGGGGGAGCGGGGGCGGCGCTTTCTGCCTTGCGCCCGGCCGTTCTCCCGGGGCTCCCGTCGGCGCCGGGG
>QGUZ01000151.1 GCA_003242605.1 Actinomycetota bacterium
GGCCACCGGACGCGCCGTACGCCGCGCCGTTCGGGTGCGGCGCCTGCCAGGCCGGCGCCGCCTCGGGCCGGGCGTCGGCGGCGGGCGCGGGCCGCTCGGGCACCGCCCACTCCACCTCGACCGACGTGCCGCCGCTGGTGATCGCGATGCGGCGCAGCGGGCCCGGGCCGGACGCGAGCTCGGCCGCGTACCCGGCGATCCAGGCGAGCAGCTCCTCGGGCCGCGCCCCGGTCCCCGGCGCGCCGCCGTGCAGGCCGTCCGGGCTCATGCCGCCGTGTCCCATGCCCTGGCTCATACCGTGGCCTCCCTCCGCGCCGCGCCGTACCCGCGGAACCGCCGCGTGCGCTCGGCCACCAGGCGCTCCGGGGGCAGCCGCAGCAGCTCGTGCAGTGCCGCGGTGACCGCGCCGCGGACGAGCTGGGCGGCCTGCAGCGGGTCCTCGTGCGCGCCGCCGTCCGGCTCGGGGATGACCGCGTCGACCACGCCGTGGCCGAGCAGGTCGCGCGCGGTGAGCCCGAGCGCGGCCGCGGCCTGCGGGGCGGCGCTCGCGTCGCGCCACAGGATCGCGGCGCAGCCCTCCGGGCTGATCACCGAGTAGACGGCGTTGGACAGCGCGAGCACCCGGTCGGCCACGGCGAGCGCGAGCGCCCCGCCGCTGCCGCCCTCGCCGGTGATCACGGTGACCACGGGCACGGTGAGCCGGGACATCAGCCGCAGGTTCTCCGCGATCGCGTGGGCCTGGCCGCCCGCCTCGGCGTCCACGCCCGGGTACGCCCCGGGCGTGTCGACCAGGGTGAGGATCGGCAGCCGGAGCTTGTCGGCGAGCCGCATCAGCCGGGCGGCCTTGCGGTAGCCGGCCGGGGAGGACATGCCGAAGTTGCGGGCGACGAGCTCGCGGGTGTCGTGGCCCTTCTGGTGGCCGATCACCACGATCGGCACGCCGTCGAGCCGGCCGATGCCGCCCACGATCGCCGGGCAGTCGCCGGAGACGCGGTCGCCGCCGAGTTCGAGGAAGTCGTCGAGCAGCCAGGCGGCGTAGTCGAGCGTGGTCGGCCGCCCCGGGTTGCGGGCCAGCCGCACCGTCTCCCAGGCGTCCCGCTCGGGCAGCTCCTCGGGCCGGCGGGCGAGCCGCGGCGCGGCGTCCCGCCAGGTCTCGGGGACCGTCCGGGCACCCCGCCCCCAGGCGGCCGCGTCGAGCAGCTGCGCGATCGTCGCGCGCAGCGCGGTGCGCGGCCGTACCGCGTCGATCAGGCCTTGGGCGAGCAGCTTCTCGGCGGTCTGGAAGCCCTCGGGCAGCGGCTGGCGGATCGTCTGCGCGATCACCCGGGGACCGGCGAAGCCCATATGCGCCCCGGGCTCGGCGAGGATCACGTCGGCGAGCGTGGCGTACGAGGCCGCGACCCCGCCGTAGGTGGGGTCGGTGACGAGGGAGATCACCGGGAGGCCGGCGGCGTCGAGCGCGCCGAGCGCCCCCGCGGTCTTCGCCATCTGCATGAGCGACAGCACGCCCTCCTGCATGCGGGCGCCGCCCGAGGCGCTGACGATCAGCAGCGGGGTGGCGGTGGCGAGGGCGTGGTCGGCCGCGGCGGTGATGCGCTCGCCGACCGCGCAGCCGAGGCTGCCGCCGAGGAACGCGAAGTCCATCACCGCGGCCACGACCGGGCGGCCGAGGATCGTGCCCGCGACGCACTGCACCGCCTCGTCCAGCCCGGTGTCCCGCCGGGCCCGGGCGAGCCGCTCCCGGTACGGCCGGACGTCGGCGAAGCCGAGCGGGTCCTCCGGGGTGGGCGGGGCCGCGATCGGGGTGGGCGAGGGGTCGAGGAGCGTGCCGAGGCGCTCGCGGGCGGTGAGCCGGTCGTGGTGCCCGCAGTACGGGCAGATCCGCTGGTCGCGCGCGAAGTGCTCGGCGTACACCAGCTCACGGCAGCGACCGCAGCTCAGCCACTTCCCGGTCGCCCTGGTGTCCAGTCGCATGTGTCCTCCACGTGGGCACTCCTTCGCACCACGCTGCCGCGGGACGCTCCACGGCCGCTGGAGCGGCGCTGGTGACCGGCACGCCAAAACCGGAATTCCACGGAAAAAGCAGCGGGGGACACGGTCAGTGGAAGATCGCGGTTCGGTCAACGGCCGATCAGGGCGCGCCGGGCGTGGTCAAGAATCGAGCGAGCCGCGATGGAAAATCAGGAAGTTTGCCGTTCCAGTGCCATTTTTCACAGGTTTCCGCGGTGGGCATCGATTCATCGGGTGCACTGGCCGCCGAGGCCCGTCTACCTGCTGGAAGAGGTAGTCGATCAACCGGGATGGGGCGAATGGAATATCGGGTTCTCGGGTCTCTGGAGGTCCTCGACGGGGCCCGCGAGATCACGCCCAGCGCCGCGAAGGTTCGCGCGGTGCTGGCGATGCTGGTGCTCCGCCACAATCAGATCGTCTCGACCCGCGAATTCATCGACGAGCTGTGGGGTGAGCGGCCGCCGCCGAGCGCGCTCTCGACTTTGCACACGTATGTGTACAAGCTGCGCAAGACGCTGGGCCGGGGCGGGACCGAGACGCTCGCCACCAAGCCGTACGGCTACCTCCTCCAGGTCGACCCGGCCGCGGTGGACCTGCACAACTTCGAGCGCCTGGTGGCCGAGGGCCGCCGGCTGCTCGACGAGGGGGACGCGGAGCGGGCGTCGCGCGTGCTGGTGGAGGCGCTCGGGCTGTGGCGGGGACCGGCGCTGGCGAACGTGGTGCCGGGCGAGCTGCTGTCCGCGCAGATCACCCGGCTGGAGGAGAGCCGGCTGCGCGCCCTCGAGCTGCGGCTCGAGGCCGACCTGCGGCTGGGCCGGCACCGGGAGCTGATCAGCGAGCTGAAGGAGCTCACCCTCATCCACCCGCTCAACGAGGAGTTCCACGCCAAGCTCATGGCGGCGCTGCACGCCTGCGGCCGCCGGGTGGAGGCGCTCGAGGTGTTCCAGAGCCTGCGCCGCCGCCTCGTCGACCAGCTCGGCCTCGAGCCGTCCCCCGAGCTGCGCCGCCTGCAGCAGCGGCTGCTCGCGGCCGACGACGCCGGCCCGCCGCCGCCCGAGCCGCGGGAGGGGCCGCGAGAGGGAACGGTGACCGTGAGCGAGCGCCGCCCGGCGCAGCTGCCCCCGGACATCGCCGACTTCGTGGGCCGTACCGCCGAGCGGGAGTGGCTGGCGGCCGCGCTCGACCGGTCCGCGGCCCCGGGCACGGCGGTGCGGGTGGTCTGCCTCACCGGCATGCCCGGGGTGGGCAAGACCGCGCTCGCGGTGCACGCGGCCCACCGCGCCCGCCGGGCGTACCCGGCGGGCCAGCTGTTCGCCCGGCTCACCGCGCCGGACGGCACCCCGGTCGACCCGGGCGAGGTGCTCGGCGGGTTCCTGCGCGCCGCCGGCGTGCCCGACGAGCGCATCCCCGCCGGGGCCGGCGAGCGCAGCACGCTGTTCCGCACCTGGATGGCGGGCCGCCCCGCGCTGGTGGTGCTCGACGACGCCTGCGGCGCCGAGCAGGTGCAGCCGCTGCTGCCCGGCTCCGCCGAGTGCGCGGTGATCGTCACCAGCCGGTACGGCCTGCACGGGGTGGCCGGGGCGCGGGTGCTCGCCCTCGACGTGCCGGACGAGGCCGAGTGCCTGGAGCTGCTCGCGCTCATCATCGGCGAGGCCCGGGTGGCGCAGGAGCGCCGGGAGGCCGAGCGCATCGTGCGGCTGTGCGGCGGGCTGCCGCTCGCGCTGCGCTGCGCGGGCTCCCGGCTCGCCGCGAGCCCGGGCCTGGCGCTGCGCGTCTACGCCGACCGGCTCGCCGACCCGGCCACCCGGCTCGACGAGCTGTGCGTGTCGAACCTCGACGTGCGCGCCGCGCTCGACGCCTCCTACCGCCGCCTCGGCCTGCCCGAGCGCAGCCTGCTGCGGCTGCTCGGCCTGGTGCGCACCCCGGACGTGGCGCCGTCGCAGGCGGCGGTGCTGCTCGGCTGCGAGCCCGCCCACGCGGCCCGGCTGCTCGCCCGCCTCGCCGACGCCTCCCTGGTGCGGGTACGGCCCGGCGGCGACGGCGAGGTCCGGTACACGCTGCACGAGCTGGTGCGGCTGTTCGCCCGGGAGTGCCTCGAGATCGAGCTCGACGGCGGGCCGTCGGCGGCGGCCCCGGTCGCCGCGGAGGCGGCCGAGGCCGGCGAGCCGGCCGAGGACGTGGCGGCGGATGCCGTCCCCCTGCCGCTGGAGGGGCTCCAGCGCTGAACCAGCAACTCTCCAGACAATCCGGACATCCTCGGACATATTCGGATGAAAGGAGAGGGGCTGTGCACCAGACGCTGATCGTCGCACGGATGGAGCCCTCCGAGACCGAAGCCGTGGCGAAGATCTTCGCCGACTCCGACGCCACCGATCTGCCGCACCTGATCGGGGTGTCCCGGCGCACCCTGTTCCGGTTCCACGACCTGTACTTCCACCTCGTCGAGGCGGAGCAGGACATCACGCCGAACCTCTACCGGGCCCGTTCGCACCCGCTCTACCAGGACATCAACCGCCGGCTCGCCGAGCACATCCGGCCGTACGACCCGAACTGGCGTGAGCCGAAGGACGCGATGGCCGAGCCGTTCTACCACTGGGAGGCGGGGCGATGACCAGGCCCATCGAGAAGGTGTCGATCGACGCGGTGGCGCCGAACACCCGCCGGGGCGGCGACCTGCGCGTGCTGCTCAGCCCGCGTACCGTCGGCGCGACCTCGGGCTTCATGGGCGCCGGGTGGCTGCGGCCCGGCGAGCACATCACCGAGCACTACCACCCCTACTCGGAGGAGTTCCTCTACCTGGTGCGGGGCACCCTCGTCGCGCGCATCGACGGCGAGCGGGAGATCACCCTCACCGCCGGGGACGCGCTCATGGTGCCGAAGTCGATCCGGCACCGGCTGGACAACGTCGGCGACGAGGAGGCGTTCTTCGTCTTCCACGCCGGCCCGCTCGCCCCGCGGCCCGAGCTCGGCCACGTGGACACCGAGGCGGTCACCGGGACCGACGGCGTGCCGCTGGTCGGGGGTGGTGGTCCGCGGTGAGGCGGGTGGTGATCACCGGCCTCGGGGTCACCGCGCCGGGCGGGATCGGCACCGCCGCGTTCTGGGATCTGATCAGCTCGGGCCGTACCGCGACCCGCCGGATCAGCCTCTTCGACCCCACCGGGTTCCGGTCCCGCATCGCCGCCGAGATCGACTTCGACCCGGCCGCATGCGGCCTGTCGCCACAGGAGATCCGGCGCATGGACCGGGCCGCGCAGCTCGGCGTGGTGAGCGCCCGGGAGGCGCTCGCCGACAGCGGGCTCACGCTCGAGGACGTGCCGCCGGAGCGGCGCGGGGTGAGCATCGGCAGCGCGGTCGGCTGCACCAGCGGGCTCGAGCAGGAGTACGTCGTGGTGAGCGACGGCGGCCGCGAGTGGCTGGTCGACCCGGCCTATGCCGTACCGCACCTGTACGGGTACATGGTGCCGAGCACGCTCGCGGTCGAGGTCGCCTGGGCCGCCCAGGCCGAGGGGCCGGTCGCGCTCGTCTCCACCGGGTGCACCGCCGGCCTCGACGCGGTCGGGCACGGCTACCGGCTGGTGCAGGAGGGGGTCGCGGACGTGGTGATCGCCGGGGCCACCGACGCGCCGATATCGCCGATCACCGTGGCCTGCTTCGACGCGATCAAGGCCACCTCGCCGAACAACGACGACCCCGAGCACGCGTCGCGGCCGTTCGACCGGGACCGGGACGGGTTCGTGCTCGGCGAGGGGTCGGCCGTGATGGTGCTCGAGGAGCGCGAGGCCGCGCTGCGCCGCGGTGCGGAGATTTATGCCGAAATAGTGGGATTCGCCAACCGGAGCAACGCGTACCACATGACCGGCCTCAAGCCGGACGGGCGCGAGATGGCCGAGGCGATCCGCGCCGCGCTGCGCGAGGCCCGGCTCAACCCGGAGGACGTGGACTACATCAACGCGCACGGCTCCGGCACCCGGCAGAACGACCGGCACGAGACCGCCGCGTTCAAGGACGCGCTCGGCGAGCACGCCTACAAGACTCCGGTGAGCTCGATCAAGTCCATGGTCGGGCACTCGCTCGGCGCGATCGGCTCGATCGAGGTCGCCGCCTCGGTGCTGGCGATCAAGCACGACGTGATCCCGCCGACCGCGAACCTGCACACGCCCGACCCGGAATGCGACCTCGACTACGTGCCGCTGACCGCCCGCGAACAGCCCGTCGACGTGGTGCTCAGCGTCGGCAGCGGCTTCGGCGGGTTCCAGACGGCGATGCTGCTCGCGCAGGGGTGAGGCCGATGAGCAAGCGCAACACCACCACCCGATCCGGACGCGCCCCGGACGAGCGCGTCGTGGTGACCGGCATCGGCGTCACCGCGCCGAACGGCGTCGGCACCGAGGCCTACTGGGCCGCCACGCTCGACGGCAAGAGCGGCCTGGCCCGCATCACCCACTTCGATCCCGAGCGCTACCCGACCCGGGTGGCCGGGGTGGTGCAGGAGTTCGACGCGGCCGAGTACGTGCCGAGCCGGCTGATCGTGCAGACCGACCACTGGACCCACCTGGGCCTCGCCGCCACCGCGATGGCGCTCGACGACGCCGGCGTCGACCCGGCCGAGCTGCCCGAATACGAGATGGCGGTGGTGACCGCGAGCTCCTCGGGCGGCAACGAGTTCGGCCAGCGGGAGATCGAGAAGCTCTGGTCGAAGGGGCCGCAGTACGTCGGCGTCTACCAGTCGATCGCCTGGTTCTACGCGGCCACCACCGGCCAGGTCTCGATCCGGTACGGCATGCGCGGCCCGTGCGGCGTGATCTGCGCCGAGCAGGCCGGCGGCCTCGACGTCGCCGCCCAGGCGCGGCGGCTGCTGCGCCGCGAGGCCCGCCTCGTGGTCACCGGCGGCACCGACGCCTCCCGCTCGCCGTACGCGCTGGTCGCCCAGATCACCAGCGGCATGCTGTCCACCAGGGACGACCCGGTCCGCGCCTACCTGCCGTTCGACGTCGACGCCTGCGGCCACGTGCCCGGCGAGGGCGGGGCGATGCTCATCGCCGAGGGCGAGTCCGCGGCCCGGGACCGCGGGGCCGTGCCGTACGGGGTGATCGCCGGGTACGGCGCGAGCTTCGACCCGCGGCCGGAGCCCGGCCGCCCGCCCCGCGCCAACCTGGCCCGGGCGATCCGGCTCGCGCTCGACGACGCGCGGGTCCGGCCCGACCAGGTGGACGTGGTGTTCGCCGACGCGGTCGGGGTGCCCGAGCGGGACCTCGCCGAGGCCGCGGCGATCGGCGAGGTGTTCGGGCCGCGCGCGGTCCCGGTCACCGCGCCGAAGACGATGACCGGCCGGCTGTACGGCGGCGGCGCCGCACTCGACCTGGCGACCGCCCTGCTCGCGATCCGGGACGGGGTGATCCCGCCGACGGTGGGGGTGACCTCCCCGGCGCCCGGCTGCGACCTCGATCTCGTCCTCGGCGCCGCCCGCGAGACACCGGTGCGCACCGCGCTCGTGCTCGCCCGCGGTTACGGCGGCTTCAACTCCGCACTGGTGGTGACCGCGCCCTGAGCCGCCCCGAGCCATCCATCCCGCAAAGGAGGGACGACATGACCATGTTCACCTTGGACGACGTGCGGCGCATCCTACGGCGCTGCGCGGGCGCCCCGGAGGGCGACGCCCTCGACGGCGACATCGCCGACGTCCCGTTCGCCGAGCTCGGCTACGACTCGCTGGCACTGCTCGAGATGGCCGCCCACGTGCAGCAGGAGTACGGCATCCGCATCCCGGACGACGCGATCGAGGAGATGCCCACGCCGCGAGCGGCGGTCGAGTACCTCAACCGGCGGTTCGCCGGCGAGCCGAGCAGGTGATCGACATGGCCGGACACACCGACAACCACATCATCATCGAGCGGCCGATCGAGCTGGTCTGGGACGTCACCAACGACGTCGAGTCCTGGCCGCGGCTGTTCAGCGAGTACGCCTCCGCCGAGATCCTGCAGCGCCGGGGGCCGACGATCCGGTTCCGGCTCACCATGCACCCGGACACCGACGGCAACGTCTACAGCTGGGTCTCCGAGCGCACCCCGGACCCGGTCACCCGCACGGTGCGCGCGCACCGGGTCGAGCCGGGCTGGTTCAAGTACATGCACCTCTTCTGGGAGTACGAGGAGGTGCCCGGGGTCAGCGGCGGCGCCACCCGGATGCGCTGGGTCCAGGACTTCGAGATGCGCCCGGACGCGCCGTTGGACGACGCGCGCATGACCGAGCGGCTCAACGCCAACACCGCCATCCAGATGCAGCGCATCAAGCACCTGCTTGAGCGGGCCGACTTCAGAACGGAGATTGGGATATGACCACTGCCGCCACCAGCCCGATGGCCCGGACCCAGAGCGTGTTCCGCGTCGTGGTACGGCTGCGCGTGCACCCGGGCAAGGGCCAGGAGTTCGAGACCATCTGGCGGGAGATCGCCGACTCGATCTCGCGTAACCCCGCCAACCTCGGCCAGTGGCTCAGCAGGAGCGCCGACGAGGAGTGCGTCTACTACATCACCAGCGACTGGGTGAGCGAGAAACGTTTCCGCGAGTTCGAGCACAGCCCGGAGCACGCGGAGAACCGCAGGCGCATGGCCCACTGCAAGGCCGAGTCGTCGATGACGGCGATGACCGTCGCCTGCCACGTCCCGCCGCGGCCGCAGAGCGAGCGGGTGCGGGTCATGCTCCACCTCTTCGAGCCGCCGGGTGACCCGGGCGCGGTGGAGAGCGGCTACCACCAGATCAGCCGCAAGCTCGTCGGCCGGCCGGGCCTGCGCGGCAACGAGCTGCTCCGCTCGATGGACGACCCGCGCCGGTACACGGTGCTCAGCGACTGGGCGAGCCGCGAGGAGTACATCGCGTGGCGGGACGCGCCCGAGCACCTCGCGATCACCGCGCCGCTGCGCCCCTACTGGGCGGCCGACCGCGACAGCACCTTCGGGGTGTACGAGGTCGTGGCGGCGTACTAGCCGGCGCGCCGGAGCGCCGGCCGACGATCGGGCGCGGCGCGGGCCCGGGCCGGCCGTGGGTTGGCGCCCGGGGTGCGCGCCGCGCCGTACCGACAAGGGGGGACTGACATGCCGTACGCAGCGATCACGTTCCGGGTGAAGCCGGGGCACGAGGAGGAGATCCGCCGGATCTTCGCCGAATCGCCCCGTCTCGACTCGCCCGTCGTCACCGACGAGCAGGGGCGCGAGGTGGCCCGGCTGCTCGGCACGGCCGCGTTCGTCAAGGACGACGTGCTCGTCCGGGTGATCCACTACGAGGGGGACTTCAGCGCGGTCGGGCGGCACCTCGCCCGGCAGCGCAACATCCACACGATCGAGGGGCGGCTCCAGCCGTACCTGGCCGAGCGCCGCGCCACCGAGACGGAGGAGGGGTTCACCGCCTTCTTCCAGAACGCGCTGATGCGGTGCGTGTTCCACGCCGAGTCCGAGGCGCAGCCCATGGGGGCGTGACCGGCCGCACCGTCGCCGAAGCCCGGGGGGCCGTGCGCCGCCCGGGCTACCGGTCGCTTCGGAGGAGACCGCGGAGGCAGCCGCGGAGGAAGGAGGGCCGTGACGTGTCCGGCGACGACGACACCACCCGCTGGCGGGTACGGCCGCGCGAGCACGACCGGTGGACCGGCCGTGGCGCGCCGGACCGGACGGGGCGGAACCCCGGGGACGGTCCCGGCGGCGCCGGCGATCACGCCGGCGGCTACGGCGAGGACCACGCGGCCGGGTACGCGGAGCGCATCGAGGCCCTGGAGGCGGTCGCGCGGGAGAGCCGGCGGCTGGCGGAGCAGGCGGACCGGCTGGTGGACGCGCTCGCCGCGCGGGCCGGCCTCGACCCGGCGGCCTTCCGGTGCCTGCACCTGCTGGTCCGGCAGGGGCCGATGCCGGTGCACCGGCTCGCCGCCCGCGCCGGGCTGGATCCGGGCATGACGCGGGATGTGGCCGGCGCGCTGGAACGCGCCGGGCTGGTCCGGTGGGGCCGCGACGACGTGGGGCGCGAGGTGGTCCGGGCCGACGAGACCGCCTGCCGGGAGCGGATCGCCCCGGCGGTCCGGGAGCTGCGCGAGGCCTGGCAGGGGCTCACCGGGCACGGCTGCGACGACCTCGCCGTGGTGGCGGTGCTGCTCGCCCAGGGCCGCAGGCTCACCGAGCTGGTGCCCACGCTAGGCTGACGCGCCCCGCTCCTGCTCCCGCTGGGCGGCGCGGCGCGCGATCCCGTGGGCCCAGCGGGCGCACTCCCGGGCGATGCCCGCGGCCTCGCGGGCCCGTTGCGCCTTCTCCCGCAGGTCCTGTCGGGTGGGGTTGAGCTCGGCGAGGGCCTCGTAGGTGGCCGCGGTCTCCTCCTCGACCCGGGCGACCCGCTCGTGGGCCTCGGCGAGGGCCGTGGCGAGCCGCCGGCTGCGCAGCACCTCCCTGCCGAGGCGCTCCCTGATCAGATCCGAGGTGAGCCTTCCGTCGCCGTCCATGCCGCCACGCCTGCCCCCGGCCGCCCGCGGCATGCGCGCGGTACGGCAAAGCACGGCCCAAGGCGGCCGCTCCGGGTCGCGCGGCCGCCGCATTCGCCGCACCGCCGACCGGTGCCCGGCCGTCGCGCGGCGTAAACCCGGCCGCGCGGAACGGGCGGCTCGCCGTACCTCGTCCGGGCGAGATCGTGGGATGGCGCGGGGCACCGGGGGCGATCCGCGACTACGGAGGGCTTGCGGTGGACGCCCCGCGGCGTACGGGCCGCGCCAGAGGCGGCGGCGACCGGCTAGCGGTTGAGCGAGCGGCTCATGCCGATGCACCGGCGCAGCCGGGGGCCGGTCCGCCTGCGCGGCGCCTGGTCGAGCTCGGCGACCATCGTCATCGCGGCCTTGGCGTCGGCGAGGATGCGCTGAGCCTGCTCGTCGTCGGCGGGCAGCTGCCCGCGCCGGTCCAGCTCGTGCCGGAGGAAGACCAGGGGGTCCGGATCGCCGGCGCGCTCGGCGGCCACGCTCGCCCGCGCCGCGGTGAGCAGCCCCAGGTAGTGGCTGCGCAGCAACGCCTCGCGTGTGCGCACCTGCTCCAGGTCGTCGAGCAGGTTGCGCGCGATCCGCACCAGGTCACCCGCATGATCCGTCTCCGCGGTGATGTGGGCGCGGATGTCGTCGAACTCGGACCGCGTCATTAATGGCCACCTCCACCCCGTACTGGGACGCCGGAGCCCCTTCGGCTCTGCGGCCCCTCTGGCTGCTTCTTAACGTGAGGCGATTGCGGACGGTTTGACAGCGGGTTGCCCTCCGTGCCCAAACGTCTCCTGTGTGGGATGCCTGAGAGGGGCGAATGGTTGACGTGCGGAACGTGTGGACATCGCAGTCTCGTGAGGCTGGTAGAGTCTTCAGCCGTCGCGGACGCGCGGCGCGGCCGGGGATCGGTGGTCCGGAGGCCGGAGCGGCGGCCGCGTCCCCCTTCGACGATCATCCTCGCGAGGGAATATTGACGCCCTTGCGATGTGTTGCTAAGTTAGA
>QGUZ01000152.1 GCA_003242605.1 Actinomycetota bacterium
GTTTCGCGGTGATCCCCGAGTGGCCGCGCGGAGCCGGTGCGCGGCGCACTACGCTTCGGACATGTCGCCTTCCGTCGCCGTCGTCACCGACTCCACCGCCTACCTCGACCCCGAGCTCGCCGCGCGGCACGACATCGTCGTGATCCCGTTACAGGTGGTGGCGGGCGACCGGACGATGGACGACACCGTGCACCTCGGTGCGGATCCGGCGGCGCGGCTGCGCGAGTGGTACCCGGTCACCACCTCCCGGGCCGCGCCCGAGCGGTTCGCCCGGGCGTACGCCGAGGCGGCCGAGCGCGGGGCCGCCGGTGTGGTCTCCATCCACCTGTCGGGCGAGATGTCCGGCACCGTCGACGCCGCCCGCCTCGCCGCCGCCGACGCGCCCCTGCCGGTCGAGGTGATCGACAGCCGGTCGATCGGGATGGGGCTCGGTTTCCCGGTGCTCGCCGCCGCGCGGGCGGCCGGTGCCGGGCTGCCGCTCGCGGAGGTGGCCGAGGCGGCCCGCCGTACCATGGCCGGGCTGCGCAGCTACTTCTACGTCGACACCCTCGAGTACCTCCGCCGCGGCGGGCGGATCGGCGCGGCCGCGAGCCTGCTGGGCTCCGCGCTCGCGATCAAACCCCTGCTGCACATCGCCGACGGCGTGGTCGCCCCGCTGGAGAAGGTGCGCACCGCGGCCCGCGCCCTCGCCCGGCTCGAGGACCTCGCCGTGCGGACCGCCGCCGACCGGCCCGTCGATGTGGCCGTGCAGCACTTCGCCGCCCGCGCCCGGGCCGAGGACCTCGCCGACCGGCTGGCCCGCCGCATCCCCGGCCTGCACCATCTCCACGTGGGCGAGGTCGGCCTGGTGATCGGCGCGCACGCGGGTCCCGGCACGCTCGGCGTCACCATCGCCCCCGCCTGCCCGTCCCCCTGACCTGGCTTTCCCGACGAGACGTACGAGGCCTGGTTCCCGCCGTCGACCGGCCGGCGGCCATCCGGTGTCCGGCCCTGGCCGATCACGCCACCGGCACCGCCCGTGCGACCCGACGGCAAGACCACCGCACGGCCGACATCGGTGCCGGCCATGATGTCCCCGCCTGCCCGGAGGTCGTCGCCGCGCCGCCGCCCGTGCGCTTCGGCCCTCGAGGAGACCGGCCGCGTTCCGCGGCACAGGGCCTGATGCGCTGTGCCGTACCGTCCGACGGGGAGAGTGCGCACGCTGGCCAGGGCGACCCGCGCTCATCGGTGCGCGTGGCCGATCGCGCACGGCCGGGATCCGGGTGACCGATGGCCCTGCTTCCCGCCCCGCCGCGGCCTTCCTCTGCCGTGCCGCTCCTCTCGGCGGGTTCTCGCGCACGCATGCGACGTTCCGCGTGGTACGGGGTGGCCGCGTACGGCGATCGGCGTGCCGCGGGCCTTGCGCGCCGTCGGGGCGATGGGCGCGTTATCCACAGAACCGCGTTCTAGCGGTGTCGTGCCGATCGCGCGCGCCTACCGTCACCCGCGTGCGAAGGACGATCGAACCTCTTGCGGCCGCTGCGGCCGAGACCCGCCTGCGTGCCCTTCTCGGGCGGAGCGCGCCCGACCTTCCCCGGCCCGCCGCGCCCGAGGGGAGGCGTACCCGTGCCCCCGGGAGGCACCGCGCCCCGGCCGGGGCCGGGCGGCGCGCGGATCCGGCCCGCGAACGCGCCCGCGACGAAAGCGGCACGACGGCAGGGGAGGAGACCACCCCGTTCGCCGCTGTGGCGACCGGACTCGACGGCGTGCGGGTTCTGTACCCGGACCGGGCGGTCGGCGGCGGGGACGCGACGCCACCGCCCGCGGCGACTCACCCGCCCGACGAGGACGCCCGGCACGGACGCGATCCCACGCCACCGTGGCCCGCGTCCGGCCGGGCGCGGGACATGCTCGCCGCGCTCGACCCCGGCCGCCCCGGCCTGCGCGTCCTCCTCCTGCTCGGCGCGCTCGCCGCCGCCGTGGCCGCCTTCTTCTTGCTGTGGTCCACTCCCGAGGCCGAGCCGCTTCCCCCACCGGCCCCGGCCGCCGCCCAGCAGGCGGCGCGGTCACCCGCGCCCACCCCCACCGGACCCGGGGTCGTTGTGTACGTCACCGGCAAGGTCCGCAAGCCGGGCGTGCTCACCCTGCCCGAGGGCTCCAGGATCGCCGACGCGATCGACGCGGCCGGAGGGCTGCGGTCCGGCGCCAGGCCGGGGGCGCTCAACCTCGCCCGCCGCCTCGTCGACGGCGAGCACATCGTGGTGGGCGCACCGGCCACCGCGTCCGGCGGCGCGCCGTCCGCGGGCGGCCCGGCGGGCGTCGTGTCCGCCGGAAGGGCGCCGGCCGTGGAGCCCGGCTCGGGACTGATCGACCTCAACCAGGCCACCGCCGAGCAGCTCGACGAGCACCTGCCCGGCGTGGGGGAGGTCCTCGCCCGCCGCATCGTCGAGTACCGCGAGGCGAACGGCGGGTTCCGCAGCGTCGAACAGCTCCGCGACGTCACCGGCATCGGCGAGCGGCGGTTCGCCGAGCTGAAGGACAAGGTGCGGGTGTGATGGCGACGGCCGATGCGGCGCCCGCCCGCCGCGGGTACGCGTATCCCCTCCTCGCCCCCGCGCTCGCCGCATGGGCGACCGCGTTCGTCCTGGTCGGCCTGCCCGCGCCCGTCGCATGGTCGGTGGCGACCGCCGCCGCGGCCGCGGTGGCCGCCCTCGCCCTCGTGCCCCGGCTCCGGCGGCGCGCGGCACCGTCCTCCGTGGCGAACGGCGCGGCCCGGTGGCCGGCCGGGCGGGCGAGTGCGGCGGAGCGGCGTGGCCGGTGGGACGCGCGGACCCTGCGGCGGGTGAGCATCGGGGTGCTGGGGTCCGTCGCGGCCGTGGCGACCGGCCTGGGCTGCTGGGCGCACGTGGCCGGCACCGGGCCGGTGGCCGAGCTCGCGCGGGCCCGCGCCGCGGTGACGGCGGAGGTCGTGCTCACCGGCGACCCGCGGGCGGTGACGGGACGCGGCGGTGCCGTGCCGCGCGACCGCGTCGTCGCGGACGGCCGGGTCGAGCTGGTCGAGGTCCGTGGGCGGCGGATCCGGCTCCGGGCGCCGGTGCTGCTGTTCGGGAACGGGCCGCAGTGGCACGGGCTGCTGCCGAGCATGCGGGTGCGCGTGCGCGGGCGGCTGGCCCCGGCCGACGACGGGGACCTGCGGGCCGCCGTGCTGCTCGTGCGCGGCCCGCCGACCGTGCTCGCCGGGCCGTCCACGGTGCAGCGGGTGGCCGGGCACCTGCGCCAGGGACTGCGGGACGCCGCCGACGTGCTGCCCCCGGACCAGAGGGGACTCCTGCCCGCGCTCGTGGTCGGTGACGTGTCCCGCATGGACCCGCGGGTCCGCGACGACCTGAACGCGGCGGGCCTGGGCCACCTGACCGCGGTGTCCGGCACCAACCTCGCGATCGTCGGCGGCGCGGCACTCGTGCTCGCCCGGGTGGTCGGCCTGCCGCTCCCGGCGCGGGCCGCCGCGGCGGCGCTGGCCATGGTGGCCTTCGCCGTGGTCGCCCGCCCGTCGCCCAGCGTGCTGCGCGCGCTGCTCATGGGCCTGATCGGCGCGCTCGCCCTCGGCACCGGGCGGGCCCGCGACGGCGTCGCCGCCCTCGCCGCCACCGTGCTGTTGCTGATGCTGTTCGAGCCGTCGCTGGCCCGCTCGTACGGCTTCGCGCTCTCGGTTTCCGCCACCGCGGGCATCCTCGTGCTCGCCCCGCGCTGGCGGGACCGGCTCGCCGCCCGGCTGCCGCCGCGCACCCCGGCCTGGGTGGCCGAGGCCGTGGCCGTGCCCGCCGCGGCCCAGGCCGCGGTCACGCCCGTGCTCGTGCTGATCAGCGGGCGGATCGAGACCGTCGCGGTACCGGCGAACCTGATCGCCGGGCCGGCCGTCGCCCCGGCCACCGTGTTCGGCTTCGTCACCGCGCTCGTCGCGCCGGTCAACCTCGAGGTGGCCCGGTGGATCGCCCGCCCCGCCGGTCTCGCGGTGGGATGGATCATCGCCGTCGCCGAGCACGCGGCGGCGCTGCCGCTCGCGGTGCTGCCCTGGCCCGGCGGCGTGCCCGGCCTGGTGCTGCTGGGCCTCGCCGCGATCGCCGGGTACCTGCTGCTGCGCCGTGCCGGTCCGCGCCGGGCCGCGCTCGCCGTCGCCGCCGGGGCCGTGGTCGCGATCGTCGTGGTGCCCCCGGTCGTCGCGCCCTGGCCGCCGCCCGGCTGGCTCATGGTCGCCTGCGACGTCGGGCAGGGGGACGCGCTCGTGGTGGCCGCGGGCGGGGACCGCGCCGTCGTGGTGGACACCGGCCCCGACCCGGCGCTGGTCGACGACTGCCTGCGCGACCTCGGCGTGCGCCGGGTGCCGCTGCTGGTGCTCACCCACCCGCACCTCGACCACGTCGGCGGCCTCGACGGGGTGCTGCGCCGCCGCGCCGTCGGCGCCGCCCTCGTCGGCCACACCCGGCGGCCCACCCCGGAGGGCGCCCGCCTGTCGGCGCGGCTCCGCGAGCGCCGTATCCCCGAGTGGACGGCGCTTCCCGGCACCCGGTGGCGCTTCGGCCCCACCGAGCTCACCGTCCTCGCGCCCGACGTGAGCCCCGGCACCGCGCCCATCCCCGAGGGCGCCGGAGAGGGGTCGGCCGTCAACAACGCCAGCGTCGTGCTCCACCTGCGCTGGTCGGTCGGCTCGGCTCTGCTCAGCGGCGACGTCGAGACCGAGGCCCAGGCCGTCCTGCTCCGCCGGGGCGTGCCGCCGGTGGACGTCCTCAAGGTCCCGCACCACGGCTCCGCGCGCGGCGACCCGGCCTTCCTCGCCGCCGCCCGCCCCAGGGCGGCCTTCATCAGCGTCGGCGCGGGCAACGACTACGGGCATCCCGCCCCGCGGACGATCGCCCGCCTCGCCGCCCTGTCCGCCCGCGTGTACCGCACCGACCGCCAGGGCGACCTCGCCGTCGTCGCCCACGGGGACCGCCTCGCCGTGGTGCCCCGCGGCGAGCTCCGCAGCGGACGGCCGCGGGACCGGTGAGGGCGCGGGCGGTGGTGCGGGCGTGGCATGCTGCTCCCATGGCGGCGACGAGTCCAGCACCCGTGACGTTGGTGATCGGCGAGGAAGAGCTGCTCGTGGATCGGGAGGTGGCCGCGGTCGTCGCGACCGTGCGAGCCGCCGATCCCGAGGCCGAGCGGCATGAGCTGATCGGGGGGAAGGTCGAGCCGGGCGAGATCGCGGGGCTGGCCGCGCCGTCGCTGTTCGGCGGCCGGTCGATCATCGTGGTGCGGTCCGCGCAGGACCTGTCCAAGGACGTGATCGCGGAGATCGTCGCGTACGCGGCGAACCCCGCCGAGGACGCCGTGCTCGTGCTCACCCACCCGGGCGGCGCGAAGGGCAAGGCGCTGGTCGACGGGCTCAAGAAGGCCAAGGCGGCGGTCGTCACCGTCCCGAAGATCACCAAGCCTGCGGAGCGCCTGGACTTCATCAAGGCCGAGATCAAGCGGGCGGGGCGGGCGATCGCGCCCGACGCGGCCCAGGCGCTGCTCGACGCGGTCGGCAACGACCTGCGGGAGCTCGCCGCCGCGTGCAGCCAGCTCGTCTTCGACACGCCCGCCGACCACAAGACGATCACCGCCGCGGACGTGGCGCGCTACCACCGAGGCCAGGCCACGGTGACCGGCTTCGCCGTCGCCGAGAGCGCGGCCGAGGGCAAGGCCGCCGAGGCGCTCGAGCAGCTCCGCTGGTCCCTGGCGACGGGCACGCCACCCGTGCTCATCGTGAGCGCCCTCGCCAAGGAGCTGCGCACCCTCGCCAAGGTCGCGGGCGCCCGCAACCTGCGTGGCGCCAACATCGCCCAGGCGCTTGGCATGCCCCCGTGGCTCGCCAAGCGCTACCAGGACCGGCTGCGCGCCTGGGGCCCGGAGGGGCTCAGCACCGCGATCCAGGCGGTGGCCGAGGCCGACGAGCAGGTCAAGGGCGCCGGCGTCGACCCCGCCTACGCGCTGGAGCGCGCGGTGCGCGTCATCTGCGCCAGCCGCAACGGCCGCTGACCGCGCCACCCCTCCGCGCCGCGGCGAATTGTCCGCGCGCCGAGCGGTCCCGCCACCGTTGCGCGCGCTGACGCGATCGCTCCATCAGCACCTCGGTCTCGGACGTGTTCATCTGCGAGCGGCCTGGCCTGCCGCGCAGGGGCGAGGTCCTCGGATCGCCGACGTGAAGGAGGACGATGCCGCCGGCACGGCGGCCGCCCGCGACATCTCCACATCGGGACCCTCGCATCGGACACGGCCATTGCCGCCGGCCCGGGTGACGGCGAGCAGGACCCCTCTTGCCGGGGAGTGCGCGCCCGATCTCGGCTCCGGCGATGGTTGCGCATCGCCCATCGGAGCCGACAGCGCTGACCACCGGGTGCAGCTGCGTGTTCCTGACCTCAGGGTCGATGCGTCGCCCGGTCAGGGGCGGCGCGTCCGCGACCAGCGGGCCCGGTGCAAGGGTGCCGCTCCATCCCGTGGGAGGCTCGGTGGCGCTCCCGGAGGGTGTGCTGTGGCGGGCTGCGCAGCCGGGCCGTGGTGAACGAACGCAGGGGGCAGAGGCCCGCACCTTGCCGTGGCGACCGCGTTTTGGGTGGTGGCGGACGAGGGCTGGCGAGCGCGGACAACGTGACCGCCGGGTGGGTGAGCGCCGTCAGGAGCGCAGTGGCGAGCATGCGTGCGGCGGCCCGACTGCGGAGGCGAACCGCGGCCGATAGGAGGATCACGGATCTAGTAGATGCGATGGCTAAAGCGCAGGAGTACTAGCTAATGCGAACTCATAGATGTATTCAGATTCGAATCTGCGAAAGATAGAGTGTGGTCTTGTGGCGACGTTGCGCATCGGCGAGGCCGGAAGGCTGCTCGGGGTCGGCCGAGCACCGTCCGCCGTTGGGCCGAGCGCGGTCGGCCGAGGGCCGCGCGAGATGAGCAGTGCTCTCCGGGAGATCAGTGGCGCCATCAGGCGATGTCCGGGCCTGCGCAGATCGGGGAGAACGGGGGCGTTCGTGCCCAGGCATGTGGCCGCTTTAGGGAGATCGTCAGCGGGGGTCCGTGGGACGTGCGGTCGATGGGGGTCGCCCCGGGGCGGTTCCGGTGGTTCGCCGACCCGCAGGGTCGTTGGCGAATTCGGATCGGCGGCGGGCTGGGTGTGATCGATCGCCGGGTGTGTGGGATGGGGCGGTGTCTGGCGGATCGGTGGCGCCGGTGGGGCGATGTCCGGGCTGTGTAGATCGGGGACGGGGCGGCGTTCGTGCTCGGACAGGTGGCCGCTTCAGGGAGATCGTCAGCGGGGTGGTCCGCGGTACGTGCGGGCGGTTCCGGCGGTTCGGCAATCCGAAGGGCCGCTGGCGAACGGTGCGGCTGGGGGTAGTCGCAGGGGGTTTCGGGTGGTTCGGCGATCTGCAGGGTCGTTGGCGATGTCCGGGCAGATCGGGGGACGCGGGCGATGTTCATGCGTTGGCGCGAAGCCGCTTCAAGGAGATCGTCAGCGGGACGGTCGAGCGGAACGTGCGGTCGATGGGGGTCGCCCCGGGGCGGTTCCGGTGGTTCGCCGACTCGCAGGCCCGTGGGCGAGCTCGGACCGGATGCCGGCGTCGTGGCGGCCGCGGTCATCGTGACCTCGTCGTGGACCTACCCGGTCACGTCCAGGTGACCGGTCATGTGTGAGGAGCCTTCTGTGGTGTTCAGGCGTCTCTCCCGGTGGGTGATCGTGCTCGCCGTGCTCGCTCCGGCGGCGGTGTCCGGATGCGGTTCCGGCGGATCGGCCGGCGGCGGGGGCGGTGAGGTGACGGTCTTCGCGGCGGCCTCGCTGACCGAGACCTTCACCGAACTCGGCGAAATCTTCGAAGCCGAGCATCCGGGGACGACGGTGCGGTTCAACTTCGGGTCCAGCGCCACGCTGGCCCAGCAGATCGTTCAGGGAGCTCCGGCGGACGTGTTCGCCGCGGCGAACCCGGCCACGATCAAGACGGTCACCGACGCGTCCCTGGCCGATGCGCCGACCACGTTCGCGCGCAACCGGCTGCAGATCGCCGTGCCGAAGGACAACCCGGCGAAGGTCGACGAGCTGAAGGACCTCGCCGACCCCAAGGTGAAGGTGGCGCTGTGCGCCGAGCAGGTGCCGTGCGGGGCCGCCGCGCGCAAGATCCTGGACGCGGCCGGGCTCACGGTCACCCCGGTCACCCTGGAGCAGGACGTCAAGGCCACCCTCACCAAGGTCGCACTGGGCGAGGTGGACGCGGCCCTGGTGTACCGGACCGACGTGCTCGCCGCGGCGGGCCGGGTGACCGGCATCCCCTTCCCCGAGGCCGACGAGGCGGTCAACGACTACCCGATCGCCGTCCTCACCACGGCGCCGTCCGCCGACCAGGCCAGGCGGTTCGTGGACCTGGTGCTGTCCCAGCGGGGCAAGGACGTGCTGACCAAGGCAGGCTTCGAGGCGGCCTGAACGGCCGAGGCTCCGGCCCACGGCGCGGACCCGCCGGACCGGCGGGCGCTGCGCCATCCGGCGGGCGCTCAGCCGCGCAAGCCCGTCGGCGACGTTCCCGTGCCGCTCACGACGCCTCCCGCGGCTCCACCCAGGCCCGCTGCGGCGAGGAGAGCGCGCCGTCGCGCAGCTGGAGGACGCGGTCGGCGTAGCGGATGAGGGCGGGGTCGGCGGTGGTGACGAGGGCGGTGACGTCCTCGGTGAGGGTGAGGGTGCGCAGCAGCTCCATGATCCGGTGACCGGCCCGGGTGTCGAGGTCGCCGGTGGGCTCGTCGGCGATCAGCAGCCGGGGCCGGTTGGCGAGCGCGCGGGCGATCGCGACGCGCTGCCGCTGGTCCTCCGACAGCTCGTACGGGCTCCGGTCCGCGCGATCCGCGAGGCCGACGAGGGTGAGGAGCTCCTCGACCCGCTTCTCCCGTTCGGCGACCGGAGTGTTGGTGAGCCGCAGCGGCACGCCGACGTTCTCGGCGGCCGTCAGCACGGGGATGAGGCCGAACGACGGGAAGACGAACCCGATCTCCTCGCGCCGCAGCCGCAGCAGCTCGCCCTCGGACAGGTCGGTGATCCGCCGCCCCGCGATCATCACCTCCCCGGAGTCGGGGCGATCGAGCCCGCCCACCTGGTTGAGCAGGGTGGTCTTGCCCGCCCCGCGCCCGCCGCTGATCACGACCAGCTCACCTGGGTGGGCCGCGAAGGAGACGTCGCGCAGCGCGACGACCTCCCTGAGCCCTTGCCGGTAGACCTTGCGCAGGTTCTCGGCGACGACCATCGGCTCGATCATGACGGTCCTCCTCGGGCCGGTCGGGCCACACCCCCGATGTGGCCGTGCTCTGCCTCTGGGCATGGTCGGTGTCCGGTGGCGGGGCGGCGGCGAACGGCCACCGGCAACGCCCCCTGCACGCCGGTGCCTTCGGGCCGGTCCGCACGCCGCCTCGCGGCGCGACCGGCGATCCGCCGGGCGGCCGAGGCGGGGCCGGCGGCCGCGACGCGCGGCCACCCCGATCCCCGCGGGCCGTACGCCACCTGCGCGGGCCGAGCGGCTCGGCGCCGTTCCACGGCGTCCGCAGGCCGCTCGATGCGTACGGCGCCGACGCGGCGGTGGACGACCTGGCAGGTGGGCGGCATCGGGTGGGCGCGATCACCGGGCTGCGTGGGGGCCATGGCGAACAGCTGTGGCCGTACCCACGGGCCGGTAGGCCGAATCCGGCGCCGGGCGGCGGATAAGCGGCCATGCGCCGTCCCGGCGGCCCCGGCCCGGCAGCCGCCGCCGATCCGGCCCCCTCCATGCGCACCCCGGGTACGGCACGGCGCGCCGACCCGGTACGGCGGAGCCGCGGTCGCGTGACGCCCGGTCATCCGGCCTCCCCCCGGCGGCGGACGGGCTCGCCGGGCCCCGGGCGGCCGACGCCGCCGTGCGCGAGGCCGCCGACCGCCGCCGCCACCACGAGCCCGGCGGCGAGCAGGATCGGCGCGACCGGCCCCGGCGGCCGGCCGTACCCGCCCGGCGTACCCGCGAACACGGCCACGTCGACCCCCGCGCCCAGCACCACCGGCAGGGCCAGGCCGAGCACCGTACCGGCGAGGATCGGCCACGCCGCCACCGCGGCGACCTCGAGCGCGGCCACCCCGCGCGCCCGCCCCGCGGCGAGACCCAGGACGCGCAGCGTCGCCAGCGTCCGCGCGCGGTCGCCGCTCCGCAGCGCCGGCGCGATCAGCACGGCGAGCACCGCATAGCCCGCGGCCAGGGCGACGACCGCCCACAGCACGGTGCGGAGCGCGGTGGCGAGCGGCGCCGCGGCGAGGCGCTCCGCCTCCCCGCGCACGGTGACCACCGAGGCGTCCGGCCCACCGGCCACGGCGCGCAGCGCCGCCGCGTCCAGGTCGTCGCCGTCCACGAGCAGCACGTTCGCCAGGTGGCCGAGCCCGGCCCGGGGCAGCGCCTGAAACGGTACGACGACGAGGCTGCCGTTCCCCGGCGCGAGCCCCGGCAGCCCGCCGTCGACCACCCCGGTGGGGACCACCTCGATCCGCCGGTACCAGCCCACCTGGAACCGGGAGTAGACGGTCAGGTCGTGGCTGACGAGCGCGGGCAGCGCGCTGCCGGGCACGTCCGGGGGCGGCGCGGGCACGGTGAGCGGCGAGCCCGCGACCAGCCGCCGGTACGCCGCCAGGTCCACCGCGACCACGGTCACGTTCTGCCCGCGCGCCCCGAGCCGGCCGGTGCCGCGCAGCGCGGGCACCACGGCGCGCACCCCCGGCACCTCGCGCAGCCGGGAGACCACCGGGTCGGTCGGCCCCGGCGGACGCTCCACCCGGGCCGCCGCGCCGGTGCGCCGCCACGCGGCCACCGACTGGGCCGCCTCGAGCGCGTCCGCGGCCACCACCCCGTACACCGAAACGGCGAGGGCGGGCAGCAGCACGAGCGCGGGCAGCGGGCCCGCAGCCCCGGCCCGCGCCGCCAGGGTGAGCCCGAGGAACGGCACGGCCGACCGTCGCCGGGCGGCGAGCCACGCCGGCAGGCGCAGCGCGTGGCGGGACAGCCGGACGGTGACGATCGCGGCGGCGGCCGCGAGCGGCACCGTGGCGAGCACGAGGAACAGGTCGGCGTCGGCCGTCCGCGCCCCCTCCCGCGCGGTGGCCAGCCCGCGGGCGCGCAGCAGGCAGGCGGCGGCGACGGCGAGCACGACCACGGCGGCCTCGGCGGCGAGCCGGCGCGCCGAGGGGTGCCGGGCCGCCGCCTCCGGGTGCCGCTCCGGCGCCCGGGGTCCGGCCGCGGCGAGCCACGCTCCGAGGGCGACGGCACCGGCGGCGAGCAGCACCGGCCACAGGCCGGCCGGCGGTACGGCGGGGCCGGCCGCGAGCGCGGCGAGGCCGTACCCGAGCAGCGCCGCCGGCACGCACACGAGCGCGACCGCGCCGCCCACCCGGGCAGCCCGGGCGTGCCGGGCTGCCCCCGGCCCCCGCCGCAGCCGGG
>QGUZ01000153.1 GCA_003242605.1 Actinomycetota bacterium
GCCCTGGCCGACCGTGCTCTTCCTCGGCGGGGTGGCCGCCGGGCTGCTCACCGCGCTCGCCGCCCGCCTCGCCGCCTGGGCGGGCGGCCGCCGCCGGGCCCGCCGTACCGCCCGGCGGCTGCACACGGCGGTGGAACGCGTCGGCCGCGACCTGGTGCTCGCCCCGGTCGCGGCCGAGCTCGAACGGCACCGCCGGTTCGCCCGCCACGTGGCCGTGGCCCGGGCGGCCTGAGGGCTCACGCGGCGGGCGGCGCCGTCAGCGGCCCGCGCGCTTGCTCTCCGGCGGGCCGAGGTAGCTGGGCTTCAGCCCACCGGTGTCGATCTCGAGCCGCTGCAGGATCACCGTCGGGTCGACCATCCAGAACTTGAGCGTGTGCACGCCCGGGCGGTCGATTTTGTGCACGGTCGTGGTGACGTTGATGTTGTCGGAGGTGTTGCGCTCCCACTGGCGGTTCATCGCGGTGTCGTCCGCCCCGGTGGCCTTGATGACGTCCACCACCTGCGGCCGCTGGTCGTCGAACGACACCGCGTACCGCAGGCCCTCGGTGGGCAGCACGTTGTTCCGCGGCGACAGGTGCGCGGTCACCTTCACCTCACCGGCGGTGAACAGCGTCACCGTGTACTCCAGCCGCGGCGAGTTCCCGCCCGGGGTCACGCTGGCGGCCGTCTGCGGCCACGGGGTCATGCCGTGCCGGGTCTTGCCGATGTCCGGGATGAGCCGCCACTGCACCCCCTTGCCGTTCACCGCGCGGCTGTGGTTGTGGCCCTCGATCGAGACGTACCCGCTCGCCTCGATGAAGCCCTTCGGCCCGCCCCGCGGCACCTCCGGGTTCTCCACCACGGCAATGACGTCGACGCGCGCGCCGTTCGGGCCGGACACGGTGATCGGCACCTCGGTGCGGCCCTTGGGCGCGCGGGCCCAGTCGACCTTCACCTCGAGCCGGACCTCCTTGTCCACCCGCCCGGAGGAGGGGGTGACGTGCACCCACGGCACCGCCGGCCGGGCGGTGTACGCGAACGGGACCGTGCCGCGGTTGAACACCTCGATGTACTGGGTGGGCCGGGTCTGGTACGGGCTGAACGCGGGCAGCACCGCCCGCTCCGACCGCTCGCCGGGCCACCACTTCTCCGAGCCGTCGATCGCCACGCCCATCTCGGCGCGGTCCGGCACCTCGATGCGCTTCAGGTGCGGGTAGAACGCGTCGGGCAGCGCGACGTGGTCGGGGGTCTGCGGCTGCTGCCAGCCGGCGTCCGGGCCGTACCGCTCGCGGTCGCCGTACCCGATCTTGGGCTGGAGCTGGAAGTCCTTCCACTTCCCGCCCGCGACCTGGGTGTTCCAGTACTCGTTGAGCCGCTGGTCGATGGCGAAGTGCCGCTCGGCGAGGTCGGCGTAGTCGTTGGTCGCCGCCCGGCCCTGCTCGGCGTAGCGGATGTTGGTGAACTGCGCCCGGCGCAGCTCGTACAGGTTCGCGGTCGCCTTCACCTGGTAGTAGACGAGCTGGTAGTAGGCGTCGTCCCAGGCCTTCGGCAGCCGCTTGCGGATCTTCTCGGCCTTGTCGGCGAGCTTCAGCCACTCCTCGGTGACCCGGTCCATCTCCCGGTACTCGGTGAGCCGGAACGGGCTCGCCTCGTCGTCGTACACGACCGCCTCGGGGTCGGTCGTGATGTCCTTGGCCGGGTCGACCGTGATCAGCCGGTTGGTGAGCTCGGGCTTGCGCCGCGACTGCAGCCGGCCGTACTCGTAGAGCACGTCGGCGATCTCGCCGGCGAGCTCGGGGCCGAAGTTCTGCCGGGCGTACTCGCGGATCCAGTCGTCGATCCGGTCGAGCGGGATCGCGTCCGGGTTCCACGCGTAGTCGAGGAAGAACTGCAGCGGCAGCTCCATCGTCTTCATGTCGCCGGCGTTCACCACCCACAGCCGGTCCACGCCGTAGCTGTAGACGAGGTGGAGCTGCTCCCAGGTGTTGGGCAGGCTGATCGTGTCGACCCACTTGTAGTTGCGGCCGCCGCCGACGTAGTCGAAGTGGTAGTAGATGCCGTAGCCGCCGCTGCGCTTCGGCAGCCTGCGGTCCGGCAGCTTCCGCATGTTGCCCCAGTTGTCGTCGCAGAAGACGACGGTGACGTCGTCCGGCGGGCGCAGGCCCTTGTCCCAGTAGCGCTGGACCTCCTTGTAGAGGGTCTGCACCTGCGGGATCTTGGTGATGTCGCCGCCCATCTCCCGCTGCAGGATCTCCCGCTGCGCGGCGATGATGCTCTCCATCAGCTCGATGCCGTCGCCGTCGGGCAGGCTGGTGTCGCCGTTGCCGCGCATGCCGAGGGTGACCACGCCCTCGAAGCCCTGCTCCTTCATGCGGCGGATGCCCTCGGCCCAGTACTTCTTGATGGCCTCGCCGTTACGGCGGAAGCTCCACTCGCCGTTGCCGCCGTACGGGTCGCCCTCGCCGGGCCTGGCGTGCCGGTTCCACTCCTCGATGCCGCGCATCATCGGCGCCTCGTGCGAGGTGCCGATCACGATGCCGTACTCCTTGGCGACCTCGTGGTTGCGCGGATCGTCCTCGGCGAACGCCCGGCCCCACACCGCGGGCCACAGGTAGTTCGCCTTGAGGCGGAGCATCAGCTCGAACACCTTGGCGTAGAAGTCGGCGTTGAAGCCGCCCGGGTAGCCGGGGGCCTTGCCCGGGCCGAAGTACTGGGGCGCCCAGGTGCCGAGGTTGGGGTTCTCGTCGTTGATGAAGAACCCGCGGTACTTGACCTTCGGGGTGCCCTGGGTGTGCCGGCCGGGCAGCACGTAGAGGGCGTCCTGGTGCCGGGCGGGCACGTCGTCCCACCAGTACCAGGGGGAGACGCCGATCTCCTTCGACACGTCGTAGATGCCGTAGATCGTGCCGCGCTGGTCGCTGCCGGCGATGACGAACGCGCGGGACACGCCGGGCATGGGGTTGGGCACGACCTGCTCGAGGGAGGTCTCCCACTTGCCCTCGATGCCCTTCACATCGAGCTTGCGGTCGCGCACCAGCTTGTCGATGAGCGGGCTCTTGCCGATCGTGCCGATGATCACCACGTCGCGGCCGGTGGGCACCCGGTCCTTGACGATCTCGGGCTCGACGTCGGTGACCCGCTTGATGTCGGCCTGAAGGTCGCCGACCGCGCGCTTGACGCCGGGGTGGTCGGCCTCGCTCACCACGAGCGTGGCCGCCTCGCCGTCCGCGACGAGCGGGAAGCGCCCCGGGCCGGGGACGTTGACGATGTACGTGCCGGGGCCGGGCGATGGCTTTCCGCCGCCTGCGCCGGCGGTCGTGGGTTCGGGGGTCCGTGGTGCGCCGGTGGTGGCGGCGTGCGCCGGGGGAACGAGCGCCGCCAGCATGAGGAGCGGAAGCAGCAGCGGAAGCGCCCGGCGCCTCCGCGCGCCCGGTGGGCCGGTGCGGAGCCTTCTCATTTCGCGACTCCCGGTTGGAGGGGTGACCAGTGTCGGCGAAACATCCGCGCGGAGGTTTCGAAACTGCTCTGAAATTTTTTCGGCGCGCCAAATTACCGAGAGCGTAGATCGATTCGACAAGGAAGGTCAACAAGGTCCTGACAGGACCCTGTCAGGCGCGCAGGTTCACCAAGGCGCCCCAACGGCCCCCGCGGATGGGCGCACGACGTCCTTCGGCGCGGCCTCGAGACGGCGCGCGCCGTGCCGTACCCGGCCGACGGCCCACGCGCATCGCCCGGACGCGCACGGCGACGCCGTCGGCCGTTGCCGTCACGCTCGGATGTCGGGCCGCGGATGTCCGGCCGGCCCAGGCCGCTCAGCGGGCCGCGTCCCGCACGCGATCGGGCGCCGGGGCCAAGCCCCTCCCGCCCCGGGCCCCGCGTGCGCGACCGCCCCGCGCGGTCACCACTCCTCGGGCGGCAGCTCGATGCCCTCGAGCCGGTCGTAGATCACCTTCTCGTCGGCCATCCGGATCACGAGCACCCGCCGGGCGAGGCCCGCCTTCTCCAGCGCGCGAGCGGACTCCATGGCGTACTTGGCGTAGTGGTAGCGGTCCCGCGTGCTGCCGAAGGACTCGCCCCGCTCGCACACCACCTCGTAGCGGTCCGGCGGCCAGACCGGCGGCAGGCCGTCCCCCACTCGTCGCTCCGAGAGCATCGTCATCGTTCCCCCACCCCGGTCTAGGCCCTGTTCTAAGCCATAGATAGTACAAAGCCCGGTAAGGCGTGTTGACGCGTACCGCGGCAAACGGCGCGTGAACCCTCACCACCATCGACTCCGTTCCGGGTTCGGGATCACCCTCCGGTACGGCCTCCGCCCGGCCCGCGGTTCACTCCGCCGCGGGGCCGGGCGTGCGCCGTGCCGTACCGTACGGTCACCCGTGCCGCTCGCGGAGCACATGCTTGAGGATCTTGCCGGAACCGTTACGCGGCAGGGCGTCCACGAACTCCACGTGCTTCGGGATCTTGTAACGCGCCAGGCGGCCGTCGAAGAACTTGATGATCTCCTCGGCCGTGGCGGTCATGCCGGGGCGCAGCACCACGATCGCCTTGCCCACCTCGCCCCAGCGCTCGTCGGGCACGCCGATCACCGCGCACTCGGCGACCGCCGGGTGCCCGTAGAGCACCTCCTCGACCTCGGCCGGGTAGATGTTCTCCCCGCCCGAGATGATCATGTCCTTGAGGCGGTCGGCGATCCGGGCGTACCCCTCCTCGTCCTTGACCGCGATGTCGCCGGAGTGGAACCAGCCGTCGCGCAGCGCCTCGGCGGTCGCCTCGGGCTTGTTCCAGTAGCCGAGCATGACGTTCGGCCCCTGCACGATCACCTCGCCCGGCTCGCCGGGGGCGGCGTCCCGGCCGTCCGCGGTGACCACGCGCACGTCGGTGAAGAACGACGGCACCCCGGCGGTGCCCGCCTTGCGCACCGAGTCCTCGGCGCTGAGGAACAGCGCGCCCGGCGAGGTCTCGGTCATGCCGTACCCCTGCAGGAAGGTGAGGCCGCGCTCCTGGTAGCGGCGGATCAGCGGCTCGGGCACCGGCGCGCCGCCGCACAGCAGGTTGCGCAGGCTCGACAGGTCGGCGGTGTCCCAGCGCGGGGACTGCGCGATGAAGTTGAACATAGCCGGCACCCCGAACATGATCGTGACCCGCTCGGACTCGATCAGGTCGTAGGTGCGGTCCACGTCGAACGACGCCTCGAGGATCGACCGGCCGCCCTTGATCAGGGTCGGCAGCAGGGTCTGGGCGAGCGCGGCGATGTGGAACAGCGGGGCGCTGATCAGCGTGACCTCGCTGCTGGTGAGGTCCACGTCGACCAGCAGGTTGTAGGTGTTCCACGTCAGGTTGCCGTGGCTGAGCATGGCGCCCTTGGGCTTGCCGGTGGTGCCCGAGGTGTACATGATCAGGCAGAGGTCGCCGAGGGAGACCTCCTCGTCGATCGGCTCCGGCGCGCCCGAGGCGACCAGCTTCTCGTACTCGCCGCTCTCGTCGTCGACGATCGTGCGCTTGACCCTGAGCTGCTCGGCCATGTGGCGGTGCGACCGCCCGCAGATGAGCAGCTCGGCCCCGCTGTCGTCGAGGATGTACTGGAGTTCGGGGGCGGTGAGCCGGTGGTTGAGCGGTACGAACACCGCGCCGAGCAGGCCGAGGGCGAACAGCGTCTCCGCGTAGGAGGTGTGGTTGACGCCGAGGTAGGCGACCCGGTCGCCGCGCCGGATGCCGAGGCCGCGGAGGGCGTTGGCGAGCCGGTCGACCCGCTCGGCGAGCTCGGCGTAGGTGAGGTCGCGGCCGTCGCAGGTGAGTGCCACCTTCTTCGGTGTCATCCGGGCCCGCCGCCGGGGCCAGGACCCGATGCCCTGATTGCGCATCTGCTGCTCCTTGCTACACGGCAGCCCGCTCCCGAGAGCGGCTACCTGGGGGGATCGGCGTCAGGAACCGTGTCGAGGATCTGGGAGGCGACCCGCGTCGCCTCCGGCCGGAAGCGCCGGTACAGCTCGTGGCAGACGCGCTGGGCCCGCTCGGCCGGCCAGTCCGGAGGCAGGTAGCGCAGCGGCAGCCGGGGGTCGGACCGGATGATCTGCAGCCACTCGGTGAGCATCACCAGCGACCGGACCAGGTGGTCGGCGGCCTCCGGAAGCGGGTCGGGGCGGTCCCAGCGGTCGAGGAAGGCGCGGTAGCGCCGCTCCAGGCCCTCCAGGTCGTAGGCGTCCTGGATGAGCCGGCGCATGTCGGTCGGCGGCAGCGGCTCGGCGGCGAACACCTTCATGTTCGCCTGCGGGCCGAGGTCCTTGACGATCTCGGTGACGTCGACCTCGGACGGGGCGATCCACAGGCCGTTCTGCAGCGGGCCGAACCCGGCCCAGATGAGCCGGGACCGCAGCTCGTGCCGCTCCCGCTGCCACGACTCGGGGAGCGAGAAGCCGATCAGCGTCCAGCGGTCCCGCTCGTCGGTGTTGACCACCCCGGTACGCCAGACGCGCTGCTCGCCGTCCTTGAGGATGTCCACGGTGCGGCGGGTGAGGCCGAAGTACATGCGGCGGCCCTGCCGCTGGCGGCGCAGCAGCCCGCGGTTCACCATGCGGGTGAGCGTCGAGCGCGTCGCCTCGGCGGAGACCCCCACCCGGGCGAACACCTCGATGAAGCTGCCGGAGAACACGCAGATGTCGCTGCCGTAGACGTGGTTCCCGAGGAAGGTGAGCATCACCGCCTGGGGCCGTAGACCCGCGCCCACGGCAGTCGCCTCCTGCGTCCGCACCGCCACGACATCCTCCTGTTGCGGTCGCCATGCTCTCACAAAGTTGGGCACTTTGGCGACACTTGTCAGCAAAATGCCCTACGAAGGCCCGTCCGTCCCGTTCCGCACGCGTCGCCGGCCGCGCCATCGCACCGGTCATCGCCTCCGCGGCGCCGACGCCGCCCAGCCGGACCATCGCTCCACGGCGATCTCGATCACCGGCCCCTCGGGCGGGCGGTCCCGGTACTGCTCGTACCGGCGCGCGAGGAGCACGAGGGCGGCCCGCCGTACCTGGTCCGCGGACTCGCCCGGTTCGTCGTCGAGGACGCGCGCCCGGCCGTCGGCGCGCACCCACCACAGCCGATCCCAGTCCTCCTCGTAGTGGTCGGCGAGCAGCGACACGTGCGGGTTCTCCCGGATGTGCCGCAGCCGGCGCAGGTCACGGGTGCGCTTCGGCTTGTGGTCGACGGCGGTGTAGATGAGGTCCCCGGCGACGGCGAAGGTGCACGGCACCAGGTGCGGCCGTCCCGCGGCGTCCGCGGTGGCGAGCCGCGCCACCCGGCACCCGGAGAACCGCGCCCGCGCCTCCTCGGCGTCCATCGGCACCCCCAGACCGTCCCGCCCGCGCCCGCCGGTACCCATCCAGCCTAGTGACCGAGATCAGGCGGGCGCCGGTGGCCGCGGGAAGCCTGCGAAGCGCCCGCCGGCACGGCCCCGAGTCCGGCGGCGGGCGGGCGCGGGGGGTGTTTCTCCGCGCGCGAACCCGGCCCGCCCGGCGGCCCGGTGGGCGTAGCGTGGTCGTGTTCGTGCCGCGGCCGCCCGACGTTGAGGAGACGCCGAACCGTGCCCATACCGGAGTTTCTCGCCAAGCTGCGTGCCCGGGTCGGCACCGAGCTCATGGTGCTGCCCTCGGTGGCCGCGTGCGTCTTCGACGAGCGGGGACGCCTGCTCATGGCGCTGCACGCGGAGGCCGAGCCGCTGTGGGCGCCGCCCGGCGGCATCATCGAGCCGGACGAGTCCCCGGCCGACGCGGCCGTGCGCGAGGTGCGCGAGGAGGTGGGGCTCGACATCCGCGTGGCAGGGCTGATCGGCGTGTACGGCGGGCCCGAGTTCCGCTGCGTCTACCCCAACGGCGACCAGTGCTCGTACGTCACCACGGTGTACGGCTGCACGGCCGCGGACGCCGACGCCCGCCCCGACGGCGTCGAGATCAGCGACGTGCGCTGGGTGACCGAGCAGGAGGCGGCCCGCCTGCCGCAGCCGCGCTGGACCCCGCTCGCCCTGCCCGACGCGTTCGCCTGGTGGCGGCGGACGTTCGCCGCGGGCTGACCGCGCCCGCGCGGCCCGGGAGGCGGTACGGCGGGCCCGGGGTGCGACCGGAGGGAGCACGGCCGCCGGGCGGTGGACACGCCCGCCGTGCGGGCCAATGGGCTCCGGATGCGCTACGGCCGATCGCACGCGCCGCTTGGCGATCATCGAATACGCCCCGTGTGCGGGCCGGTTGCACATGCCCGCTGGGCGGCCGGTTGCAACGCTCGCTGCGGGGCTATTGCACACGGCGCTGTACGGCCGATTGAGCGCGGCCGCCGGTGCGGCCGAGGTGGGCACGGCCGCTGGTGCGGCCGGTGGCCACGGCGCGATGCGCGGCCGGCGGGGGACGGCCGCGGAGCCGGGCCGAGAGGGATGGGACCGGGGAGAGGACCGGGAAGCCGGCACCGCGCGACCGGCGGTCACCGGGCCGCGGTCCGGGTGCGGGGACGCCCGGTCAGGGCAGGTCGCGGGCGAGCCGCACGCCGGCGATCACACCGTCGGGCGCCTGCTCGCGGAAGGCGCAGTGCATGGTGATCGCCTCCTGGTCGGCCTGCCAGTTGCTGTGGGCACCGCGCTTGACCCCGGCCCGGTCCTCCGGGTCCCACGCCTGGCCCTCCTCCGGGGCGTCGGTGAAGTCGGGGTGCCAGGAGTCGGCCACCCACTCCCCGGCGTCGGACTGCAGCTGCTCGATGCCCCACCGGTTCTCCACGGCGGGCGGCTGCCCCAGCCGGATGCCGTGCGAGCGGTGCGGCTCGCGGCGGGCGAGCACGGCGAGCCAGCTCTCCCGGCCGCCCTCGCGGGCCATCCACTCCCACTCGGACTCCGACAGCAGCCGGGCCCCGTCGAACAGCTCGCGGAACATCCAGGTGTCCTTCGCCGGGACCATCACCGAGCCCTCGTAGTCCTCGTTGATCCCCGGCTTGAGCATGGCGGCGACGCTCCACGGCACGTGCCGGATCGCGCAGAGGAAGGGCCGGATCGTCACCCGGTGGACGGGGCGCGCCGCCGCGGCGTACCAGGCCACCATCGGGGCGGTGCGCATCCGGTCGCCGCCGATGATGTTGATCGCCGCCATCTCCTCCTCTTCCGTCATCCCCATGAAGTACGAGCCGCCGGGGATGACGGCGAACAGCATGCGCGTGCGCAGATGCCGCACCACGGGAAGGCGGTCCTCGCCGGCCAACTGGTCGTGGGCCTCCCATTCGGGCCCCAGTTTCCAGGCGATCTGGTCCGCCAGGATGAATCGGTCCTCCTCGGGGAGCCCGGCGAGACGGCTCACCTCGGTCAGTACATCGAAATCGACAAGCATCAGCAGGAGCCTAGACCCGTTCCGCCGTCAGGGACCTGTCACGCGAGAGCGCCCGCCGGGCGGCGGACGACCCGTCGCGGATGTCCACAGCATAGGGATTACCGGTGGCGGGCGGCCATGACATGACACGACAGCAATGATCCGCCCGAACAGGGAGGTACACAGCGTATCAACCACATTTCGCCGCATCACCGCCACGGAACCGGCCCGGTGAGCCCACGGGCGCCGCACCGCCGTACGGCCCGCCGCGGCGGCCCTGCGCCCCGGCCGGCCCGCCCTGCCGCGGGCCCCCCTTCGATCCGCGGGACACCCTTATATACATCGTCACGAATGCCGCGATCCGCCCGGGCGTGCCGTACCCCGGCGGCGCTCAGGCGAGCCGGGCCCGGATCAGGTCGCCCTGCTCGCCGGTGCCGGGCACCACGCCGAGCGGGGTGCCGAGCACGAGCCCGGCGGCGCCGTGGGCCCAGCGGGAGTCGTCCCAGGGGCCGACCTCGACCGGGACGTGCCGGTGCGGCCGGGTGAGGTGGGCCGGGAAGCTCGCGTCGAAGCCGGGCCGCCAGCGGTCCCACTCGCGGGTGGCCTCGCCGAGCACGAACACGGCGGCCGGGTCGAGGATGTTGACCAGCCCCGCGATCGCGCGGCCGAGCACGGCCCCCGCCTCGGCGAGCACGGTGGCCGGCTCCATCTGCCGGGTCCGCGCCCGCAGCGTCGCCGCCCCGACGACCGCCTCGAGGCAGCCGAGGTTGCCGCAGCCGCACCGGGGCCCCTCCGCGACCGGCATGTGCCCGAACTCGCCCGCGCCGCCGGTCGCGCCGCGCACCAGGCCGCCGTCGGCGACGATGGCGAGCCCCACCCCCTGGCCGACCGCGACCGTGATGAAGTCGCGGTACCCGCGGCCCCGGCCGTACAGCCGCTCGGCCACGGCGAGCGCGTTCACGTCGTTGTCGACGAGCACCGGCAGGTCGAGGGCGGCGCGCAGCCTGGCTCCGGCGGGCATCGAGGTCCAGCCGAGCGGCGGCGAGTCCACCACGCCGCTGCCCGGCCGGTCCACCACCCCGGGCACGCACACCCCCACGCCGAGCAGCCGGGAGCCGCGCGAGGCGAGCGCGGCCACGAGGGCGGCGACGGTGTCGAGGCAGTCCGGCGCGGCCGCGTCCAGCGGGATCTCCCGCTTCTGCAGCAGCACCCCGTCGAGCCGGACCTCGACGCCGACCGCGTGATCCTTCGCGATCTTCACGCCGATCGCCCGCCCGGGGGCGCCGGTGAGCCCGAGCAGCTGCGCGGGGCGGCCGCCGCGCGAGGGCGCCCGGTCGAGCTCCTCGACCAGCCCCTCGGCGAGCAGCCGCCGGGTCACCTGGGTCACGGTCGCCGGGCTGAGCCCGAGCCGCCGGCCGAGCTCGGTACGGCTCAGCGGACCCGCCTGGCCGAGGGTGGCGAGGATCGCCGTACGGGGCGGGGCGCTGATCCCCATCCGTTCGCCCATGTCTTTTTCGCAACTAAATTTAGTCAGTAAAAAAGAAGCTCCGACTTTCCGTATACCGGACGACCCGGACGCGCCGGGGTTGCCGAACCGCCACCTTCCCATACCCCCGCGGTGCGGGCCGGACGATGCCCGTATCAGATGCGGGATTGCTCACATGTGGCGAATCTGCCATTTGTGAGGAATGTATCGCGCGCGGCGCCGGTGACCGCGCCCGCGCCGGACCGGATCGCGAAACGTGCGCACGCGCCCGGCAAAAGGCCAGGTCAGCCGCGCTTTCCGGAAGGCCGCCGCGGCCTCGGCGGCAAACATCGCGAGAATGTTTCGCATTCATCGGCGATTCACCCCGCGCCGGGCCGTGCCGCGGGTTCCGGCCCGTTCCGCCACCGGCTGCGGCGGCCCACTCCGGCGCGGGCCCGCCGGCGGCCGCCGCACCCGGCGGCGCGAACGCCCAGGTCAGCACGCTGTCCGGCACGCGATATTCGCCGGAAATGAAGCGATTCGCCGCACTTGTCGGCGGGCGGCCGCGGCGGCCACGGGCCCAGGGCGGGGGTAGGCGCGGGCGCGCGGCCGGGGGCCCCGCGCGGCCCGCGCCCGCCGGCGCCGCGCCGCGCCGGGTTGTGCT
>QGUZ01000469.1 GCA_003242605.1 Actinomycetota bacterium
ACCGGACCGTGATGGCGCACGCGGCCGAGCTCGAGCACGCGGCGCTGCGGTCGGCGATGGCCGACTTCACCCCCACCGTGCAAGGGCTGCTCGACCTCGCCGACGCCTACCTCGACTTCTACGTCGACCACCCGGAGATCCTCTCGCTGTGGATGCACCGGTGGCTGGGCGACGCGATCGACGTGGAGCGGCTGGAGGAGGAGTACGCCCGGCCGCTCTACGTCATGGTCACCGACCTCGTGCGCGACCTGATCCCGCCCGACGTCGACGCCGACCACATGGTCTGGACGGTCGTGTGGAGCGTGTACGGCTTCCTCACCGGCGGCATGCAGTACAGCAGGGGGCAGCCGTCGGCGACCGCGGCGAGCGACCGTGGCCATCGGCGCAGGCCCGAACCCGCGGAGCTCGCCCGGTTCCGGGCCCACCTGCACACGCTGATCCGCCGGATGACCGCCCCGTTTCCGGGCGGGTGACGGCGGCCTGCCCCGCGGATCCCGGCCGGTCCCCGGCCTCGCTCAGGCGACGTCGCTGTAGTCGCGGCTCTCCGCGCGGATGCGGGCGACCTGCGCCTCCAGCTCGTCGACCTCGAAGGGCACCATCGACCGCTCGAACTCCTCCTCGAGCGTGCGGAGCATGTCCATCGCCCGGGAGAAGGCGGAGAACTCCTGGTCGATCGTGCCGAGCAGGTCGCCGAGCATGTGCTGGGCGCGACGGCGCATCACCAGGATGCGCCACTGCCCGAGGAACCGCTGGAACGCCAGCAGCCGGTCCCCGGCCTCGGCGATCGTGGCCTTGATCTCCTGCAGCGCGCCGTTGACCTGGCTCGCCCGGGCCGACATCTCCAGGGCGCTCTCCCGCACCGCGTCGCACAGCAGGGGCACCTCGCGCAGCGCGGTGGCCGGCGCCTTCCCGTCGACGACCTCGGCGGCGAACGAGGCGATCATGTCGTTGTGCACGCTCGCCAGCGCGATCCGGAAGCGCAGGTCGGTGATGTCGTCGCGGAGCTTGGCGAGCGGGGGTACGAGCCGCTCCAGCGCGACCACCGCGCCGCCCATCGGGCCGGCCATCACCTGGGCGACGTTGCCGAGCACCGGCGCGGTGTCGGCGACCATCGCGGAGGCGCGCTGCGCGGTGGCCACGGCGCCGTCGAGCCGGCGCGCCACGTCGAGCACCCGCTCCGAGGTGCTCGCCAGCCGGTCGCCGAACTCCCGGTACCGCTCGAGCAGGCCCACGAGGCCGGACAGCAGCGACTCGAGCGCCTGCGCGCCGGCGAGCACCTGCCGGAGCGAGCCGCGCGCGTTCGGCCGCGCGTAGTTGGAGGAGGCGAGCCGGTCCCGGGCCGCCACCTCGCTGCTGAGCGCGTCGGCGAGGAACTCCTCGTGCGAGGTGAAGCCGAGCTCGCCGAGCGCCTGCTCCAGGGCCCGCAGGCCGTGCACCGCCACCTGGCGCCGGTCGAGGCCCTGCTCGGCCGCGTACCGCTCGGCGGCGTTGACGTACCGGTAGACCTCCTTGACCTTGTCGAACATGGGGCCCAGCGGGGCGACACGCACCGAGAGGAAGCCGTCCCCCGACGGGGTCATGGTCGCGAACACCCAGTACCGGCTGCCGTTCTTGGCACGGTTGAGCACGTACGACCCGACCGGCCGCCCGGCGAGCAGACGGTCCCAGACGAGACGGAAGACGCCGGCGGGCATCTCGGGATGGCGGACGATGTTGTGAGGTGCGCCGCTCAGCTCCTCAAGGGAGTATCCAGAGATACGGACAAATACCGAGTTCCCGGTACGAATGCGGCCGCGTCGATCGGTGGTGGAGAAGAACAGTTCATCAGGCCTGATGAGCTGTTCGACATCGTTGGAGTCGATTAGCCCGAGGGTCATCGTGTACCTCACAGTTCGGCGGCGCAAAATGCCGCCCGGGCCGGCGTCGCGACCGTCGCGACTGATTTTCGGCTGTCCGAAGCTTATTGCACCCAGTGCATACTCTTACCACGAGGGGTATGTGACCTGCGACACTGCGCATTCATCCCATGTGTCCGTAATTGTGATTTCGGTCACTGGAGGACGGCCGCGATCCGGACTCTCACGGCGCCCCTCGGCCGCCCTCGGCGGTACGCGCGGGACCACCCTCACCCCTACCGCTAGCTGCAGAAACCCGCATAAGGGGACATCCGCGACGGATGTTCACAAAGGTGATCCGGGCCACAGGGAGGGCCCGCCGTACGGTCGCGGTGCGGGCGGCCCTCCCAACCGGAGGTGGCCCCACCCTCACCCCGCCGGGCGCGAGGGAGTGAGCAACGCCACATCCGTCAGCACCGGGCCTGCGGTACGGCATGGCGTCCGTGAAGCCGCCGCGCCCGGCCGTCCGGGTCGCCCGGCGGCCACGCGGTGCGCCGGCCGTACCCGGCGCCGGCGGCTCACATGCGCGAGAGCAGCTCGGCCTTCTTCGCCTGGAACTCCTCCTCGGTGAGCAGCCCGGCGTCGCGCAGCTCGCCGAGCTTGCGCACGAGTTCGGCCAGCTCGGTGGCGGAGGCGGGACGCGGCCGCTCCCCGGCCTCGAGCGGCCGCGGCGTGGCGGCCGCGGGGGCGGCGGCGCGGATCGCGGCGAGCACGGCGGCGGCGAACGGCAACGACTCGTGCACGAGGCCGTAGCCCACCCCGAAGACGACCGATGCGACGTCGTCCTCCGCGCTCGGCGGCATCGGGCGGCCCCGCACCTTGAGCCGCAGCGAGCCGCTCGCCACGCCGGGCGCGCGCCACTCGACGTCCTCCAGATCGGCGATCCGGAACCGCTGGTCGCCCGCCTTGAGCTTCGCCATGGTGGCCCCGCTCG
>QGUZ01000154.1 GCA_003242605.1 Actinomycetota bacterium
GCCCTCGGGGGGGCCGTTCCCGGGGGGGCGCCCCTTCCCGGGGGCGGGGGCGGGCCCGCCCCGGCCGGGCGGGGGACCGGGCCCGCGCGCCGCGCTCCGCACCGGCGGGAGGCCGGCGCGCGACCGCCGCGCGCCGAGACGGGCGGAAGGGTGAGGCGGGGATGACGGCGGACGACGTGGTCGCGGAACGGCTACCGGAGACCGTCCGCGAGGCGCTGCTCGCGCCGCTGTTCGACCACCACACCCACCCGCTGCGGCGGGACGACCTGGTCCGCGCCCAGTTCGAGCCGCTGATCAGCCCCTCCGGCGCGCCCGCGCCGCCCGGCACGACCCACTTCGACAGCCCGGCCGGGCTGGCGATCCGGCGCTGGTGCGGGCCGGTGCTCGGCCTGGAGCCGCACGTGAGCCCCGCGGTCTACCTCGCCGCCCGCGCCGAGCTGGGGGCGGCCGAGGTGAACCGGCGGCTGCTGTCGGCGGCCGGGGTGGTGGCGTTCCTCGTCGACACCGCCGACGCCGGGCCGGAGATGCTGTCGGTCGCCGAGATGGGCCGGTACGGCGGGGCCGCCGCGGACGAGATCGTGCGCGTCGAGGAGGTCGAGCGCGCGGTGGCCGAGGAGGGCCCGGCGGCCGTGGAGTACGTGGGGCGGCTGTGCGACGAGCTCGCCGCGCGGGCGGCCCGCGCGGCCGGGCTGAAGTCGGTGGCAGCCTGCCGCCACGGCCACGAGCTCGGCCCGGAGCGGCCGTCCCGGGCCGAAGTGATCGCCGCGGCCGGCCGCCGCCTCGCCGACCCCAAGGCGCCGCTCACCGACCCGGTGCTGGTGCGGCACCTGCTGTGGACCGCGGTGGACGTCGCCCGCGACCGGGGCCTGCCGGTGCAGCTGCTCACCGGGCACGCCGACCCGGAGGCCGACCCGGGCGGGACCGACCCGGCGCTGCTGGCCGGGTTCCTCCGGGCGGTGCGGCCCGCCGGCGTGCCGGTGGTCCTCGTCGGCTGCTACCCGTACCACCGGACCGCCGCCCACCTCGCCGCGGTGCTGCCGCACGTCCACCTCGACGTCGGGCCCGTGCTCGCGCACGCCGCCGCCGCCTCGGCGGCGATCCTCGACGAGGTGCTCGAGCTCGCCCCGTTCCACAAGCAGCTGTTCGGCTCGGCGTGCCGGGGCGTCGCCGAGATGTGCCACCTCGCCGCGGTGTTCCACCGCCGCGGCCTCGCCCGCGCCGCCGCGGCCCGGCTCGACCGGGGCGAGTGGAGCCCGGCCGACGCCGCCCGGATCATCCACATGATCGGCTCCGGCAACGCCCGGCGCCTCTACCGGCTGTAGGCCGCCGCTCCGCCGCGCCGTACCGGATCCCACCGGAGCTACCTGATCTACGTTGTAAAGGCGGCGGCGCGGCGCCACGTCAGGGGGCGACCCGCCCCACCGCCTGGAACGCCTCGTAGGTGAGCGGCATGAGCCGCGCCCACAGCGCCTCCATCTGCTCGGCGACCATCTCGATCTCCCGCTGCGGGAAGGAGGGGAAGGCCGAGCCCTCCCGCCTGGTGCGGAGCGAGAGGAAGTTCATGAGCGCGCGGGCGTTGCAGGTGGCGTACATCGACGAGTAGAGGTTGACCGGGAGCACCCCGCGCGCCACCTCCCGGGCCACGCCGGCCTCGAGCATCTCCAGGTACGCCGCGTACGCCTGGCGGCAGCTGCGCTTGGTCGCCTCCACCACGAGGCGGTACTGCTCCTCGGTGCCCTCGACGAACTCGTACTTGCCGGGCTTGCCCACCTGGACCAGCTTGCGGTCGGGCGCGGGCACGTAGAACTCCGGCTCGAGCTTGCGGTAGCGGCCGGACTCCTCGTTGTAGCTGAACGTGCGGTGCCGCATGAACTCACGGAACACGAAGATCGGCGCGCGCACGTAGAAGGTCATCGAGGAGTGCTCGAACGGCGTGCCGTGCCGGTCCCGCATGAGGAACCGGATGAGCCCCTTGGACCGCTCGGGATCCTTCTGGAGCTCCTCCAGCGAGCTCTCGCCCTTGGTCGAGACCCGCGCCGCCCAGATCACGTCGGCGTCCGAGGCGGCGTGCTTGATCAGCTCGACCGTCATGTCGCTGCGGAACCGGATGCCGTCGGCCTCCTCGGCGTGCGCCGCGGTGCTCACCGTGCTGCCTCCCCGTGCTGGCTCCCCGTGTTTCACGCTCCGCACACTTTAACGGCCCCGGCGCCGCCCCGGCCGCGCGGGCCGGGGCGGCGGGGGCGGACGGCGTGCCACGCGGGTTGGGGCTATGCGGGCACGACGACGTCGCGGTGGATCCGCGACGGTGGCACGCCGGCCTGCCGGAGCCGCTGCACGGTGAGGTCGACCATGCGGGCCGGGCCGCACACGAACGCCTCGTGGTCGGCGATGCGGCCCAGCCGCGCCACCACGTCGGGCAGGCGGCCGCGGGCACCCGCGTACCCGGGCTCCTCGGCCACCGGCACCACCCGCAGGCGACGGCAGCGGCTCGCCAGCTTCGCGAGGTCGGCGAGGTGGTCCGCGCCGGCGGGGGGGCGGGCGCCGTGCAGCGGAGGGATGCCGGGGGCGGGGCCGGGGTGGGGGGGGTGGCGGATCATCGACTTGAGCGGGGCGAGCCCGGTGCCGCCCGCCACGGCGAGCACCGCGCGGTCGCCCTCGGGCGGGCCCATCGCGCCCATCGGCGGGCCGAGCGTGATCGTGTCGCCGACCCGGGTGTGCGCGACGAGCGCGGTGGACACCCAGCCGCCCGGCACCGCCCGCACGTGCAGCCGGATCGTGTTGTCCGGGCGCGGCGCGTTCGCGATCGAGTAGGCGCGCCACACCCGCGGCCAGCGCGCGCTCTGCACGTTCACGTACTGCCCGGGCCGGAAGGCGAGCGGGCGCTCCGGGCGCAGCGTGAGCACCGCGATGTCCCGGGCCCGGCGCTCGTGGCCGATCACCTCGGCGAGCCACCAGGGGGGCGGGTCGCCCGGCCCGGCGTTCGATGCCTCGGTCATCCGCTTCGCCACCCACTCGAGCGCCTCGGCCCAGGCGGCCTCGACCTCCGGCGACCAGGTCTCGGCGGCGAACCGGCGCAGCGTGGCGAGCAGCGCCTCGTTCATCGCCGCGTAGTGCTCGGAGAGCACGCCGTACAGGCGGTGGCCGCGGCCGAGCCCGGCGAGGTACGCGGCGAGATCCTCGGCGCTGTCGGCGCTGCGCACGATGCGGGCGAGCGCCTGGAACATCCGGGCGCGCTGGACGTCCATGGCCGGGGGGAACATGCCGCGAAGCTGTGGTTTCGCCGCGAAAAGGCGGCCGTACAGATAGGCCATGGCCTTGTCCGCCACGGGTTCGAGGTACGCGAAACTCTCCTTCAACAGATGTTGCTGCAGCGGCATTTCACACCACGACCCCCACGATGACCCCCACGATCGGGATGCCCGATCACACGCATTTCCGGCGGCCTGAATCGCGGACGTCTCTCACATCCCGGCGCGTCCGGTCGCCTCGGGGCGAGTCTTTCACGTTTCCGGGCACCTCACCCCGGAACGTGGGGAAACGGGGTTAATTTCTGCGTCCGATAGTGGGGGATCTGATTCCGCGAATGAACTCTCCGCTACCGTGCGGCGCGCCGACAAAGAAAGTGACTAATTTTCTTGTTTCATGTTCGGCCGGGAACGGCCGGTCGTCCGGGCGCCCCGGCGCGGGCCGCCGGGGTGCCCCGAGGGGTCAGGGGCGTCCACCGCCCCCGGCGCGGGCCGGGGATCGGAGGCGGCGTCGCGACACCGGTGCAAACCGCGGGAGATGTGACATTTGGGAAAAGTTGTGCGCCATGATGGGTGCGTTGCCCGGCAGGCGCCGTGCCGGAGCCGAGAACCGGGTGGCGTTCCGCGCGTGAACCACTGGGAGACCCCATGCCTCGACCGCTCATCGGTGTCACCGCCTACCTCGAAGCCGCCCGCTGGGGCACCTGGGTCCGCGAGGCGGTACTGTCCCCGCCCGCGTACGCGCGGGCCGTGGAGAAGTCCGGCGGCGCGGCGGTGATCCTCCCCCCGCTGGGCACCGCCGCGATCGACGACTACCTGCGCGGTCTCGACGGGATCATCCTCGCCGGCGGGGTCGAGATCGACCCGGCCCGCTACGGCGAGGCGCGGGACGAGCGCGTGCCCGAGCCGCAGCCGCACCGGGACCACTTCGAGCTCGCGCTGTGCCGCGCCGCCGTCGAGGCCGACCTGCCCATCCTCGCCATCGACCGGGGCATGCACGTGCTCAACGTGGCCCAGGGCGGCTCGCTGATCCGCTGGCTGCCCGACACCGTGGGGCACGACCGGCACGCGGCCGCGGCGCCGCACGCGCTCACGGTGAGCGTGTCGAGCCGCCTCGGCAAGGTGTACGGCGACCATGCCGAGATCGCGTTCCGGCACAACCAGGCGATCAACCGGCTCGGCGCCGGCGTGCTCGCCGTGGCCTGGGCCGACGACCGCATCGTGGAGGGCATCGAGCTGCAGGGCCACCGCTTCGCCGTGGGCGTGCAGTGGCACCCCGAGCGCGGCGACGACCTCGGCCTGTTCGCCGCCCTGGTCGAGGCCGCAGCCTGAGCCCGGCCGCCGGTCAGCCCGTCGGCGCCGGCCGGGGCCGGCGGGCGTGGTAGACGAACGCCGGCGGCAGGTTCCGCCAGATGGTACGGCTCGGCACGACCTCCTCGAACGCGGCGTGCAGCCGCCGCCGGAACCGGATCGCCGTGGTGAGCGGACGGGCGTGAGCGTAGGAAAACGTCGTGAAGGCCCCGTCCGGCCGCATCACCCGCAGCACGGCGTCGAGCAGCCTGGACTGCACCGTGGCGGAGAACGCCGCCCACGGCAGGCCGCTCACGATCACGTCCGCGGCCGGGATCCCGCGCTCGGCGAGCAGGCGCGGCAGCCGCGCCGCGTCGTCGACCACGAGCTCGACCTCCGGGTGCCGCCGCGCCAGCCGGTCGGCGAGCCGCGGGTTGATCTCGATTGCGATGTGCCGCCCGCGCCCGGCGAGCCGGCGCTGGATCTCGGCGGTGAACGGGCCGGTCCCCGCTCCCAGCTCCACCACGACCGGGTCGCCGCGCTCCGGGATCGGCGCCGCCACCGCGGCCGCCAGGTACCGCGAGCTCGGCATGATCGCGCCGGTGGTGGTGGGGGAGCGCAGAAACTGACCGAGGAAGAAGGCTGCTTCCAACGCCATGGCCACACGTTAGGGCGAACGGACCTGGTTACGGACGGTTTCCGGGCAGAAACCCGGAGCCGACCGCCTCCGCCGCCGCCGACCAGGGCCGCATGGGACCGCCGGCGCGGCCGGGCGCGAAATCCCCTCGCGTCCTTCACGGGCGCGCCGCCACGCTCACCCGCCCGTCCACCTGCGCGGGCGCGCCGCGGCGGACCTTATAGGGTCGAGCTGTGACTGGCGCGGAAGACCGAGTGTGGACGATCCCGAACGCGCTGAGCCTGCTCCGCCTGCTCGGCGTCCCCCTGTTCCTGTGGCTGGTCCTCGGCCCGCAGGCGGACGTGTGGGCGGTGCTCGTGCTCATCCTCGCCGGCCTGTCCGACTGGCTCGACGGCCGTCTCGCCCGCGCCTGGAACCAGGTGAGCAGGATCGGCCGGCTGCTCGACCCGCTCGCCGACCGGCTCTACATCCTCGCCACCCTCGCCGGCCTCACCCTGCGGGAGATCATCCCGTGGTGGCTCGCCGCCGCCGTGGTGGCGCGCGACGCCTTCCTGCTGTGGATCCCGCCGGTGCTGCGCAGGCTCGGGTACGGCCCGGCGCTGCCGGTGCACTTCGTCGGCAAGGCGGGCACCGCGGCCCTGCTGTACGCGTTCCCGCTGCTGTTCCTCGCCGGGCACGACGGCTGGTACGCCGACCCGGCCCGGGTGATCGGCTGGGCCTTCGCGATCTGGGGAACAGGTCTGTATTGGTGGGCCGGAGTGTTGTATGTCGTACAGGTACGCCGGCTCATTGCGGCGTATGCGGACGCGGGCGGCGGACAGCGCGGCCGTGGGCGCAGCGAGGTGAAGACCACCGGAGGGTGACCCGTTGAAGGCCGTCGTGATGGCGGGCGGTGAGGGCACGCGGCTGCGGCCCATGACCGCCAACCAGCCCAAGCCGCTGCTGCCCGTGATCAACCGTCCCATCATGGAGCACGTGCTGCGGCTGCTGCGCCGCCACGGCCTCACGGAGACCGTCGTCACCGTGCAGTTCCTCGCCGCGCTGATCCGCAACTACTTCGGCGACGGCGAGGAGCTCGGCATGGCGCTGCACTACGCCACCGAGGAGATGCCGCTCGGCACCGCCGGGAGCGTGAAGAACGCCGCCGGCCGGCTCCGCGACGACCGGTTCCTCGTCATCTCCGGGGACGCGCTCACCGACATCGATCTCACCGACATGATCCGGTTCCACCGGGACAGCGGGGCGCTGGTCACGATCGGCCTCAAGCGCGTGCCCAACCCGCTGGAGTTCGGGATCATCATCGTCGACGAGCACGGCCGGGTGCAGCGCTTCCTGGAGAAGCCCACCTGGGGCCAGGTGTTCTCGGACACCGTCAACACCGGCATCTACGTGATGGAGCCGGAGGTGCTCGACGAGGTGGCCACCGACCGCCCCGTCGACTGGTCCGCCGACGTCTTCCCCCGGCTGCTGGAGCGCGGCGCCCCGCTGTACGGGTACGTCGCCGACGGCTACTGGGAGGACATCGGCACCCACGAGAGCTACCTCAAGGCCCAGGCCGACGCGCTGTCCGGCCGGGTGCGCCTGGACATCGACGGCTTCGAGCTGTCCCCCGGGGTGTGGGTGGCCGAGGGCGCCTCGGTCGACCCCGAGGCGACCCTCAAGGGCCCGCTCTACATCGGCGCCTACGCCAAGGTGGAGGCCGGGGCCGAGCTGCGCGAGTACACCGTGCTCGGCAGCAACGTCGTGGTGAAGGGCGGCGCGCTGGTGCACCGGGCGGTGATCCACGACAACGTCTACATCGGCCCGGGCGCCACCCTGCGCGGCTGCGTGATCGGCAAGAACACCGACGTGATGAGCGGCGTGCGGATCGAGGAGAGCGCGGTCGTCGGTGACGAGTGCGTGGTGGAGGCGGAGGCGTACGTCTCCTCCGGGGTGAAGATCTATCCGTTCAAGACGATCGAGGCCGGCGCGGTGGTGAACACCAGCGTGATCTGGGAGTCCCGCGGCCGGCGCAGCCTGTTCGGCCCGCGCGGCGTCTCCGGCCTGATCAACGTCGAGATCACCCCCGAGCACTGCGTCCGGCTCGCCACCGCGTACGCCTCCATGCTGAGGAAGGGCGACACGGTGGTGACCTCGCGGGACACCTCCCGGGCCGCCCGCGCCCTGAAGCGGGCGGTGATCGGCGCGCTCACCGCCGGGGCGATCAACGTGCTCGACCTGGAGGCCGCCCCGCTGCCGGTGGCGCGGTTCCACACCGCCGCCGAGAACGTCGCCGGCGGCGTGGCGCTGCGCACCACCCCCGGCGACCCGCAGAGCGTGGACATCGTGTTCCTCGACGGCAACGGGGCGGACCTGTCCCGGGCCGCCCAGCGCAAGCTCGAGCGGATCTTCTCCCGCCAGGAGTACCGGCGCGCGTTCCCCGGCGAGATCGCCGAGCTGCGGTTCCCGCCGCGGGCGGTGGAGAAGTACGTCGACGCGCTGCTGCGCTGCGTGGACATGAGCGGGGTGCGCGAGGCCGGGATGAAGGTCGTGGTGGACTGCGCCGGCGGCACCGCCTCGCTCGTGCTGCCGGCCCTGCTCGGCCGGGTGGGCGTGGAGGTGCTCACCGTCAACAACCGGCTCGACGACGCCGCGCCCACCGAGACCCTCGCCGAGCGGCGGCGCCACCTGCAGCGCCTCGCCGAGCTCGTCGGTTCCTCGCGGGCCGCGTTCGGGGTGCGGTTCGACCAGGTGGGGGAGCGGGTCCTGCTCGTGGACGAGATGGGCCAGCTGGTCAGCGACGAGCGGGCGCTGCTGGTCGTGCTCGACCTGGTCGCCGCCGAGCGGCGCGGCGGCACGGTCGCCCTCCCGGTGACCACCACCCGGGTCGCCGAGCAGGTGTGCCGGTTCCACGGCGTGCAGGTGCGGTGGACCTCCACCGCCCTCGACGCGCTCACCTCGGCGGCCGCCGCCGACCCCTCGCTGATCTTCGCGGGGGACGGCCGGGGCGGCTTCATCGTCCCGGAGTTCGCCCCCACCGTGGACGGCTTCGCGGTCTTCCTGCGGCTGCTCGGCCTGGTGGCGCGGACCCGGCTGTCGCTCAGCCAGATCGACGCCCGCATCCCCGAGGCGAAGCTGCTGCGCCGTACCGTGCCCACGCCGTGGGCGGCGAAGGGCGCGGTGATGCGCTCGGTGGTGGAGGCCGCCGAGGGCCGCCGGCTCGACACCACCGACGGGGTGCGGGTGGTGGAGGAGGACGGCAGCTGGGCCCTCGTGCTCCCCGACCCGGCCGAGGCGGTCACCCACCTGTGGGCCGAGGCCGACGACGTGGACGCCGCGCAGACCCTGCTGGAACGGTGGGCCGCGGTGGTGGAGCAGGCCGCGGGGTCGTCCTGACCGCCGCCCCTCCCGGCCGGCCCTTGACCGGGGCGTTGACCGGCCGCGCTTGACTCGCCGTACTCGACCGATGCGGAATTCGTCCGGTGAATTCGCCGGTGGACCACGCGCGGGCCGGACCGCCGGTCACCGTGACCGGTCAGGCGGCGCCTCTTCCGGCGAGTGGCGAAATTCACCACCCCGGTTCCCCATACTGCGCGAGCCCGCCGTGTCATAAGATCAATGAAAGTGGTGCGGATACGGACGACGGACGAGGAGCGCTGTGAACGCTTGGTCGCCTGCGGCGGGCGGCGCCGGAGGAGCATCGACGACCGGCGCGCTCGGCTCTCCCGCGGCCGTGCCGATCGGCGGGCGGGTCATTCCCGCGGCGCGGCGGCATGGACCGTCCGGCATCCCCGGCGGTACCTTTGGGACCGTAGCAAGGGTCGTTCCGCACTCCGTCTTGACCTTTGCGCCTCATCAGCGTAGGTTGCGGCATTCGCAGTCTGAGGAAGTCTTGAGTAGCGAAGAAGCGAGGCGCGCCCACAGCACCGTAGCCGCGACTTCGCGGTAGGAGGCCGAGCCGATCGATGCCCAGCGTCTACTGCACGCAGTGCGGTCATGCCAACCCCGGGGATGCCCGTTTCTGTTCGAGATGCGGGTCGCCGCTCACCTTGCGCGGTGAGTCTCCCGGCGACACCACCTCGACCATCTCCCTCGCGGGCATCGAAGCGCTGGACGCGGAGGCCACCGGGCAATCGCTCATACCCGATCGGGCGGCCCTCGAGGAACTGCGGCCGGGAACCTCGCTCCTCGTCGTGCTCCGCGGCCCGAACGCCGGCAGCAGGTTCCTCCTCGACAGCGACCTCGTCACGGCCGGACGCCACCCGGAGAGCGACATCTTCCTCGACGACGTCACCGTGTCCCGCCGGCACGCCGAGTTCTACCGGCGCGGCGGCCAGTACACCGTGCGCGACGTGGGCAGCCTCAACGGCACCTACGTCAACCGGGAGCGCATCGAGGAACATCCCCTGAAGGGCGGAGACGAGGTGCAGATCGGTAAGTTCCGCCTCGTCTTCCTCACGAGCGGACAGCAAGGGGTATAACGCCCATGGGTGAGGCGGCCGCACGGGCGTACATGAGCATCGGGGAGGTGCTCGCCCTGCTGCAGGGCGAGTTCCCCGACATCACCGTCTCCAAGATCCGGTTCCTGGAGGCCGAGGGGCTCATCGAGCCGCAGCGCACCCCGTCCGGCTACCGCAAGTTCACCCACGCCGACGTGGAGCGGCTGCGCTACATCCTCACCGCGCAGCGCGACCGCTACCTGCCGCTCCGGGTGATCAAGAACCACCTGGAGGACGCCGAGCAGGGCACCTTCCAGTTCCAGCGGCCCCGGCCCCTGGACGACCAGCCGCCGCCGGTCCCGGTGCGGCTCACCCGCGACGAGCTGCTCCGGTCGGCGGGCATCGACGCCGACACCCTCGACGAGCTCGAGTCCTACGGCCTGCTCGCGCCGAAGGGCAGCCGGTACGACGCCGAGGCGCTGCGGATCGCGCGCGCCGCCGGGGAGCTCGCCAAGTTCGGCATCCAGCCCCGCCACCTGCGGGTGATCCGGGCCGCGGCGGACCGCCAGGTGGCCCTGATCGAGCAGGCGATCGCGCCGCTGCTGCGCCGCCGGAAACCCGGCGCGGCCGCCCAGGCCGACGAGTCCGCCCGCGAGCTCGCCGGGCTGCTGCTCGACCTGCACACGGCTTTGCTCCGTGTGGGGGTTCGAGGCGTTCTCGGAAGGTAAGTCAACCTTCGGGGCGCTATCGCCCCAGAGGGTGTTAGGTTGAAATGCGGCGAAGGTCCGCCGCGGGAAAGGAACGCGAAGCAGGCGTGCTGAGCGAACGGGCAATGCCGCCAGCGAAGGCTTCCCGCGACGCAAGCGAGAGGTGCTGAGCGGCCAGGGAGTGTGGAGTCGCCAGTGTTGCAGATGGAGGTTGTGGGCGTTCGCGTCGAGATGCCCTCGAACCAGCCGATCGTGCTGCTGAAGGAGGCGCACGGGGATCGGTACCTGCCGATCTGGATCGGGATGACCGAGGCGACGGCCATCGCGCTCGCCCAGGCGGAGGAGCCGCCGCCGCGGCCGCTCACCCACGACTTGTTCAAGGACGTGCTGGATGCGCTCGGCGTGCGCCTGAGCACGGTGAACATCGTGGCGCTGCGTGACGGCATCTTCTTCGCGGACTTGGTGTTCTCCAACGGCGTGGAGGTGAGCGCGCGGCCGAGCGACTCGATCGCGCTCGCCCTGCGCACGGGGGCCACCATCTACGCGGCCGAAGAGGTCATGCGGGAGGCGGGGGTCACCATCCCCGACGACCAGGAGGACGAGGTGGAGAAGTTCCGCGAGTTCCTCGACACGGTCACCCCGGAGGACTTCGGCCGGGCCGGCTGAGGCCGGACGGTACGGCCCGCCGTCCGCGGGCGGCGAGCCGTCGCGAGATCCCGGCGTGCCCCGCGAGGGGCGGCCGGGTGACGGCGTGGCGCGGGGTTGCGGCATGCCCGCCGGCGTGCCCGGCGATCGGCCGCGGCTCGGGGGAATCACCGCGAACGCCACCCGGATGGATGGCTCATTTCGGGTATTTACGCTTCACGACGCGCCGAGCGGGATCGTTGACTGCGGATGGTCGCGGTCCTACGGTGCATGTGAAACCACGGTTGTCGCGCACGAACCCCCAGATCAGACCGTGGGATTGAGAGAAAGCCGGAGGTCCGCGTGGCGGTCAGCAGCGGCGAGAACAAGACGGCCGGCCGGCCCGATCCGGCGCAGCGCGAATCGGCGCGGGAGCGCGCGGGCGAGCAGGGTCTGCTGTTCGACGAGCGGCCCTCGGCGCTGCCCGAAGACATGGGCTACCG
>QGUZ01000470.1 GCA_003242605.1 Actinomycetota bacterium
TGAGGTTGAGGTTGCGCAGGCCCGGCAGCGGGTTCTCCCAGATCTCGAAGGTCTCGCCGGTGCTGGTGAGCGCGGCGAGCACCCGGTCGTAGTAGAGGGGCGCGTAGCGGCGCGGGAAGAACCGCAGCGTCTGGCCGCGCAGGTCGCGCAGGGCCACGGACTTGCGCGTGGCCAGGGGGTGGCGGGGGCCGACGACCACGACGAAGTCCTCGCGGCGCAGGACCTCGGTGGCGAAGCCGGCCGGGATCGGCAGGTGCCTGCCGAGCAGTACGTCGAGTTCGCCGTCGGCCGCCGCGGCGACGAGGTCCATGTCCCACGCCTCCCGGGCGTCGACGCGGATTCCGGGATGGCGGTCGCGCATCGCGGCGAACAGCTTCGGCATCTCCTCGAACGCCGCGGTCACGGTGTAGCCGACGCGTACCAGGCCGCGTGACAGGCCCGCGGCCTCGCGGGTGCGTTCGACCATGCGCTCCGCCTCGGCCAGCACCTGGCGGGCCGATTCGACGAACACCTTTCCCGCCTCGGTGAGCCGGGTGGGGCGGCGGTGGAACAGCTGGACGCCCAGTTCGCGCTCCAAATCCCGAATTTGGCGGCTGAGCGGCGGCTGTGTCATGTGCAACCGCTCGGCGGCGGCCTCGAAACTGCCCGTCTCGGCTATCGCAATGACATAACGCATGAGCCGCAGATCAACCGACATACCCGCAAGGTATATCACCTCACCTAATCGGACTTGGACCTCGGAAAACACCGGCGGTCATGATGGTCGCGACGCTGAGGAAAGGACGCATGATGCAGGAATGGAACCCGACCAGGCGGGAGCTCTTTAAGGCCGGGGGCGTCGGCGCCGCCGCGGCCATGTTGCCGTCCACGGTCGCGACCGGGGCCGCCGCCTCCTCTCCCTCTCCGGACCCCTCCCCGGAGCGGGACGGCCTGATCACCAGGGCCATTCCGAAGACCGGGGAGCGGATCCCCGTGATCGGCCTTGGCACGTTCATGACGTTCGACACGGTGTCCGACCGGGGGCGTGAGCGCCTAAAGAGGGTGGCGCAGGAGCACTGGCGTGCCGGCGGGCGGGTGTTCGACGTGTCGCCGCTGTACGGACGGTCGGAGATCAATCTCGGTGACTTCATCTCCGAGATGGGGATCAGCGACCGCGCCTTCCTGGCCAACAAGGTCTGGTCGACCGGCGAGTACCTGTGGGACGACAGCCACGCCGAGTCGAACCTGCGCCGGTCGATGCGGCGGCTGTCGCGGCGGCGGCCGATCGACCTCATGCAGTGCCACAGCCTCACCAACGTGGACGTGGTCGTCCCGCTGCTGCACGCGTGGAAGAAGGAGGGCCGGGTCCGCCTGATCGGGGTCACCCACCACGAGCCGGCCTACTTCGACCTGCTGGCGGACTGGGTACGGCGCGGCGACCTCGACTTCGTCCAGGTGCACTACTCGATCCACACCCGCGTGGCCGAGGAGAAGGTGCTCCCGGCGGCCCGGGAGACCGGGACCGCGGTGCTGGTGAACATGGCGCTGGAGAAGGCGCGGCTGCACGCCGTGGTCGGGAACCGGCCGGTGCCCGACTTCGCGCGTGAGTTCGGCATCGAGACCTGGTCGCAGTTCTTCCTCAAGTGGGTGATCTCCAACCCGGACGTGACCTGCGTCATCCCCGCCACCTCGAACCCGGACCACCTGGCCGAGAACGTGCGCGCCATGCGCGGCCCGCTGCCGGACCCGGACACCCGGGAGCGCATGGTCCGGTACATGGAGGGGATCGAGGGCTTCGACCAGATCGCGAGCATGCCGTGGTACCCGGGCAAGTCGTACCGGGGCCTGGTCTCCCGCGCCCAGCAGGCCATCGACGCCCGTAGCCCCTGGCCCAGCTGACCCACCCCGAATCCGGCACGGCCGACCGCGCGAGCGGTGCCACGGGAGCCGTGACGGAACGCTGACCTGCCGCTCTTCGGGCGGCTGACCGACTCACCCGTTTCGAGCCGCAGAGCCGCAGCACCAGGACGGCCTCCCTTCTCCGGTGCCGTCCACCCGAACACGCACCGGCCATCGACCTGCCCCGATCGTCCAGGTCGCGCCGGTACCGATCCATCCACCCCGCAACCCGCGATCCGCCGGCATGGGCCGGTTTCCCCTCTGCCACGCTGCCGCCGCGGATCGCACCGAGACGGCCGGTACGCGGACGCGTGCTCGGTCTCTGGACAGAGGACGGCCACGCCCGGGCACGGGAAAGCGATCGGCCGGATCCGCAATCGGCCCCCGGGGATCCGGCCGGTATCCCCGGCCTCGCCGAGTCCTTCACCGCCCGTGTGAGCGGGCGAGGCGCCCCCGCGCCCGAAGGCGCCGGGGGCCCGTCACCGGTCCATTCCCGTACGAGGCGGTCGCCTCCGCTGAGGCCCGCCTCGCCGACGCCCCGCGCGGCACGCGGGGGCACGGCCTCGGCCGCCACCGATTCCCTCGCCATGGCCGACGAACGCGTCGTCACCGGGCGCGACGCCGGCGAGGGCCGGTCCGCCGGTGGCGGCCGCAGGCCGGATCGCCGGTAGGGCGTCGGCGTCGGTAAGGGGGAGGGGTTCGTCCCACCCGGGCGGGCGGGTGGACGAACCCGCGGGCCGTTCGACCGGCTGATCCGGTACACCTACTCGGGCGGATGCGGTGTACCGGGACGTGGCGATCAGCCGGTGCCGGGCCCGCAACGCCGCCGGGCGGGACGCATCCCCCGCCCGGCGGTTCCCCGCCGCTCCCCCGGGTGCCGGGCATATCCCCCTGCAACCGACCCTCGCGATCGCTTCGCCTGACGTTGTCCGGGACGGTGTACGCC
>QGUZ01000155.1 GCA_003242605.1 Actinomycetota bacterium
CGGGCGCGGGGCGGGGGAGTGCTTGGGGGCCCCGGCCGCGCGCCGACGTGCCCCCCCGTCCCGGGCCGGTGAGCCCCCGGGGGGCCGGTGCCGGGGACACCCCCGCCGCTGCCGCAACCTGCGCGAGGGTGGGCTGATCTGCCATGGACTCTCCTCGACGAAGGCGTGGGAGCGCTCCCAAGACACTAGCACCGATTGCCGCCGGTTTACAGACATTGCGTTAAGAGGAATGTTCTAGGACCTTTTAGCGACGTTTCCAAACATTGGCGGACAAGCTTTTGAAAAGCTTCTTGTCAAGAAGCGGGCCTAAGATCACGATGGGGATCCGGGAGGTCCCATGATCGAGCTCGTCCGCCGCCCCGCCGCGCGGCGCCCCCGGGCGACGCGTCCGCCCGCCCGGTCCCGGCCCCGGCCCACCGGCGGGCCCGCCGCCGCCCGGCCGGCCCGGGCCGCACCGGTACGGCCTGCCGCACCGTGGCGCGGACCTGCGGCGCGGTCCGGCGCGACGGCCCGCCCGGCAGCGGCCGCCCGCCTAGGCCGTCCCGCTCGCCCGCCGGTGCCGCGGCCCGCGCCGGCGCCGCCGAGCCGTACCGCGGCAGCCCGCGGAGCCGTCCCGCCGAGCTGATGAAAGACCCTGGTGGGACGCGGATTTGTGACAAGGGTTTGACCATTAATAGGCACTTCCCACACCATTTGACGCCCACGGGTGATGGAGGTGAGGCAGTGGGAACGGGGGCGGCCCTCCCCAGCGCGATCGGCCAGGCGCTTCTCGCGCTCGGCGATCAATGGACGCTGCTGATTCTGCAGCGCGGGCTCACCAAACAGGTGCGGCGGTTCGCCGACTGGCGGGACGAACTCGGCATGTCCGAGTCGGTGCTGTCCGCCCGGCTCAAGGAGATGGTGGCCGGAGGGCTGCTCGAGCAGGTCGCCTACACCAGCGGCGGGACCCGCCACGAGTACCGGCTCACCCCGCGGGCCGCCGAGCTGTGGCCGATGCTGGTGGCGATCTGGTCGTGGGAGCGCACCTGGGTCCACCACCACGATCCGCCGCCCGACCTCATCCACCAGGTGTGCGGCGCCCGGGCCGACGTGGTGCTCGGCTGCGGGGCCTGCGGGACCGCGTTCGTCACCGCCCGCGACACCGCGACCGAGCGCGGCGCCGGGGCCACGTTCGCCCAGGTCGCGGTGGCCCGCCACCACCGCAGGACGGTGCGCGAGCGGCTGCCCGACGACGCGCTGTCCTACCTGCCGGAGACGATGACGATCCTCGGCGACCGGTGGAGCACCGTGGTGCTCGCCGCCGCCTTCCTCGGCATCCGGCGGTTCGCCGACTTCCAGGCCGAGCTGGGCATCGCCCCCTCGGTGCTCAGCGACCGGCTGCGCCGGTTCGTCGAGGCCGACGTGCTCGTCCGGGAGCCGACCCCGAGCGCGCGGCCGCAGTACCGCCTCACCGACAAAGGGCTGTCGTTCTTCCCGGTGTTCGCGTTCCTCGTCGACTGGGCCCGGCGCTGGTACACGGGCGCGCCCGGCACCGAGCTGACGATCCGGCACACCGGCTGCGGGTCGGTGCTCGTGCCGGTGCTGCGCTGCACCGCGTGCGGCCGGGTCATGGAGCGCGACGCCGTACGCTTCGATCTCGATCCGCCCGGGCACCGGTCCGCGGACGCCGAGCCCTGCCCGGCGGCGGCGGGACGGCGCCGGTGCCGGCGGGGCCGCGCGGCCACCGGGCGCCGGGCCTGACCGGGCGTCAGTCGTCCTCGTCCCGGGTGTGCACGGGGCCGTGCGGCCGGGCACAGTGCGGTTCCTCGGCCGCGTCGCCGATCCGGCCGATGCTGAGCAGCCGCGCCGGGGCGTGGTCCACCTGCAGCGTGGTGTGCTCGATGCCGTACTCGTCGTGCACCATGCGCTCGGCCGCGAGCCGTACGGCGTGGCAGTCCACGCCGGGCTCGACGAGGATGTGCGCCGACAGCGCGGGGTAGCCCGAGGTGACCTCCCAGATGTGCAGGTCGTGCACCTCGACCACGTGCTCGAGCGCGGCGGTGCGGCGGCCGATCTCGGCCGGGTTCATGCCGGCGGGCGCGGCCTCCATGATGATCCGGGCGGCGTCGCGGACCAGGGCCCAGCCGGACTTGAGCATGAGCGCGGCGACGACGAGCGCGGCGATCGCGTCGGCCCGCGTCCACCCGGTGAGCCAGATGACCACGCCGGCGGCGGTGGTGCCGATGAACGCGTACAGGTCGGTGAGGATGTGCTGGAACGCGCCCTCGACGTTGAGGCTGGCGCGGTTCGCCCGGTTGAGCAGCAGCGTGGCGACGACGTTCACCACGATCCCGGCCGCGCCCGCGGCGACCACGAGCGGCGCGTCCACGTCGGGCGGGGCGACGAGGCGGTGCACGCCCTCGTAGCCGAAGTAGCCGCCGAGCAGCAGCAGCGTGGTGCCGTTGAGCTGGGCGGAGATGATCTCGGCGCGCTTGAGCCCGTAGGTGAAGCCGCCCTGCGGCGGCCGGGCGGCGATCCGCATCGCGACGAGGGCGAAGACGATCGCGGCCGCATCGGTGAGCATGTGCCCGGCGTCGGTGATCAGCGCGAGCGAGTGGGCGATGACGCCGACGACGACCTCGACCACCATGTAGCCGACGATGAGGATCAGCGCGGCGGTCAGGTAGCGGCGGTCGGCGTCGGCGCTGATCGCGTGGGCGTGGGGGCCCTGCCCATGGCCGTGCCCGTCCCTGTGCCCGTGGCCGTGCCCGTGGCCGTGCCCGTCCCTGTGCCCGTGGCCGTGCCCATCGTTGTGCCCGTCGCCGTGCCCCCGGCGGCGCCGGAACGGCAGGCCGAACCGGCGGCGCCCTCCGCGGCCGCCGCCGCGCCGGTCGTCCACGGACCCGGCCGCCGGCCGGGCCGGGCGCTCCTCCGCGGCGTCGCGGCCGCCCGTCCGGTCCCGGCGCGGGTCCGCCAGGGGGGATCGCTCACCCATCGCCCCGCCCCCCGGCGTCCCCGTCGCCGTGGCGCAGGTGGGTGATGGCGAGGTCGAAGAGCATGCGCACGTGCGAGTCGGCGAGCCGGTAGTAGGCCATCCGGCCGGCGCGCCGTACCTTCACCACCCGGTGCATGCGCAGCAGGCGCAGGGCATGGGAGGCGGCGGACATGCTCTGGCCGGTCGCCGCGGCGAGGTCGCACACGCACATCTCGCCGCCCTCGAGCAGTGCGGTGAGCAGCCGCAGCCGGCCCGGGTCCGCGAGCAGCGAGAACACCTGGGCCAGCTCCTGCACGGCGTCGTCCGGCGGCATCACCTTGCGCACCGCGGCCACGCGCTCGGCGTCGACGACCGGCGCGGTGCAGGAGTCGGTGGGGAGCGAGACGACGACGTTTGAACGATCATTCACATGTTCGAGTATAGAAACGATATCCCGAGGAGGACAAGGATGTCGCATATATGGCTATCGCTGGTTGTTGATACATGTTTGAGATATTTCCTCCTTATATGTCCGCTATGTCGAGCGTGAGGGAGGTCACGCGGCGGGGCGGTGCCCGAGGGAATACCCTAGGGGGGTAGGGTGTTGTGCCGAGATACCGCGGCCCGGGCGGGGCGGTATCGGGGGCCCGCCTCGCCCGGTTCCCGCGCGGAGGCGTGGTGCCGAGGGCGCCGGGAACGGGGGGAGCAGGCGGATGGTTGGATACACGAAGGCGAAGGAAGACCACCTCAGGCGGTTGCGGCGCATCGAGGGCCAGGTCCGTGGCCTGCAGCGGATGGTGGAGAACGACGCGTACTGCATCGACGTTCTCACCCAGGTGTCGGCCGCGAGCCGGGCGCTGCAGGCGTTCGCCCTGGAGCTGCTGGAGCAGCACATGGCGCACTGCGTGGCCGAGGCCGCGGCCAAGGGCGGCGCCGAGGCCGACGAGAAGATCAAGGAGGCGTCCGCCGCCATCGCCCGCCTGGTCCGCTCCTGACCGGCCGCGACCGGGCCCGCGCAGCGAACGTCGGGGCGGGGACCGGCCCCCGGCCCGCCCCGGAACACATGGGAGGTTTCACCGTCATGGCGATCACCAGCACCTACACCGTCAAGGGCATGACCTGCGGCCACTGCGTGCGTTCGGTCGAGGAGGAGGTCGGCGAGGTCCCCGGCGTCACCGGCGTCGAGGTCGAGCTGGAGACCGGCCGGCTCACCGTGCACAGCGAGGCCCCCGTCGCCGTCGAGCTGATCGAGGCCGCCGTCAAGGAGGCCGGCTACGAGCTCGTGGCCGGCTGACCGCGGGGCCGCCGCGGCCGCGCCGGCGCCCGCCGCCGGGTGCCCGCGGCCGCCACCCCGCGGGGCGGACGAGGAGGTGCGATGAGGATCGCGACGACGGGCCGCGGCACCGGCCACGCCCCGATCCCGGGGGCGGGGTACGGCGCTGCCGCCCTGACCGGCGGCACCCCGGCCGGACCGGGCCGCCGGGCCACCGGCGACCATACGGCGGGCGCGCCCCACGGCCCCGCCGCCCATGGCCGTCCATCCGGAGAGGAGGAGTGATGGCTTCCGTCACCGGCGACCGGCAGACGGCCGCATCGAGCACATCGAAGCACACCGGCGAGGAGGCGCGGCGGGCCGCCCGCAACGTGATCGAGCTGTCGATCGGCGGCATGACCTGCGCGTCCTGCGCCGCCCGCATCGAGCGCAAGCTCAACAAGCTCGACGGCGTCACCGCGACGGTGAACTTCGCCACCGAGAAGGCGAAGGTCACCTACCCCGACGGCGTCGACCCGGCCGAGCTCGTCGCCGTGGTGGAGAAGGCGGGCTACACCGCCACCCTTCCCGCCCCGCCGCCCGAGCCGGAGGAGGCCGGACGGGACGCTGTGCAGGACACTGCGCCGGACGCTGTGCAGGACGCTGCTCAGGACGCTGTGCAGGACGCCGAGCTGCGGGCGCTGCGCACCCGGCTGATCGTGTCGATCGTGCTGTCGGTGCCCGTGGTGGCGATGGCGATGATCCCGCCGCTGCAGTTCACCTACTGGCAGTGGCTGTCGCTCACCCTCGCCGCGCCGGTCGTGGTCTACGGCGGCCTGCCGTTCCACCGCGCCGCCTGGACGAACCTGCGGCACGGCACCGCGACGATGGACACCCTCGTGTCGCTCGGCACGCTCGCCGCGTTCGGCTGGTCGCTGTGGGCGCTGTTCTTCGGCACCGCCGGCATGCCGGGCATGACCCACGGCTTCGAGTTCACCGTGGCCCGGGGGCACGGCGACGCGAACATCTACCTCGAGGCCGCCGCGGGCGTCACCACGTTCATCCTCGCCGGCCGCTACTTCGAGCACCGGGCCAAGCGCCGCGCCGGGGCCGCGCTGCGCGCGCTCATGGAGCTCGGCGCGAAGGACGTCGCCGTGCTCCGCGACGGCGCCGAGGTCCGGGTGCCGATCGACCGGCTCGCCGTCGGCGACCTGTTCGTGGTACGGCCCGGCGAGAAGATCGCCACCGACGGCGTGGTGGTCGAGGGCTCCTCGGCGGTCGACGCGAGCATGCTCACCGGCGAGTCGGTCCCGGTCGAGGTACGGCCCGGCGACGCGGTGACCGGCGCGACCGTGAACGCGGGCGGGCGGCTCGTGGTGCGCGCCACCCGGGTGGGCGCGGACACCCAGCTCGCCCAGATGGCCCGGCTGGTGGAGGAGGCGCAGACCGGCAAGGCCCGGGTGCAGCGGCTCGCCGACCGCATCTCGGCGGTGTTCGTGCCCGTGGTGATCGCCCTCGCCGTGGCCACGCTCGGGTTCTGGCTCGGCAGCGGGGCAGGCCCGGAGGCGGCGTTCACCGCCGCGGTCGCCGTGCTGATCATCGCCTGCCCGTGCGCGCTCGGCCTCGCCACCCCGACCGCGCTGCTCGTTGGCACCGGCCGGGGCGCCCAGCTCGGCATCCTGATCCGCGGCCCGGAGGTGCTGGAGTCCACCCGCCGCATCGACACCGTGGTGCTCGACAAGACCGGCACGATCACCGAGGGCCGGATGACCGTGGTCGACGTGGTCGCCGCCGAGGGCGAGGACCGCGACGAGGCGCTGCGGCTCGCGGGCGCGCTCGAGCACGCCTCCGAGCACCCGATCGGCAGGGCGATCGCCCGCGCCGCGGCCGACGCGGCCGGCGGGGGGCCGCTGCCCACGCCGGAGGACTTCGCCAACGTCGAGGGCCTCGGCGTGCGCGGCACGGTCGAGGGGCGCGACGTGCTCGTCGGCCGGCCCGCGCTGCTCGCCGAGCGGGCGGACGCGGCGCTGCCGCCCGAGCTGGAGCGCGCGTTCGAGCAGGCGAGGGCGGCCGGCCGTACCGCGGTCGCGGTCGGCTGGGACGGCAGGGCGCGGGCGGTGCTCGTGCTCGCCGACCGGATCAAGCCGACCTCGGCCGAGGCGATCCGGCGGCTGCGCGCGCTCGGCCTCACCCCGGTGCTGCTCACCGGCGACAGCCGTACGGTGGCCGAGGCGGTGGCGAACGAGCTCGGCATCACCGAGGTGTTCGCCGAGGTGCTGCCCGCGGACAAGGTGGCCGTGGTCAAGCGGCTGCAGGCCGAGGGCCGGGTGGTGGCGATGGTGGGCGACGGCGTGAACGACGCGGCCGCGCTCGCCCAGGCCGACCTGGGCCTGGCGATGGGCACCGGCACCGACGCGGCGATCCAGGCCGCCGACCTCACGCTGGTCCGCGGCGACCTGCGGGTGGCGGCGGACGCGATCCGGCTGGCCCGCCGTACCCTCGCCACCATCAAGGGCAACCTGTTCTGGGCGTTCGCCTACAACGTGGCCGCGCTGCCGCTCGCCGCGGCCGGGCTGCTCACCCCGATGATCGCCGGGGCCGCTATGGCGTTCTCCAGCGTGTTCGTGGTGAGCAACAGCCTCCGGCTGCGCCGCTTCTCCTGACCACCGCGCGAGAACGGTGGTCTACGACGAGAGCACCGCTCTTGCATTCCGGGGCCACCTCGTGAGATCGTCGCTCTGAACCGAGAGCACCGATCTCGCGAGGTGGTCCCATGCCCTCCCGGCTCCTCTACTCCGGTCCTCCGCCGGAGGTCCTCTACCGCGAGTACGCCGCCCGGGGGCGGGTGGACCGCGACGCCCAGCTCCTGTCCACGGCGAGTCGCATCGTCGGCCATCCGCCCGAGCGGGTGTGGGAGCTGCTCGCCGACCCGCCCGGCTGGCCGTCGTGGGCGGCGAACGTGCGCGTCACCGCGTTCGACGGGGTGTGCCCCGGCGCCCGCTTCCGGTGGCGGCTGAACGGCGTGGCGATCCGGTCCCGCTTCGCCGTGGTCCGGCCGGGCCGCGAGCTCACCTGGACCGGCGCGTTCCTGTGGTTCCGGGCCGTGGACCGGCACGTGCTCGAGCCGGTCGGGGGGCACGCCACTCGGGTCACGATCGAGGAGTCGCTCGCCGGCCCGCTGCTCCCGCTGCTCTACGGCGCGGCCCGGCTGCGCGCCAACCACGAGCGCTGGCTCGCCGACCTCGCCGCCGCCCTCGACGCCCGGCCGGTACGGCGGGCCGGGCCGGCCGGCGAGTGAGGTGCTCGATCCCGCTTCCCCGTGGGCGCGGCTGTTCACTCCGCTCATCGCCCGGCGATCGACCCCGCTCCCGCGCCGATCGCTCAGCGGTCGCCCCTGCCTCGACCCATCGCCCGGTGTTTGACCTTGACGTAACGTCAACGTTTTCACTGTCGGCATGCGGATTGGCGAACTTGCCGCACTGGTCGGGGTGTCCACCCGTACCGTGCGCCACTACCACCATCTGGGTCTGCTGCCCGAGCCCGCCCGCCGGGTGAACGGCTATCGCGAGTACCGGCTGCGCGACGCGGTGCTGCTCGCCCGCATCCGGCGGCTGGCGGAGCTGGGGCTCTCCCTCGACGAGATCCGGGACGTGCTCGCCGACGACCAGCGCCGCGAGCTGCGCGAGGTGCTCGCCGAGCTCGACGCCGACCTCGCTCGGCAGCAGGAGGCGATCGCGGCCCGGCGGGCCCGGCTCGCCGCGCTGCTGCGCGAGGAGGAGCTCGACCCGGACGCCCCGATCTCGCCGGGCGTCGCCGAGGTGCTGCGCCACCTTCCGGCCGAGGGCTCGCGCCTCGCCGCGGTCGACCGCGGGCTGCTCACCCTGCTCGACACCGTGACCGACCCGGCCGCCCGCGAGCGCGCCCTCGCCCTGCTGCGCCCGCTCACCACGCCCGAGGCGATCGCCCGCGGGCGCGAGCTGTACCGGCGGCTGGAGGAGCTCGCCGACGCCGACCCCGGCGACCCGCGGGTGGCCGAGCTCGCCGCCGAGTTCGCCGCGGGCGTGCCCGCCGAGATCGCCGAGGCCGCCGAGGCGGCCGGCGACGACGGCGCGGCCGGGGACGAGGCCGGCGACGGCGCGGCCGTCTGGCTGTCGGCGATCACCGAGGAGCTCACCCCGGCCCAGGCCGAGGTGGTCCGGCTCGCGCTGCGCCGGCTGGCGGAGCGGCGGAAGGAGGGCCGCTGATGGTCCGGCTCGCCCGCGCCCTCGCGTTCACCGTGCCCCCGGCCGAGGTGCTCGTGGTCGTGCTGCTGCTGTCCGGTGTCTCGCTGCCCACGCCGGTGCTCGTCGCCGCGGAGCTCGCCGTCGCCGCGGTGATCGTGCTCGAGGCGACCACCGCCTGGCGGCTGTACCGGGCGGAACGGCGGGCCGGACTCGGCCGCCGGGCCGCCGCGGCCGCCGTCTGGCACCACCTGGTCCCCGCCCCGGCGCGCCGGGCGTTGGAGTTCGAGGCGAAGGGCGCCATGAGCGTCCTGCTCTGGCTGCTGCGCCGCCGCGACCGGGTGCCGCCCGGCGCCACCGCCCTGCCGTACGCGAGGGAGCAGTGGCCGATGCTGCTCGTGGTCGTCGGCGTGCTGGCCGTCGAGGGCGCGGTGGCCGACGTGCTGCTCGCCGTGTTCGACGCGGCCACGGCCATCCGGGTCGTGGTGTTCGTGCTGCACGTCTACACGATCTGGCTGACGCTGGTGGTCGGCGCGTCCTGCACGGTGCGCCCGCACGTGGTGACCGGGGAGGTGCTCCGCGTCCGCTACGGGGTCTTCCTCGACCTGACCGTGCCGCGCTCGCTCATCACCGCGGTACGGCTCGCGCACCGGTACGACGAGCCGCGCGCCGTGGGGGTCGAGGGGGACCGGCTCGCCGTCGCCGTCGGCTCGCGGACGAACGTGGTGGTCGAGCTCGCCGAGCCGGTCACGGTGGTGCGCCCGCTGGGGTCCCGCGCCGAGGTGACCGAGATCCGGTTCTTCACCGCGGAGCCGGGCCGCGCCGTCGCCGCGCTCAGCGCAGGAAAGACGCGATCTGACGCGTAAGAGTCAAGATTGTCAGAACGTGAGCGGGCGATGACAATCGCGCCCCTGGAGTCTTAAAGTCAACAGACACCACACTAACCGACTCTTGACTCCTCATGGGTGTGTGATCTCTCACAGGGATCACCCGACCGTCGGCCTGAGCGACTAGGCGGGAGGCGAGCATGCTGCCCGGTTGGATGATGCCGATCGACGAGCTCATCAACAACGTCCTCAGCGCCCCGCCCCGCGAGGCAGCCCGCGTCCTCGTCGCCTTGCCCCCCGACCGGTTCGAGCCGGTGCTCCAGGCGATGCGCCTCGAGGACCTGATCCGGGTGGCGCTCGCCGCCAAGCCGAACGTGCAGTCGGATCTCATGGCGCGGCTGTCCATCGCCAAGATCCAGGACATGGTGCAGGCGATGGCGCCGTCGTACGCGGCGACGCTGCTGTCGTCGCTCCCGCCGAAGCGCCTCGTGGCCGTGATGGAGGGCGTGTCCCCGCAGCAGACCTCCGAGCTGCTGCGGGTCATGCCCGAGGAGCAGCGGGCGATCCTGCTCAACTCGATGGACCGCAGGAACGCCGGCTCGCTGCTCGCCTCCAGCTACGAGCTCGACGTCGCGAAGGTGCTGTCCCGCACCAACGTGACCGTCTCCTCGCTCGGCGAGGGCCAGACCGACGCGATGCTCGTCGGCATCTTCGGCCAGTACATCCTGCTCACCATCCACTACATCGACCACGGCGAGTTCACCGCGCAGGACCTGCAGAAGGCCGAGTCGCGGGCGCAGGGCCTGCAGGTCAGCGCGGTGCTCGCGGTCACCAACGCCCCGATCGGCTACGACGTGCAGGAGTACAAGCTCGACGCGATGCGGCGCGGCCGGGCCGTCGACGTGGTCACCTGGACCGATCCCGGCCACGACGGCCAGCTGCAGCGCATGCTCGTCCAGCTCGTCCGCTGACCGGCCGGTCCCGGGCGACTTCCCGCGCCGTCAGCCGAGGGCGAACCCGCTCTGCAGCATGTCCAGGCCCGCCTCCAGCAGGCGGGCCAGGTCGGCGTCCTCGTGCCGCAGCCACTGCTCGTACGCGCTCAGCGCGGCCCCGAGCAGCGCCCAGGCGATCGCCTGCGGCGGGTGGTCGTCCGGGCGCATCCCCAGGCGCTCGGCCGCGTACTCGGCGATCACGTTCCGCCACGCCGCGTAGCGCAGGATGGAGTGCGCCTGCAGCGCGGGCACGTACAGCAGCAGCCGCATGCGCTCGCGGTGCCAGTGCACCTCCTCCGGCGGCAGCCGGTTGAACTCGAGCACCGCGGCGCGCAGCACCGCCATGAGCGGCCTGGACGGCGGCTGCCGGCGCAGGAAGTCCCGCAGCTCGGCGAGGCGCTGGTCGAAGTCGCCCCAGAGCACGTCGTTCTTGGACGGGAAGTAGCGGAAGAACGTCCGGCGCCCGATGCCCGCGGCCGCCGCGATGTCGTCGACGGTGGTCGCCTCGAACCCCTGGTCGCGGAAGAGCCGGATCGCGACGTGGGTCAGCTCCGCCGCGGTGGTCACGGGGCGTCTGCCCAGCCGTCCGGCCGGGCGCGGGGTGCCGTGCGGTGCCGAGCCCACGTTGGGTCTTCCTTTCTGCACTGAGTGCCATTAAGGTCGGGGCAACGAGAGAGGCGGGTGACGTCGCCGACGTCCTTTCGACGTCGTCCTTAACCCGAGGAGCGTCCCATGTCCGTCCAGCCGAGACCGACCCCGCACACGCCCTCGCCGCAGGACGCCGGGCCGCCGGTGTAGGCCCCGGGCCCCACGATCGCCCCCGTCTCCGCGTCGAAACGCGATCCCGAATCCTAGGCGGGTCGCGGCATCCCCGCACGACCGTCGCCGCTTTCCGAAGCGGCCCTCCCCCTACGCCCCCGAAACCCCCTGCGGACCGGTCCCGGCCCGCCGTGCCGCCGGGCCCGGTCACGCAGCGCGACGCAAGGAGCACCCATGGGACGTGTCGCAGGCAAGGTCGCCCTCATCACCGGTGCCGCCCGTGGCCAGGGCCGCAGCCACGCGGTACGGCTGGCGCAGGAGGGCGCCGACATCATCGCCGTCGACATCTGC
>QGUZ01000156.1 GCA_003242605.1 Actinomycetota bacterium
CGCCGGGCCGGGCCCCGGCGCCGAGCCCCTCGCCGGGCAGCCCGCCCGCCCCGCACACGGCGAACCGCCCCCCGGGAGGCGCGCGGTGGATCCGCCGCAGCACCTCGACGAGCCGGTCGGGGCGGGCGGCGCCGGTGAGCGGCCCTACGTACGCGACCACGGGCGGCCCGTCCGGCAGGCCGAGCAGGTGGCGGGCGTGGGCGCGGCCGGGCAGCGGACGCGGCCGGATGCCCGGCGGCACCACCGCGTACCGGCCGGGGCGGCCCACCCCGGCGGCGATCAGGTCGTCGCGGATCCGGGCGGCCGGGGTGACGAGCCGGTCGCTCACCCGCGCCAGCACGCGCTCGGCGAGCAGCGCGGCGCGGCCGCCCCCGGCGTGGCCGTGCGCCGGGTGGCCGGGGAAGCTGTGCACCCGCGCGGGCACCCCGGCGAGCAGCGCGGCGACCCGGCCGAGCGTCCCGGCCCGCGCGGTGTGGGTGTGCACGATGTGCGGCCGGAAGCGGAGCATCTCGGCGACGAGCGCGGCGAGGGCGCAGGCGTCGCCGCCGGGCCCCGCCGTACGGCCGAGGCCGGGCAGGTGGCGGGCCGCCGGGTCCGACGTCCCCCCGCGCGGGCCGTAGACGCGCTGCTCGAACAGCTCGGCCGGCAGGCCCTCGGCGAGCACGGCGGCCTGCCGCGCCGGGCCCTCGTCGTCCGTGACGATCCGCATCACCCGCAGCCGCGGGCCGTACTCCCCCGCCGCGCGCGTGGCCGCCGGGCCGCGCGCCGCCCTCCGCCACTCCCACATGGATACGGACCGTAGCGATCGCTCACGCTCTGCGCAAGCAGTCGCGTGCGACGGATTTCCCAGACATCCGTTCACAATGCAGCGAAATGTCCAGAAAAATTATGTCGTGACGCCCAGATAAACCGGTTTCTTAGGCGAATAAAGCATGGAAGAAATTGCTGAAAAGCCGTCCTCAAGACACTCACACAGAGCGAAGCGCACTATCGCCGACCAGCAATAATCGGGCCTCGTATGACCGGCACTTGTGGCCGCCGTCCGCATGCTCGGCACTGATTCCCGCATTCGGACGACGCGTCGCGAATACCACGATACTCGACGAGGATCTCCGATGAACGCATTACTCCGGAAAGCCGGGCGTATCGCGTGCGCGGCGATGACCGCGCAGCTCCTCTGGCCGGCAGCCCCCGCGCACGCGGACCCGATCGAGGTGACCGTGCCGTGCGACGTGCCCGCGCTGATCGACGCGATCAACGTGGTGAACGCCGCCGGGCTCGGCGTCATCCGGCTCACCCCGCAGTGCGATTACGTCCTGACCGGTCCCGCCTCGGTCGGGGTGTACGGGCCGAACGGGCTGCCGATCGTCACCGCCCAGATCAGCATCCTCGGCTCCGGCGCCACGATCCGCCGGGCCGCGGACGCGCCCCGGTTCCGCCTCCTCGAGGTGACCGAGTCGGGCGCCGTCCGGATCGCCGACCTGCGGCTCGTCGGCGGCGACGCCGGCCGGCAGCCGGGCGGCGGCATCCTCGTCCGGGGCCGGCTCGGCCTGCGCAAGAGCACCCTCCAGGACAACACCGCCGCCGCCGGGGGCGCGCTCGCCAACCTCGGCGGCAGCGTCACCCTCGTCGACAGCACCGTGACCGGCAACCAGGCCGGCATCGAGTCCGCCGCACCGGCCCAGGCGGCCGCGATGCCCGTGGGTGGCGTGCCCGGCTCCCGCGTTCGCCTGTCGCGCCGCGCGGCGGCCGCCCCCGCCGGGTACGGCGGCGGCGTCCTCAACCGCGGCGAGCTGCACGCGGTGCGCACCACCATCGGCGGCAACCGGGCCCGCGTCGGCGGCGGCGTCGCCAACGAGCAGGGCGGGAAGGCGACCTTCCGCAACACCACGATCAGCGGCAACCTCGCCCGCACCCGCGGCGGCGGCCTCTACAACGCGCCCGGCGGGTACTCGCGCGTGCTGAGCACGACGATCAGCCGGAACAAGGCCGGCGACACCGGCGGCGGCGTGTTCAACGGCTACGTCAAGGGCGCGGTCCGGCTGTCCGGCAGCACGGTCACCGCCAACAAGGGCGACAACTGCGCGCCCGCGGGCAGCGTCTCGCGCTGCACGGCCTGACCATCGGCCCGCGTGCCGCGCCGCCGGTCGGCGCGGCACGCGAGCAGGCGGCCGCGCGGCGGACCGGCGCCCACCGCGGAGTGGGACCGGTCGTCGCCCGCGCGGCCGTTTCGTCTTTCAAGGACATGTCTCCGGGACGGTGTCCGGTACGGCACGCCACGGCAGGCCCGGGCCGCAGGCGGGCACGGCCCCGCCGCCCCGGTGCGCCGTGGCACCGGGGCGGCCGCATCACCCCGCGGCCGTCACGGCCGCCGCAGCGGCCCGGACGCGAGCCTCAGCTCACGGGCTGCGGCACGGCGGCCGCGACGCGGCGGATCAGCTCGGCCATGCGGTCGGCGTTCGCCTCGAAGTCGTGGTGCTCGACCACGTACGCCCGGCCGGCCCGCCCCATGGCGGCGGCCCGCTCCGGGTCGCCGAGCACGGTGGTGAGCGCGCCGGTCCAGGCGGCGATGTCCTCGGCCGGGACGAGCAGCCCGGCGCCGGGCGGGACGATCTCGCGGTGGCCGGGCAGGTCGCTGCACACCACGGGCAGGCCGCACGCCATGCCCTCCAGCACCGCCCGCGGCTGCCCGTCGGTGAGGGCGGCGTGCACCAGGCAGCGCGCTCCGCGCAGCAGCGGCAGCAGGCCGGCCTGGGACATGCGCCCGAGCAGGCGGACGTTGGCGGTGAGCCCGAGGCAGTTGATCAGCGCCTCCAGCGCGGAGCGGCGCGGCCCGTCCCCGATGATCGTGAGCACCGCGTCGGGGCGGCTGCGCACCACCCGCGCCCAGGCGTGCACGACCGTGCGGTGGTTCTTCGCCGGGTGCAGCCCGCCGATCATGATGGCGTCCGAGCGGTCCGGGCCGGTCACCGGCCCGTCGGCCGGGCGGAAGACGCGGGTGTCCACCCGGTTGCCGATGAACGTCACCGGCCGGTGGGTGATCCGGGCGACCGCGTTCTCCAGGCTCCGGCTCGCCACCCGCACCGCGCTGGCGCGGCGCACCACGAACCGGCTCGCCGCGGACAGCGTCCAGCGCTTGACCGGCCCGCCGTACCTGGGGCCGGGGGTGAGCACCTCGCCCTGGATGTGCACCAGGTGCGGGTACCGGTGGCGGAACCGCGACGACTCGACGGCGAGGGCGGCGAGCGGGTCGCTGGAGACGACCACCGGAGGCCGCCGCGGCGGCGCCCACGGATCGCGCAGCTCCCGCAGGGCGCGCTGGGCGGCGAGCAGGAAGCCGGGGCGGCTGCGCACCTCCACCCGGTGCACGTGCACCGGGTCGCGGTCGATCCGGCCGGGCCGGGCCACCCCGGCGGGCACGATCACGTCGTAGCGCCCGCCGAGCCGCTCGGCGAGCGCGTGGGCCGTACGCAGGTTGAGGTCGTCGTCGGAGAGCTCCGCGGACCACGGGCTCGAAGCGACGAGGACGACGTCGATGGGACCCTCGGTTGTCGTCACAGTGGTTCCTCCGGCATCGCGGCGACTCACCGGGGGGAGTGCGCCGCCGGGCGTGCCCCGGCGTGCGGCTCCGGCGCCGGTGCCCGGCATCGGCGCGCCCGTCGGCGGCCGGACCGCGGGCGCGGGTCCGGGGCGGCGCCGCCCGGCGCGAAGGGGTCGCCGGTGGTGTGGCTGTCCTCCCCCGCCGGAGCCGGGCCGGGCGGCCGCCGTCCGGCGCGGGTGGTCACGCCGTAATCGCATCACGGGCGTACGGCGCGCGACCGCGGCCTGCGCCGCAAATCCGGCCAATCACGCCGACTTATTTACCCGTGGCGGTGGCGCGCGAGATTCGATCTCCGCTGGGTTAACGGTCCGGATCCGGTCGGTTGGCGTACCGGCCCTCCCGGGCGCGGTTCGCGCAAAAAGCGGGCGAGGACCCCGGCGGCCGCCGCCCGTGCCCGGCCGCCGCGCCCCGCCCCGGCCGGGCACGGACCGGGCGCATCGGGCCGAACCGCCCGCCGCGCGGAACCACCGGCGGGGCGGCGCGGCGGGTTCCGGAGCACGCGGCGGCGGGAAAGGACGGAGAAAAGCCCGGGACGGACCACGCCGCGAGGGGCGGGCGAGCCCGCGGCGAGGGCCGTGCCATGCCCCGCCGTCCGGCGCACGCCGACCGCCCCGGGCGCGGCACGAGGAGGCGAGATGCCGTACTACCGGCGGGTCGGAGAGGTTCCGCCCAAGCGCCACACCCAGTTCCGGACGCCCGAGGGCGGGCTCTACTACGAGGAGCTCATGGGCGAGGAGGGCTTCTCCTCGGACGCCTCGCTGCTCTACCACCGCCACATCCCATCGGCGATCGTCGATGCCACCCCGTGGGAGCCACCGGACGGCACGCTCACCCCGAACCGTCCCCTGCTCCCCCGGCACCTGCGCACGCACGAGCTGTTCCCCGGCAAGCAGTGGGCGGACGCCGACCCGGTGACCGGCCGCCGGGTGCTGCTCGGCAACGCCGACGTGCGCATCGCGTACGCGGTCTCGGGCGCCACCTCGCCGCTGTACCGCAACGCGATCGGCGACGAGTGCGTCTACGTGGAGGCCGGCAGCGCGGTGGTGGAGACCGTGTTCGGCGTGCTGTCCGCGCGGCAGGGCGACTACGTGGTGATCCCGCGGGGCACCACGCACCGCTGGGTGCCGACCGGGGAGCTGCCGCTGCGCACGTACATCATCGAGGCGAACAGCCACATCCACCCGCCCCGGCGCTACCTGTCCCGGTACGGCCAGTTCCTCGAGCACGCGCCGTACTGCGAGCGGGACCTGCACGCCCCGGCGGAGCCGCTGCTCGCCGACGGCGAGGACGTGGAGGTGCTGGTGAAGCACCGCGGCGACGGCCCCGGCGGGGTGACGGGCACCCGCTACCGGTACGCCCGGCACCCGTTCGACGTGGTCGGCTGGGACGGCTGCCTCTACCCGTTCACCTTCAACGTCGCCGACTTCGAGCCGATCACCGGCCGGGTGCACCAGCCGCCGCCGGTCCACCAGGTGTTCGAGGGCGACAACTTCGTGGTCTGCAACTTCGTCCCGCGCAAGGTGGACTACCACCCGCTCGCGATCCCGGTGCCCTACTACCACTCGAACGTCGACTCCGACGAGGTGATGTTCTACTGCGGCGGCGACTACGAGGCGCGCAAGGGTTCCGGCATCGGGCAGGGCTCGATCTCGCTGCACCCGGGCGGCATCGCGCACGGCCCGCAGCCCGGCGCGTACGAGGGCGGAATCGGCCGGGAGTTCTTCGACGAGCTCGCCGTCATGGTGGACACCTTCCGCCCGCTCGCGCTCGGTGAGGGCGCCCGCGCCTGCGAGGATCCCGGCTACGCCTGGTCCTGGTCGGGGCGCCGGGCCCGGTGAGCGCGTCACGGACGCCGGCGTCGCGCCGGCCGCGCCCGGCCCGGGCGGGCGCGCCGCAGGCCGGGCAGCCGCGCCCGGGCCCGCCGACCGCCCGCCCGCAGGTACGGCCGGCGGCCGGGCGGCGTGCGGCCGCGGCGGAGAGCTGGGTGCCGGTGAGCGAGGGCTCCGACTTCCCGGTCGACAACCTCCCCTACGGGGTGTTCTCCACCCCGGGGACGCCGCGGCGGGTCGGGGTGGCGATCGGCGGCTGGGTGCTCGACCTCGGCGCGGTCCTCGACGACCCGGACTTCCGCGCGCCCGCGCTCAACGCCCACCTGTCCCGCGGCCCGGAGCGCTGGGCGGAGGTCCGGGCGCGCATCGTCGAGCTGCTCACCGACGAGCGCCGCCGCCCCCTGGTCGAGCCGAACCTGATCCCGCTCGACCGGGTCACCCTGCACCTGCCGTTCGAGGTCGCCGACTACGTCGACTTCTACGCCAGTGAGCACCACGCGGCGAACCTCGGCCGCATCCTGCGCCCCGGCCAGGACCCGCTGCCGCCGAACTGGCGGCACCTGCCGCTCGGGTACCACGGCCGGGCCGGCACGGTGGTGGTGTCCGGCACCCCGGTGGTCCGGCCGCGCGGGCAGCACCTGGAGCACGGCGCGCCCGGGCCGGTCGACGGGCCGTCCCGGCGGCTCGACGTCGAGGTGGAGCTCGGCTTCGTGGTGGGCGTGCCCACCGTGCCCGGGGAGAGCGTGCCGACCTCCCGGTTCGACCGGCACGTGTTCGGCGTGGTGCTGCTCAACGACTGGTCCGCCCGCGACCTGCAGGCGTGGGAGTACGTGCCGCTCGGCCCGTTTCTCGGCAAGTCGTTCGCCACCTCGATCTCGCCGTGGGTGGTGCCGATGGCCGCGCTGCGCGCCGCCCGCGTGCCCGGCCCGCCGCAGTCGCCCGAGCCGGTCGGCTACCTGCGTGAGGAGCGGCACTGGTCGCTCGACATCACCTTCGAGCTGGAGCTCAACGGGGAGGTGGTGTCCCGGCCGCCGTTCGCGCAGATGTACTGGTCGCCCGCGCAGCTGCTCGCGCACCTCACCGCGAACGGGGCCGCGCTGCGCACCGGCGACCTGTACGCCTCGGGCACGGTGAGCGGCCCAGGCCCCGGCGAGGCGGGGTCGCTGATCGAGCTCACCTGGGGCGGCACCCGGCCGCTGCGGCTGCGCGACGGCTCGGCCCGCACCTTCCTGGAGGACGGCGACGTCGTCACCATCCGCGCCTCCGCCCCGTCGGCGTCCGGGGGGCGGCTCGGCTTCGGCGCGCTCACCGGCAGGGTGCTGCCCGCCGTGCCCCGCCCGGAGCGGTGACGGCGGCGCTCCTTGAGACCGGCCGGCGTACGGCGGGGCGCGCCGCGGGGCCGCGTCAGCGGCGGTGCGCCGCCGCGGGCTCCTCGGCGTCGATGCGCGCGATGATGCCGCGCAGGATGCCGGGCGTCTCCCGGGGCGAGGCCGCGTGCACGCTCAGCCAGTTGAGCAGGTCGAGGAAGCGGACGGTGTCGGCGGGGCGGTCGAAGAACCGGCCGCCGCACAGGTTCTCGCAGTAGGCGACGTCGGGCAGGATGTCGGCGGCGGCGCGCAGCAGGGTGACCGGGCGGAGCGCGCGTGGGTTCTGCGGGCCGTCGAGCCGCAGCACCTGGACCGTAACGTTGGGCAGCTCGATCATGTGGAGCAGGTGGATGAGCTGTGCCCGCATCACGCCCGGGCCGCCGATCCGGCGCAGCAGCGCCCCCTCGTCGATGATCGCCCACAGCCGGACCTCGGCGGGCGGGAACAGGATGCGCTGGCGGCGCATGCGCAGCGCGACCCAGCGCTCGACCTCCTCGGCGCCCATGCTCTCGTTGCCGTTGGTGATCACGGCCCGCGCGTAGTCGGGGGTCTGCAGCAGGCCGGGAACGAACTGCACCTCCCAGGTGCGGATGACGCTCGCGCTCTGCTCCAGCCCGAGGAACCGCTCCATCCACGGCGGCACCAGGTCGGCGTACTCGCGCCACCAGCCGGGCGCGTTCGCCTGCTCCACCAGGTCGAGCAGCAGGGCCCGGTCGGCCGGGTCGGTCACGCCGTACAGGGTGAGCAGGTCCTCCACGTCGCGGCGCTTGTAGGCGGACGCGCCCTTCTCCAACCGCCGGATCTTCGCCTCGGAGGCCCGGATCGCCCGGCCCGCCGCCTCCCGGCCGAGGCCGGCCTGTTCCCTCAGTTCACGAAGGCGCGCGCCCAGCAGCCGGCGCGCCGGCATGGGACCCGCTGATCGTTCGTCCACGAAACCATCCCGTAGGTCGTCGGAGTCGGCGGTTGGCATGCGGGCTCCTGAGGAGCAAAGGGTCGGCTCGCTGTCCGCTCACTGTCGGCACAGTGTCGCACACGGATCGCTTCAGTAGAAGGTGGATCCGATCAGAAAATGTCGATGGACACCCCGAAGAACTGTCAATTTCTGCCATTGAGTGATCAAATGTCCATGCCACCGCAATGTGCACAAGGGGTGCCCTTCCCCGCAGCGTGGGCGACGAACCTTCTGCCGCGGACCAGGATGGCGGCCGCGCCGCGGCGGCCGGTACCACACTGCACGGCGCGGCCGCCGCGGCGTCGCCCCGCGCCCGCACGGCCCACGGGCCCCGCCGGCGGGTGTCCGGCGCCCGAGACGCCGCGGCCTTCCCGGGGGCTTTCCCGGGGCGGGTGGCTATCCTCTGATCCCATGCTCGTCATCGCCGTCGGCGCGCCCGCCGTACCCGCGACGCCCGGCCGACCGGAGCGGGTCGCCGCGTCGCGGGCCGCCGCGTGATGCGTCAGGCCAGGTGGGCGGGCCTGCTGGACCGGTTCCAGAACCCCACCCAGGTCATCGCCACCGGGTTCGGCGCGGCCGCCCTGCTCGGCACCCTCCTGCTCTCGCTGCCGATCGCCACCGCGTCGGGCGAGCCGACCGGGTGGATCACCGCCCTGTTCACCGCGACCTCGGCGGTGAGCCTGACCGGGCTCACCATCGTCGACACCGAGCGGCACTGGTCGCTGTTCGGCGAGCTGGTGATCATTCTGCTCGCGCAGATCGGCGGCCTCGGCATCATGACGCTCGCCACGCTGTTCACCGTGATCGTGTCCGGGCGGATCGGGCTGCGCGCCCGGATGTTCGCCGCGGCCGAGACCAAGGCGCTGAGCGCCGGCGACGTGCGCCGGGTGGTGCGCAAGGTCGCCCTGTTCAGCCTCGTCGCCGAGGTGACGGTGGCGGCGGTGCTCACCGTGCGGCTGATGACCGGGTACGGCGAGCCGTTCCTCCGGGCCGTCTACCTCGGCGCCTTCCACGGCGTGTCCGCGTTCAACAACGCCGGGCTCGCGCTGTGGCCGGACAGCCTGGCGCGGTTCGTCACCGACGCGTGGGTGTGCCTGCCGATCGCGTTCGCCTCGATCGTCGGCGGGCTCGGCTTCCCGGTCGTGTTCGAGCTGCTGCGATCCTGGCGGCACCCGCGGCGCTGGTCGCTGGTCACCCGGCTCACGCTGTGGGTGTCGGCGGTGCTGCTGGCGCTGGGCACGTTCGTGCTCACGGTGACCGAGTGGGCGAACCCGCGGACGCTGGGGGCGCTCGACGACCCGGGCAAGATCCTCGCGGGCTTCTTCATGGCGGTGATGCCGCGCTCGGCCGGGTTCGCCGCGATCGACGTGGCGGAGATGAACCCGTCGAGCTGGCTGGCGATCGACGCGCTGATGTTCATCGGCGGCGGCAGCGCGAGCACGGCCGGCGGGATCAAGGTCACCACGCTGGGCATGCTCGTGTTCATCATCTGGGCCGAGATGCGCGGCGAGCCCCGGGTGAACATCGGCAACCGGCGGCTGCCGGAGCCGGCGCAGCGCCAGGCGGTCGCGCTCGTGATGACGCTCGCGACGCTGATCGCGGTCTCGACGTACCTCCTGCTCGTGCTGACCCCGCATAGTCTGGATCAGGTGCTGTTCGAGGTCGTCTCGGCCGCCGCCACCGTGGGGCTGTCCACCGGCATCACCCCGGACATCCCCGCGGCCGGGCAGGTGCTGCTCGCGCTGCTGATGTTCGTGGGCCGCACCGGGCCGCTCACCCTCGGCTCCGCGCTCGCGCTGCGCGAGCGCGCCCGGCTGTACGAACTACCCGAGGAGCGAGTGATCGTTGGCTGAGAAGAGAAGGGACCCGGTGGTGGTGATCGGGCTCGGCCGCTTCGGCTCCTCCCTCGCCCTGGAGCTGACCCGGCGGGGCACCGAGGTGCTCGCCATCGACCGGCGGCCCAAGGTGGTCCAGGCCCTGGCCGGCCAGATCACCCACATCGCCACCGCCGACGCCACCGACGCCGAGGCGCTGCGCCAGCTCGGCGTGCCCGACTTCTACCGGGCGGTGGTCGGCATCGGCAACGACCTGGAGTCGAGCATCCTCACCGCGTCGATCCTCGTCGAGCTGGGGATCGAGGACATCTGGGCGAAGGCGGTGAGCCGCCAGCACGGCCGCATCCTCAGCCGCATCGGCGTGCACCACGTCGTGACCCCCGAGCACGACATGGGCGAGCGCGTCGCCCACCTGGTGAGCGGGCGGCTGCTCGACTACATGGAGGTGGACGAGAACTTCGCGCTGGTGAAGACCCGCCCGCCCAAGGACTTCGTCGGCAAGCCGCTCGGCGAGACGAACCTGCGCCGCAAGTACGGCGTGACGGTCGTGGCGGTGAAGAGCCCGGAGGAGGAGTTCACCTACGCCACCGCGGACACCGAGCTCACCTACGACGATGTGATCATCGTCGCGGGCAAGCCCGAGGACGTCGAACGCTTCGCCGATCTCCCCTGACCGAGGTTCCGGGCCACCCTCGGCGCCCTTTCCGAACTTTTTTCGCGAATGCGCACGGTCGCCATGGGGTTGTGGCGTATCCGTGGTTCCCGCCCGGCCCCGCGTCGATTTCCCGCGGCCGTGCCGTACCGGCGCGGCGGACGGGTCGGTGTATCGCAATGGGAAGGTCGGCCTTACCCCGCTCTACCTCGCGTAACGGGACATACTGGATCCTTTGGGCAACCTGTTGTCAGCCCACCCACGATTCAATAATCTGCGTTTCACACTTACATAGCTGCGAAGGCTGAGAATCACGACAGCGGGTGTTCGCCCCGGGGCCGATGCGGCGCGGGGTTTTCGTGGGGAGTGGAACGCCCGCAGGTGAGGGAGTGGCGAGGTCTTCGCCCAGGTGTCGCGCTGAACCGGAAACGGCGTCGGCCGCATGTCCTGCCGTGGCCGCCGTGGCGGTTCACGTGGAGATAGCGGTTGCCACCAGCGAAACCTGTCTGCACAGGGATCACCGGGACGTCACGGGTGGGCGGAGCGATGAGAACGAACCTGGCGGAGGCGAGACCGATGGCGGACGCGGGAGTCGACCTGGCCCGGGAGTGCGCGTTATGGGCGCTCCCCGCGGACCACACCTGCGCCGGCGTCGCCCGCAGGCTGCTGCGGCAGGCCCTGGAACGCATGGGCCTCCCCGAGGAGCTGGTCCACGACGCGACCGTGGCCGTCAACGAGCTCGCCGCGAACGTCTACCGGCACGTCCTCACCCGCCCCCGCTCATCCCGCACAGCCACCCGCCCCGGCCCACCCGAGCTCTGGCTCTACCGACGCGGACGCCACGAACACAGCCAGCTGGTCTGCAAGGTCTTCGACCCGCTACGCGAACCCGTTGCCCGCCCCGCCACCCGATCCGGCCCGCTAACCGACCTCCCGGAGCACGGCCGCGGCCTCAGCATCGTCGAATCCCTCACCGCCGCCTGGGGCTGGCACCTCACCCGCTCGCGCTTCGGCGGCCGCTGGTCCGCCCCCGGCAAAGCGGTCTGGTTCGCCATCCCGCTCCCCCACCACACCTCCCACC
>QGUZ01000157.1 GCA_003242605.1 Actinomycetota bacterium
CGTGCCCTGGACCCGCTGTGGCGCCGCGTGCCCCCCCGCGGCCCCCGGTGTCCGCGGGCCGGGCCGCCGCGCCGTGACCGGCGGCGCCCGGCCCCCTCGCGACGCCCGCGCCGGGGCGGGCCCGCCCGCGGCGGCCGGTGGTCGCGTTCCCGTCGGCCGGGGCCGCGTCGGTCCGTGCGCCGGTGACGGCCGCGGCCGCCGCGGCGACGGCGGGGTTGATCTCGCCCACCACCCGGCGGTCCGCGTCGTCGCCGCCCGGCCGGGCCGGTGCCGCGGCGACCGGCGTCGGCTCGGCGGGCCGGACGGCCGGTCCGGCGGCCGCGCCCGCCCGCGCCCGCTCGTCGCGCCCGGACCGCGCCGCGGGCGACGCGGTGGCCCCGGTCCCGATCTCGAGCGGCGGCGCGACCCGCGCGGACGCGGCGCGCGCCGCCCGGGCCGTGGCCCCGAACGCCGGGGCCGCGGCCGGAGCCGCGGCGCGGCGGTCCCGCGGCCTGGTCGTCGTCTCGGCGGCCTTCGCGCGGCGCTTCGCCCGCTTCTCGGCCAGTGCGGCGGCGGCCTCCGGCGGCAGCCGCCAGACGCGGGCCTCGAACCGGATCTCGTCCGGCTCCGTGGCGGGGGCCATGCGGCACCAGGTCCGCGGCTCGCCCAGGTACCGGAGCTGCGACTGGAGCAGCTCGGTGAGCCGCTTGTTCTCGATGACCGGGCGGGTGGAGAGCCAGGTGACCACGCCGGGCGGCACGAGATAGAGCACGTGCCAGGGGGTTTCAAAAGGGACGCGCAGCAACCGGAGAAGGAGTGTCCAGACGGCCAGCACCCCGAGAAACACACCGATCCAGACGATCGGAAGCGGCATCGGCAGGCGAAGGTCGTACAGCTTGTAGAGCCGCTTCTCGATCCGCCAGATATTGGTGTATGTGGGCAGATCCACCTGGTTCCCCCTCCTCTCCCGCTACTCGAGCCCGGCTACCTGATGCCAAGCGCCCCCGCGATCGCCCGCGCCGTCACCTCGATGATGTTGGGTACGTAGAAAATAATGCCGATGCCGATCGCCAGAATAATGAATTGCACGAACCTGGTGATTTCACGGGTAAAAAGGAAAAAAATCGCGACTATCGAGACGACCACCAGGAAGAGCGGACCGAAGAAGCCGCGCAGGAAATCGGCGAGGCCCTGGGTGTCCACTCCGGTGGGGCTCGGGGCCGGGGTGGCAAGACCTTCCAGCGTCTGCACTATGGTCTGCACGATCAATGCGGGTCCTCCTGCTCATGGCCGTCACGGCCACCGGCCCGGCCACCGGGCTCACGCCGCGGGCCGGCGCGCACCGCGGACGTCCTTGACGAACCACTTGTCACCCTGCTTCTCCACCGTGAGCTGGTAGGCCTGCTCGAGCGCGCCGGGCGGGTCCACCGGCGCGTCCGTGGGCTCGGCCGTGGGGTCGGTGGTCGGCGCCGGCGTGGTGGCCGGGATCGCCCACACCACGATCGCGGTGACCGACCTGGTGTTGCCGCCGGGGGGCACGATCACCTGCTTGAGCTGGGCGAGGGTGAACGCCCCGTTGAAGCCCTCGATCTCGACACCGGCGGCCACGTACCGCCGAAGCTGCTCGGGATCGCCCGACGCGAACGCCTCAAAGAAGCCCTTGAGCTGCGGGGTGAGCTCGGCCGCCGTCGCCTCGTCCTGCTCGGTCGGCGGTGCGGGCGGCAGCTCCGCGGGCCCCGGGGCGGGAAGCAGGGCGGGACGCTGGGAGACCACGAACCGGCCGTCCTTGGCGTACACCGGGACGGAGAACAGCCAGCGCCGCTCCCCCGAGTGCACCATCAGGGTGACGACGGCGTTGTTGGCGTTCTGCACCTCGACGTGGGACAGCTGGATGCCGATGACCTGCATCTTGCCGAAGCCGTTCCAGCCGAACTGGTCGTGGGCCGCCTCGGGCAGGAACGGCTTGAGCTTCTGGGCGCGCACCGCGGGGTTGGCCGCGTCGAAGTTGAGGTAGGCGGCGGCGAACTGGCTGGCGAAGGACACGGCCTGCTCGGTGGGGAACCCCGCGCCCGGCGTGGGGGTCGGCGCCGCCGGGGACGGATCTCCCTGGGTGAACCTTTCGAACGGCGCGCGGACCCCGTTGATCAGGATGACGATGAGCACCGCCCACAGCAGGGCCCGTCCGATCCAGACGAGCCACCGGCCGCCGCTGCCGCTCCACCGGAGGCGGCGCGCACCGCGACGCCCCTGGGGCGCCAGGTCGAGTTCCGGCGAGGGGTACGCCGAGTGCTCGTGGTCGCCAGCGACCTGCTGGACGGTCGACCTGCGAGCCATCACGCCTCCGCTCGCGCCTGTCCTGCGGGCCGGCGCGGTCTAGTCCGAGTGCTTTCAGTCCTGCTTATGCCCGATGAAGTGTTCACCCTAGCGGCCTTGCCAATTGTTACAGGAAAGCCACGCCCATGCTGCAAGCATCGCCGCAACTACGCAAACCGGTATGCATCACCGTCGGCGCATCCCTATCCAGGTGAGTCGCCGAGGTGGACAAAGCACAATACGTCCGGTCCGCGACGTCCTGTGCGCCACATCGCGTTACCCCGTAGGTCAGACCTCCCTATCCTTCGCGCCATAGCCGTCTCGAATTGCGAACCGTCAGGTAAGACGCACCACGGGTGGCCGACGGCTCCACCCCCGCGCCGCGTGAGGCTCCTCACACCCCCTGCCGCACCGGCGGTCCGGCCCGCAGCGGGGCCGCGCGGAGGCCACGCGAATACTTTCCCGCAACCCCCCGCCGCCCGGCCATGAGGGACACGCACAACCGGAAGTGTGTCGCGGCGACGCCAGGTCAACGCACATCGGAAGAACCGCCTAAAAAGCCGATGAGCTGCACACACACATCACCCATCACTCGGACACTGGACACAAAAACCGACAATTCGGGCATCACCTGCGGTGTGTCCGCTGGTAGCGAATGCGGCCGTGAATCCTGACCGTTCATCGGCCTCGTCCCGGATTCGCGCGGGTACGGCGGGGCCGCCGTCGCCGAACGGGTCCCCACCGCCTCCGGCGCGATCCGGGCCGCGGCCGCTCCGGCGCACGCCGTACCCCGGCCGCCCGGCGCCCGCCCGGCCCGCCGGGCGCGCCTACGGGCGGGCCGACCGCCGCGGTCATGCGGGCGTCCGGACGATCGCGCACACGAGCGGGATCTGCTTCAGCGCCGCCCGGTCGTAGATGGAGCCGAGGCCGGAGCTCTCGTCGCCCTCGAGCCACACGGAGATGTGCGCGATCCCGTGCGCGACCGGTTCCATGCCGTCGACCAGCTCCGCGACCCACTCGGCGGTGCGCGCCCGCACCGGCACCACGGCCTCGCTGTACACCGCCTGCGCCCGCCAGGTCTGGGGCTGCCCGTCGTCGAGCAGGTGGGACAGCACCACGAACGACCCCGGGGCGAGCATCCGGCGCAGGATCCGCACGACCTCGCACGCGGCCGCGTCCCGCCGCAGATGGTGCAGCACCGCGAGCAGCAGCAGCCCGATCGGCCGGGAGAGGTCCAGGTGCGCGCGGATCACCGGGTCGGTGACGATCCGCCACGGGTCGCACAGGGTGCGGCGCAGCGCGATCGTGTGGTCGTCGGTGGCGAGCAGCGCCCGCGCGTGGGTCACCACCATCGGGTCGACGTCGATGTAGACCACCCGCGAGCCGGGGGCGGCGCGCTGGGCGATCTCGTGCGTGTTCTCGGCGACCGGCAGCCCGCATCCGATGTCGAGAAACTGCCGCACCCCCGCCGCGGCGAGCCGCCGCACCGCCTGCCGCAGGAACGCGCGGTTGGCCCTCGCCGCCAACCGCACCTCCGGCATCACCTCCAGCAGCCGGGCCCCCGCCGCCCGATCCGCCGCGAAGTTGTCCTTGCCGCCCAGCAGCCAGTTGTAGACCCGGGCGGAGGTCGCGACGTCGGGGGTGAACCGCTCGCGCGCCGCCGCGGCGCCGGCGTGCAGCAAGGGCGTCTCCTCGTCCGCGCACGCGTCCTCCGCGGGCCACGTCGCATCGTCGTCGCCGCATCGTCCATAGGGCACGGGCCGCACCTCCAGATGACCGGGGACGCGCGTACGCCGGCCGGGCCGTCCGCGAATCCCACGCTTTACTCCCGCATCAGGTGTCCTTGACGTCACACTGACGGTTGCAAAGCGTACTCGGTACACCACGGAGAGTATCGCCACTGCCGCAATGCCGTCGCCGGAGAGTCGCGCCGGATCCGCTCCGGCCTGCGGGGACACCGGGGTACGGCACGGCGACGCCGGCGACGCAGTGGCCGCCGGCCTCGCCCGCGGCCCGCGCCGCACGCCCTGGCGGCCATCCCGGGCCGGGCTAGCCGGGTACAGGAAAGGCGCCGAGAGCCCTGCCGCGTGGCGGCGGCTCTCGACGCCGACGCGGCCGAAAGGCCGTGCCCGCCCTTCCGGGGCCGGGATCAGGGAACGCGGCCCACCCCGCCCATGGCGTCGACATGGGAGTCCTCGCCGAGGGGCACGGCGTCGGGGCGCCACTGCTGGATGTAGACCACGCCCGGGTCCACCAGCTCGAGGCCCTCGAAGAAGCCCTTGATCTGCTCGGGCGGGCGGACGATGTAGGGCACGGTGTCGGAGCTGTTGTAGACCTCGGTGCTCTGCACGATGGCGTCGTCGGAGGCGCACCCGTCGTAGATGCCGACGTAGCTGCCGGACGGCAGGCCGGCGACGAGCCGGCGGACGATCGACCGGGCCTCGTCGTAGTCCTCGATGTGCCCCAGGATGCCCATGAGGGTCAGGCCGATCGGCCGGGAGAAGTCCAGCGTCTCCGCCGCCCGGGAGAGGATGACCTCGGGTTCGCGCAGGTCGGCGTGGATGTACTCGGTCTTGCCCTGCGGCGTGCTGGTGAGCAGGGCCTCCGCGTGGGCGAGCACGAGCGGGTCGTTGTCGACGTACACGACCCGGGCCTCGGGCGCGACACGCTGGGCGATCTCGTGGGTGTTGTCGGCGGTGGGCAGCCCGGTGCCGATGTCGAGGAACTGCCGCAGGCCGGCCTCCCCGGCCATGAAGCGCACCACCCGGGCGAGGAAGTACCGTCCGGCCCGGGCGAGGGTCACGATCCCGGGGAACACCTCTTTCACCCGGTCGCCGAGCTCGCGGTCGACGGGATAGTTGTCCTTGCCGCCCAGCCAGTAGTTCCAGACTCGGGCCGAATGCGGCACGGTTGTGTCGATCACAGGCTCGCCGGGCTGACCGGACATGCCAACCTCTCTTTCCCTGCGCCACGGACGGCGATTCACGGCGCTGCGCGCCGGCAACGCCATGCTCTCGCAAAGAGATCTTTTTTGCCAGGAATATTCGACATATTCCTGATGCCAGGGAAATGAGTGCCGAATATCGGCCTCGGACGTACCGCGAATCGGGCGGACCGAAACGGGGCCGGGTCAGACGTTGAACCGGAACTCCACGACGTCGCCGTCCTGCATCACGTAGTCCTTGCCCTCGATGCGCGCCTTTCCGGCGGCCCGGACGGCGGCGACCGAGCCCAGCTCGACGAGGTCGTCGTAGGCGATGACCTCCGCCTTGATGAACCCGCGCTGGAAGTCGGAGTGGATGACGCCCGCGGCCTCGGGGGCGGTGGCGCCCTTGCGGATCGTCCAGGCGCGGGCCTCCTTCGGGCCCGCGGTCAGGAAGGTCTGCAGGCCGAGCGTCTCGAAGCCGACGCGGGCGAGCTGGGCGAGGCCGGACTCCTCCTGGCCGACCGACCGCAGCAGCTCCATCGCCTCGTCCTCGGGCAGCTCCACCAGCTCGGACTCGAGCTTGGCGTCGAGGAACACCGCCTCGGCCGGGGCGACGAGCGCGGACAGCCGGGCGCGCAGCTCGGTGTCGGTGAGCTCGTCGGTGTCGAGGTTGAACACGTACAGGAACGGCTTGGCGGTGAGCAGGTGCAGCTCGCGCAGGGCGTCGAGGTCGATCTCGCCCTTCTTGCCCGCGCTGTACAGCGTGGCGCCGGAGTCGAGGATCTTGACCGCGGCCTCGGCGGCCTCGAGCACCTCCCGGCGCTCCTTGTTGAACCGCGCCTCCTTCTGCAGCCGGGGCAGCGCCTTGTCCAGGGTCTGCAGGTCGGCGAGGATCAGCTCGGTGTTGATCGTCTCGATGTCCCGCTCGGGCGACACCTCGCCGTCCACGTGGGTGACGTCGGGGTCCGAGAACACCCGGATGACCTGGCAGATCGCGTCGGTCTCCCGGATGTTGGCGAGGAACTTGTTGCCCCGGCCCTGGCCCTCCGAGGCGCCGCGGACCAGGCCGGCGATGTCGACGAACTCCACCTTCGCCGGCACGATGCGGGCCGAGCCGAAGATCTCCGCCAGCTTCTCCAGCCGCGGATCCGGCACGCCGACGATGCCCACGTTCGGCTCGATCGTCGCGAACGGATAGTTGGCCGCCAAGGCGTTGCCGCTCTTGGTCAGCGCGTTGAACAGGGTGGACTTACCGACGTTGGGCAGGCCGACGATGCCGATGCTGAGGCTCACGTAGCCCGATTTTACGTGCCGTGGCCGACCGGGCGTGTCGGCGCGCTCGCGCGGCCGTCGCCTTGGGATCATCGCGAGCGTGGATTCCCTCGCACTGCTGTCGCTCGTCATCGGCCTCGCCGCGGGAATGGCGATCGGGTTCGCGCTCGCCCGGGCCCGGGCGGCCGCCGAGTCCGCGGGCGCCGCGGCGCGCGCCGCCGCGGCCGAGGCGCGGGCCAAGGCCGCCGAGGAGATGGTCGGCTACGTCGAGGAGCGGCTCGCCGACCGGTTCCAGGCGCTCGCGACCCGCGCGCTCGACGTCAACAACCTGCGCTTCCTCGAGCTCGCCGAGAACCGGCTCGCCGCCGGGCGGGCCGAGGCGGCCGGCGAGCTGGAGCGGCGCAAGCAGGCGGTCGAGCACCTCGTCACCCCGCTGCGGGAGACGCTCGCCAAGGTCGAGGAGCAGCTGCGCGAGGCCGAGGCGCGGCGGCGGGCGGCCCAGGCCGAGCTGGTCCAGCAGATCGAGTTCGTCCGGCAGAGCTCGCACGAGCTGCGCGACCAGACCGCGGCGCTGGTGCGCGCGCTGCGCCGCCCCGAGGCGCGGGGCCGGTGGGGCGAGCTGCAGCTCCGCCGGGTGGCCGAGATCGCCGGGATGTCGCGGTTCTGCGACTTCGACGAGCAGGCGACCGCCGCCACCGCCGACGGCGCGGTCCGCCCCGACATGGTGGTACGGCTCGCCGGCGGCAAGAACATCGTCGTCGACGCGAAGGTGTCGCTCGCCGCGTACCTGGAGGCGGCCGAGTCGGACGACCCGGAGGTGGTCGCCGAGCGGCTCGACGCGCACGCTCGGCACCTGCGCGAGCACGTGGACCGGCTCGCCGGAAAGGCGTACTGGCAGGCGTTCTCGCCCGCGCCCGAGTTCGTCGTGCTGTTCATCCCGGGCGAGGCGTTCCTCGCCCCCGCGCTCGAGCGCGACCCCGGGCTGCTGGAGTACGCGCTGCGCCGCCGGGTGCACATCGCCACCCCGACCACGCTGATATCGATGCTGCGCACCGCGCACTACGCCTGGCAGCAGGCGGCGCTCAGCCGCAACGCCAAGGCCGTGTTCGACCTCGGCAGGGAGCTGTACGAACGGCTCGGCAGCCTGGGCCGCAACGTCGACGCGCTCGGCCGGGCCCTCACCCGCGCGGTGGCCGCGTACAACACCACCGTGGGCTCGCTGGAGAGCCGGGTGCTGGTGAGCGCCCGCAAGATGCGGGACCTCGGGCTCGTCGAGGGCACGCTCCGCGAGCCCGGCCTCGTCGAGGACCTGCCCCGCGGCCTGGTCACCCCCGAGCTGCTCGAGGCGATCGGCGAGGTCCCGGACCACCCCAACGGGACCCGGCCGACCGGCGGCGAGGCCGACGGCGCCCGCGACGGCGAGATCGGCGGCGCCGGGCCTGGTCACAACGCGGCAAGTGACTCCCCCGCCGACCGGATGAACGGTAGGTTGTCCGGGTAGGCCGAGGCGGGTGGTGAACGAGCGGTGGGAGCGAGGGTCAGGCTGACGGCACGCGGGGCGGTCGCGCTGGTCTTCGTCGTCACCCTCGCCGCCTGCGTCACCGGCGCGCCGGCGGTGATCGGCGTCGCGTTCATCGCGGCCTGCGTCACCGCGGTGCTGTTCATCAACCCGCGCGAGCTGCTCACCCTCGTCGTCACCCCGCCGCTGATCTACTTCATCGCGATGCTCGTCAACGAGCTCGTGCGGTCGCTCGGCGCGGAGTCGTTCCTCCAGGCGTTCGGGTTGGGGATGTTCACCTCGCTGTCGGGCGGGGCGCCGTGGCTGTTCGTGGGGTCGGCGCTGGTGCTCGTCCTCGCCTGGTTCCGCGGCCTGCCCGCCAACGTGCGCGCGCTGCGCGACGAGCTGCGCGCGGCCAAGGCGCGCGCCGAGCGGGCGGGGCGGCCCCGGCGGCCCGGCCAGCGGCCGCGGCCCGGCCGTACCGGACGGGGCGCGCCGCGCCCCCGCCGCGACCAGGGCGGGTACGCGCCCGAGCCCGAGGGCTACTTCGAGCCCCGCGTGTACGGCACGCCGCGCGGCGACCGGCCCGCGGAGCGGTCATCGCGCACCGGCGAGGAGCTTGGCCAGCAGGGCGCGTAGCTCGCGTTCCCCGTCCGGGCCGAGGAGCTCGAGGACCTCGGCCTGCATGCGGTGCACGGTGTCGCGGAGGAACGCCAGGCGGTCGCGGCCGAGGGCGGTGAGCTCGAGGGCGTAGCGGCGGCGGTCGCGCGGATCCCGGCCGCGGGTGACGAGGCCGAGCCGTACCAGCTCCTCGACGATCTGCACGGCGGCGGGCTCGGAGACGCCGACGTGCCGGGCGAACTCCTGCTGGGAGCAGGGGGTGATCGTCTCGAGCGCGGCCATCGCGCCGAAGTGGCGGGTGCGCAGGCCGGTCCCGGCGAGCAGCGCGTCGCCGCGGCGGCGCAGCCGGTAGTGGGCCTGGGCGATCAGGTAGGCGACGGCGGGCAGCGGCTCGGGCTCGGGGAGCAGGCGGCCGAGCAGCTCGGTGAGGCGGCGCCGCTCGGCGGGGGTGAGCGCGGCGGTGAGCCGGGCGTCGCGTTCGGCGACCGCCCGGCCCAGCTCGTCCCGGGCGGCGCGGCCCGCGGGGGTGATGGACAGCACGTACGAGCGGCGGTCGGCGGGGTTGCGGGTGCGCACCACGTGGCCGGCCCGCTCCAGCCGGTCGACCAGCCCGACCATGATCGTGCGGTTGATGCCGAGCCGTTCGGCGAGCTCGTGCTGCGAGTCGGCGTCCTGGTCGGCGAGCGTGTCGAGGACCACGAAGTCGCGCACGCGCGGGTCGTCGCGCAGCGCCGCGGCGGTGACCTCGGCGTAGACGCGGCGCAGCAGCGCGCCGAGGGACCCGTCCAGCGCCGCCGCGAGGCCGTCTCGCGCCGGGGCCCTCTTCCCGGACTCCTCCACCGTCTCCACCTCCGACGCGAGCCTATCGCCGCATTGATAGTTAGCTGAGTTGACGATTTATGAGTTAAACGGTTAGCGTCATTGACGATCCGAGGAGGCGGAGATGGACTACACGCTGAACATGACGATGATGTTCGCGGTGCACGACGCGCTCCGGCGGGAGCTGGAGCGCCTCGCCCGGGTGGCGGCGCGCACCGGCGACGACCCCCGGCGGGTGCTACGGGCCGCGGCCGGCTGGGAGCTGTTCAAGAGGTTCCTGCGGGTGCACCACACCACCGAGGACGACGTGCTGTGGCCGGAGATGCGGAGGCTGCTCGCCGGCCGCCCCGACGACCTCGCGCTGCTCGACGCGATGGAGGAGGAGCACGCCGCGATCGACCCGCTGCTCGCCGCGGTGGACGCCGCGGTGCTCGACCGCGACGAGGGGGCCGGGCGGCTCGGCGACGTGCTCGACGCGCTCGCCACCACCCTGCGGCACCACCTGCGGCACGAGGAGGCCGAGGGCCTGGCGCTGATCGACGCCACGCTCTCCGCGGAGCAGTGGGCAAAGTTCGGCCGGGAGCACCGCGCGCGGATCGGCGACGACGCCCGCCACTACCTGCCCTGGCTGCTCGACGAGGCGAGCGACGAGACCGTGGCCAAGGTCCTCGCCGGCCTGCCCGCCGAGATCCGCGAGGCCTACCGGGACGTGTGGCGGCCCGCGTACACCGCCATCCCGCTCTACCCCTCCCCCGCGGCGGCGTCCGGCGCGTCCCCGGACGCCGCGGCGTGACGGCGGCCGGTCAGGCCCGGGGCACGGAGCGCGCCCGGCCGCCGGCCGTCCCGTCCACCGACGGCGGCGGCGTGCGGTCGTGCGGGGGCACGCCGTCCACCGCGCCCGCGGTCAGCGTCTCCGCGGGGGCCAGCGGGGCGAAGCGGCCGTACCCGCCCTTGTGGAACAGCAGCGGGGGTACGTCGCGCACCACCCGCAGGTCGCGCACCCGGCCGAGCACGATGTAGTGGTCCCCGCCCTCGGTGATCGCGTCGTAGTCGCAGTCGATCCAGGCGACGCCGCCCTCGACGATCGGCGCGCCCGAGGGCGCGGGCGTCCACGGCACGTCGCGGAACCTGTCGGTCACCCCCGGGTCGGTGAACCGGTGGCACAGCCAGGCCTGGGTGGCGGCGAGCACGTTGACGCAGAACGCGTCGGCGGTGCGCAGCCGGGCGAAGGTGCGGGAGTCGCGGCGGGGCAGGAACGCGACGAGCGGCGGCGACAGGGAGACGGCGGTGAAGGTGCCGACCACCATGCCGACCGGCTCGCCGTCGTCCGCGATCGCGGTCACCAGCGCCACCCCGGTCGGGTAGTGCCCCATGGTCTCGCGGTACCGGCGCGGGTCGACGGCCTGCTCCGTCTCCGTCACGGCTCTCCTCCGTTGCGCTCCGGCGACTGGGTGTCCCGCGTCATCTCATCCCACCCGCACGGGTGATCCAGAGCTGTTTTCCACCGGACGGCACGCATTATCCGGATAGTGAGCATTCATCACGTTTGTGGGGGTGGGGAAACACGTCACCGGCCTCGGCGTACGCCGGCCGAACGTGGCCGATACGGCCCTGCCGGACCTCCGGGGGGTACGGCACGGCGCCGGCGGCCCGCTGCGGGCACGGGCGCGACGGCCGTAGCGGAGCCGCGCTCGAGGGATGGTTTCCGCCGCGCAGGGCGAAGGGAGCGCGGCACCCCGCGGCCGTGGCCGGGCCCGGCGCGCCCCGCGCTCGACGCCCCGCCGCCGGGCCGCGCGGGACGTGCGGCGGCGCGGGCGCGGGGGGGCCCGGGGTTCGGGGCCGCGCGCCGCGCCGGCCAGCTGAGCCGCGCGGTGAGCG
>QGUZ01000158.1 GCA_003242605.1 Actinomycetota bacterium
TGATCTTGATGTCCTTGCCGGGCACCTTGCCCGCGCCCTCGATCGCCTCGATCGCGCCGAGGCCCATGTCGTCGTTGTGGGCGTACAGCACGTCGATGTCCGGGGTGGACTTGAGGAAGGCCTCCATCACCTCCTTGCCCTTGGCCCGGGTGAAGTCGCCGCTCTGCGAGGCCACGATCTTGAACTTGGGCTCGGAGGCGATCACCTCCTCGAACCCGGCCTTGCGGTCGTTCGCGGGCGCCGAGCCGGTGGTGCCCTGCAGCTCGACGATGTTCACCGGTCCGGGGTCGTCCTTGAACTCCTCCACCAGCCACCGCGCCGCCCGGCGGCCCTCCTCGACGAAGTCCGAGCCGAGGAAGGTGCGCCACAGCGAGGTGTCGGTGGAGTCCACGGCCCGGTCGGTGAGGATCACCGGGATGCCGGCGTTCTTCGCCTCCCGCAGGACCGGGTCCCAGCCGGACTCGACCACCGGCGAGAACGCGATCACGTCGACCTTCTGCTGGATGAACGAGCGGATCGCCTTGATCTGGTTCTCCTGCTTCTGCTGCGCGTCGGAGAACTTCAGCTCGATCCCGGCCTCCTTGGCCGCCTCCTGGATCGACTTGGTGTTCGCGGTGCGCCAGCCGCTCTCCGCGCCCACCTGGGAGAAGCCCATCACGATCTTTCCGTCGGCTCCGCCGCCCCCGCCGCCGGAGCCGCCGGATCCGCCACCGCCGCACGCCGCCGTCACGGCGAGCGCGCCGATCAGGAGGAGCCTGGTGATCTTCTTCATCGGGGGGTGTCCTTTCTGCCGAGGCGCCGGTGGACCACCGGCGCTCAGGTCGAGAGGGAGTCCGGTGGGCCGGTATATGGGCCGCCCGCGGGCGGGGCGGTGCTCGCCCGCGGCACGAGCGCGGGCGGCACGACGATGCGCTCGTGGCGCGTGGTGTCCCGCTCGGCGATCTGCCGCATGAGCACGTCGAGGCTGTGCCGCCCGACCGCGCCGAAGTCCTGCCGCACCGTGGTGAGCGGCGGCGAGAAGAACTCCGACTCGGGCACGTCGTCGAAGCCGACCACGCTCATCTCCTCGGGCACCCGCACGCCCGCCTCGGTGAGGGCGCGCAGCACGCCGAGCGCCATCTGGTCGTTGGCGACGAACACCGCGCCGACCTTGCCGGCGAGCTCGGCGAGCCGCTTCCCCGCGGCGTAGCCGGAGCGCGGGCTCCAGTCGCCCTCGAGCGGCTCGGGCACCGGGCGGCCGGCGTCGATCAGCGCGGCCCGCCAGCCCGCCACCCGGCCCTCGGCCTCCAGCCAGTCCGACGGGCCGCGGACGTGCCAGACGGTCTCGTGGCCGAGCGCGAGCAGGTGCTCGGTGGCGAGCCGGGCGCCCGCGACCTGGTCGACGCAGACCGTGGAGACCGGGCCGGTGTGCGCGCCCTCGACCGCGACCGCGGGCATGCCCGGCGGCAGGTCCTCCAGGGCGCTCGCGGCGGAGCGCTGCGGCGCGACCACGACCACGCCCGCCACGCCCTGCTCGGCGAGGTGGTCGATCGCCTCGCGCACGCCGTCGCGGTCGATGGTGCGCAGGCTGACGATGCTGACGAAGTAGCCGACGGCGCGCGCCGCCCGCTCGATGCCGTGCAGCGTGCTCGCCGGGCCGTACAGCGTGGTGTCGAAGCTGATCACCCCGAGGGTGCGGGAGTCCCGGGTGGCGAGGGCGCGCGCGACCTGGTTACGGCGGTAGCCGAGCCGCTCGATAGCCGCCAGCACCTTCGCCCGGGTGGCCGGCCGCACGTTGGGATGGCCGTTGAGCACCCGGGAGACGGTCTGGTGCGACACGCCGGCGACCCTGGCCACGTCCGCCATCACCGGTGGTCGGCGTTCCGCATCCACGACGCGCTCCTCTCGTCCTCGTTGCAGACGACTGTGAGCGTTAACATCACAGTTCGTCAAGTCCGAGTTTTGTTACGCCGCGGTCACGGCGGGGTCCCGTAGCTCTCCGTGAGTGTTGCGGCGACGTTACCCGGATCTATTGACAGAGATTTTGTTAGCGCAAACAATCGGGCAAACAACCGCGGATCCGCGGGTCGCCCTGGCTCATACCTGCCCCGGGCCGGAGGACCGGCCCGTCACCCCCATCCCGCCGGTTTCGGCGCACATCCCCGCTAGGAGAGATCATGAGATTCCGTCGATTCGCCACGGCCGTCGCGGTTCTGGCCCTCGCCGCGGCCGCGTGCGGCTCCAGCGAGAAGACCGTCGACCGTGAGGCGGCCGCCGGGGACAACACCGGCGCGCTCGTGGGCGTCACCATGCCGACGAGGTCGTCCGAACGCTGGATCAGCGACGGCGAGAACGTCAAGGCGGGGCTGGAGAAGCTGGGCTACCAGGTGGACCTGCAGTACGCCGAGAACGACATCCCCACCCAGGTCAACCAGATCGAGAACCAGATCACCCGCGGCGCCAAGCTGCTCATCATCGCCTCGATCGACGGCACCGCGCTCACCACCCAGCTGCAGCGGGCGGCCGACGAGAAGATCCCGGTGATCTCCTACGACCGGCTGATCCGCAACAGCCCGAACGTCGACTACTACACCACGTTCGACAACTTCAAGGTCGGCGTGCAGCAGGCGACCTCGCTGCTCGTCGGGCTCGGGCTGCTCAAGCCCGACGGCTCGCCCGGCGACGCCAAGGGCCCGTTCAACATCGAGCTGTTCGCCGGGTCGCCCGACGACAACAACGCCACGTTCTTCTACAACGGCGCGATGAGCGTGCTCAAGCCGTACCTGGACAAGGGCACGCTGGTGGTCCGCAGCGGCCAGACCGACTTCAAGACCATCGCGATCCTGCGCTGGGACCCGGCCACGGCGCAGAAGCGCATGGAGGACCTGCTCACCTCCACCTACAGCGACGGCACCGTGGTGCACGGCGTGCTCTCGCCGTACGACGGGCTGTCGATCGGCATCCTGTCGGCGCTGAAGAGCAACGGGTACGGCACCAAGGACCAGCCCTACCCGATCGTGACCGGCCAGGACGCCGAGCTCGCCTCGGTGAAGTCGATCATCGCCGGTGAGCAGTACTCGACGATCTTCAAGGACACCCGGAAGCTCGCCGAGGTCACCGTGAAGATGGCCGACACCATCCTCAAGGGCGGCCAGCCCGAGGTGAACAACACCACCGACTACGACAACGGCGTCAAGGTCGTGCCGTCGTACCTGCTCGAGCCGGTGATCGTCGACAAGACGAACTACCGCGAGGCCCTGATCGACACCGGCTACTACAACGAGTCCCAGCTCGGCTGACCGATCACCATGACCGACCACATCCTGCGCATGCGCGGGATCACCAAGTCCTTCCCCGGGGTCCAGGCGCTGCGCGACGTCAACCTCTCGGTCCGGCGCGGCGAGATCCACGCCATCTGCGGCGAGAACGGCGCGGGCAAGTCCACGCTGATGAAGGTGCTGTCCGGGGTATACCCGTACGGCTCCTACACCGGGGAGATCCTGTTCGACGGCGAGGAGTGCCGGTTCTCCGGCATCCGGGACAGCGAGCGCCGCGGAATCGTGATCATCCACCAGGAGCTCGCGCTGTGCCCGCAGCTGTCGATCGCGGAGAACATCTTCCTCGGCAACGAGCGCGCGACCCGCGGCCTGATCGACTGGAACCGCACCAACCACGAGGCCGGCCTGCTGCTGGAGCGGGTCGGCCTCCACGAGAACCCGGTCACCCCGGTCTCCGAGCTCGGGGTGGGCAAGCAGCAGCTCGTGGAGATCGCCAAGGCGCTCGCCAAGCGGGTGCGGCTGCTCATCCTCGACGAGCCGACAGCCGCGCTCAACGACGACGACTCGGCCCACCTGCTCGACCTGCTGCGCGGCCTGCGCGAGGACGGCATCACCTGTGTGATCATCTCGCACAAGCTCAACGAGGTGACCGCGATCGCCGACTCGATCACCATCCTGCGCGACGGCCAGGTCATCGAGACCCTCGACACCGCCAAGGACGAGGTGACCGAGGACCGGATCATCGCCGGCATGGTCGGCCGCGACCTCACCCAGCGGTTCCCGCCGCGCGCCAACCGGCCCCGGCCCGGCACCGGGGCCGAGGCGCTGCGCATCGAGGACTGGACCGTGCACGACCCCACCCGCGGCCGCCCGGTCCTCTCCGGCGTCAACCTCACGCTGCGCCGGGGCGAGATCGTCGGGCTCGCCGGGCTCATGGGGGCGGGCCGTACCGAGCTGGCGATGAGCGTGTTCGGCCGCGCGTACGGCACCCGCATCAGCGGGCGGCTGTACAAGGACGGCCGGCCGATCGAGGTGCGCACGGTCCGGGACGCGATCCGGCACGGCATCGCGTACGCCACCGAGGACCGCAAGCGCTACGGCCTCAACCTCATCGAGGACATCAAGCGCAACATCTCGGCCGCCGCGCTGGGCAAGCTCGCCCGGCGCGGCTGGGTCGACGACAACGAGGAGTACCGGGTCGCCGACGGCTTCCGGCGCGACCTCAACATCAAGGCGCCGAGCGTGCTCGCGGTGACCGGGCAGCTCAGCGGCGGCAACCAGCAGAAGGTGGTGCTCGCCAAGTGGATGTTCACGGACGCCGACGTGCTCATCCTCGACGAGCCGACCCGGGGCATCGACGTCGGCGCCAAGTACGAGATCTACACGATCATCAACCGGCTCGCCGACGAGGGCAAGGCGATCCTGGTGATCTCCTCGGAGCTGCCGGAGCTGCTCGGCCTGTGCGACCGCATCTACGCGCTGTCCGCCGGGCGCATCACCGGCGAGGTGACCCGCGAGGAGGCCACGCAGGAACGGCTCATGCAGTTCATGACGGCCACGACATCGAGCGGTACGTGACGGAAGGACTCGGGTAGGCCCCGAATGACCAGCATCTCCTCCCCCGACGCCGCGGTCGGCGGCGCCGAGCGGCGCTCCCCGGAGCCCCGGCGCCCGGCCCGTCTCCCGCGGCTGTCGCTGAACCTGCGGCAGAGCGGCATCTACGTGGCGTTCGCGGCGATCGTCGTCTTCTTCGCGGTGATCACCGACGGCGCGCTGCTCCAGCCGCAGAACATCTCCAACATCATCGTGCAGAACAGCTACATCCTGATCCTCGCGATCGGGATGATCCTGATCATCATCGCCGGGCACATCGACCTGTCGGTGGGGTCGGTGGTCGCGGTCACCGGCGCGATCGCGGCCGTGCTCATGGTGAACCACGACGTGCCGTGGCCGCTCGCGGTGCTCATCACCCTGGTCGCGGGCGGGCTGATCGGGGCCTGGCAGGGCTACTGGGTCGCCTACTTCGGCATCCCGGCGTTCATCGTCACCCTCGCCGGCATGCTGCTGTTCCGCGCGCTCACCCTCACCGTGCTCGGCAACCAGGGCATCGGCCCGTTCCCGGACGAGGTGCGCACCCTCGCCAACGGGTTCACCGACGGCTACCTCGGCAACGTCGGGCTCGGGCCGCTCGGCGGCGCCGACCTGGTGAGCCTGCTGGTCGGCGCGGCGGTGATCGCCGGGATGTTCGTCACCCAGTGGCGGGCCCGCACCGGGCGGCTGCGCTACGGGCAGCAGGTGGAGCCGCTGCCGCTGTTCCTGCTGCGGCTCGCGCTCGCCGCAGCGGTGATCGCGTTCGTGGTGGTGCAGCTCGCCCGGTTCCGCAACCTGCCGTGGGTGCTCATCCTGCTCTTCGCGCTCGTGCTCGGCTACTCGCTGTTCACCAACCGCGCCGTGGCCGGCCGGCAGATCTACGCGATCGGCGGCAACCTGCAGGCGGCGGTGCTGTCCGGCGTGAAGGTCAAGGCGATCGTGTTCTGGCTGTTCGTGAACATGGGCGTGCTGTCCGCGCTCGCCGGGATCATCTTCGCCGGCCGCCTCAACCAGGCCGGGCCGACCGCGGGCAACGCCTTCGAGCTGGACGCGATCGCGGCCGCGTTCATCGGCGGCGCCGCCGTGCAGGGCGGCGTCGGCAAGGTGGTGGGCGCGGTCACCGGCGGCCTCATCATGGGCGTGATCAACAACGGCATGTCGCTGATCGGCGCGCCCAGCGAGCGGGTGATGCTCGTCAAGGGCGCGGTGCTGCTCGCCGCCGTCGCCTTCGACGTGTGGACCAAGCGCCGCGCCGCCACGGCCGTGCGCTGACCCGCCCGGCCGTTCGGCTCCGCGCCCGGCTCCGTACCCCGGCGCCCCGGCCGCGTGCGGTCAGGACCGCCCGCGCCGGGCCGCCCCGGACGGGGCCGGGCCGGTGCTGTCCCGGACGATCAGCTCCGGCTCCACCAGGCGGCGGGCCGCCCCCTCGCCGCCCGCCATGCGGTCGAGCAGCAGCTGGAACGCCTCCCGGCCGACCTCGCCGAAGTCCTGGCGAACCGTGGTGAGCGGCGGCCAGTAGTAGGCGGCCTCGGGCACGTCGTCGAAGCCGACCACGCTCACGTCCTCGGGGATGCGCCGCCCCGCCTCGCGCAGCGCGCGCAGCACGCCGAGCGCCATCTGGTCGTTCGCCACGAAGATCGCGGTCACCTCGGGGTCGGCCGCGAGCCGCCGCCCGAGCCGGTAGCCGGAGCGCGGGCTCCAGTCGCCGTGCAGCACCTCGGGCACCGGGCGGCCCTCGGCCTCGAGCGCGCTGCGCCAGCCCTCGATCCGGCCGCTCCCGTCGATCCAGTCCACCGGGCCCGCGATGTGCCACACGGTCTGGTGGCCGAGGCTGAGCAGGTGCCGGGTGGCGCGGGCCGCGCCGAGCCGCTGGTCCACCATGACCACCGGCACCGGCACGTCGGCCCCCGCGTCGACCGCGACCACCGGCAGCCCTTCGGGCAGGTTGCGCAGGCCCTCGGCGGCCGACTCGTGCGGGGCGACGATCACGATGCCGTCCACCGCCTGCGACCGCAGCCGCCGCACGCCGTCCTCGATCGACCGCCGGGTGAGCGACTCGAGGCTGGCGATGCTCACCGCGTACCCGCGGCCGCGCGCGGCCTGCTCGATGCCGTACAGCGTGGACGCCGGGCCGTACAGCGTGGTGTCGATGCTCACCACGCCGAGCACGCCGGACCGGCCGGTGACGAGCTGCCGGGCGGCGAGGTTGGGACGATAGTCGAGCTCGCGCACCGCCGCGAGCACCCGCGCGCGGGTCTCGGCCCGCACCCGCTCCGGATCGTTGAGCACCCGGGACACCGTCATCGCCGAGACACCGGCGAGCGCGGCCACGTCTCCGAGGACGGCCGGCCTGGTGCGCGGCCTGTTGCCCCGCCTCACCGCCATTGCAGCTATCACCCCCTGGTGATGACGTTAACAGGCGCGCGAGGGGGCACGCGCACGGGATCGCCAAGGATGTGTACCGCAGGCCGTGAAATCCGTGTGAAATCCGGGTGAACCGACCGGCCGGAAGCGGAGCTCCCGGACAGCTTCAGCGCCGCCCGCGCCCCTCGCCCGCCGAGCTCCGGGACCTCGTCCGTGCAGGTCCGGGGCCTTCGCGGCGCCTCGGCCGTCCGCCCGCCGCCGTGCTCGCGGGCCGCCTTCACCGGGTCGTCCCGGCTCGCCGGGCGGCTTCCGCGGCCGGTTCGCGTGCGCTCCACCGGTCCCGCCTCTGCCGTGCCCGGAGCCGAGCCGCCCGGGAGGGGCGCGGGCCGCGCCGGATTCCCGTCCCGCGGGGACACCGCCCGGCCGGTCCGCGCGTGACCAAGATCACTCGATCGGTACGGCCGGCGGCGAGCCGGGCCCTCGACGCAGAAGCGTGATCGAGCCGGCGGAGCCGGCCGGTGCGGACGTGACCGCGGCCGGCCCCGGCATGCGTGTTCCCGACCGGCTTCCCATCCGGCGCGCCGCGGGAGGACGCCGGTGGCCGGGCCGGGCGCCGCAGGACCGCCGCTCCGAGGCCGGGGAGACACGCTCCTCATCGCCGCCCCGGGCACGCGAGCCGCCGGACCCCGCGAAGGCGGTCGCCCACTCGGTGCCCGGCGTCTCGGCGGGGACGGGGCCGTGCCTCAGCCGTTGCCGGACACGGCCTTGCTCACCGCGTTCGGGCCGTCGTAGGTCCGGTCCGGGATCTTCTGCAGCGCCTCCACCATCTGCCGGTCGGCACCGTGCTCGCGGGCGGCCTTCACCAGGTCGTCCCGGCTCGCCGGGTAGTCCACGCCGGACAGGTGCTTCTGCAGCTGGATCGGATTCGGTTTACCGGCCATTGTCGCCTCCCCCTCTGCGTTCGTCCGGACCCGGCCCGCCTACCCCGCCCGCCGCCCGGCATGCGCCGGGCGCGGGTGGCGGCCGGGTGGCGTGGGACCGGGCTTCCTGGGCATGAGGCCGGAGGGACGCGCGACCGCGCGGACCGCGGACGGACGACCAGTCAGACGGATCAGGCGGACACGGAGGTGACCCTGGTGACCGGCTCGGATCCGGCCGACATGCCCATCGGTCCGGAGCATCCGCTGGAGCGGGAGGTGCGGCTGCTGCGGGCACGCCTGGACGTCGTGGAACGGCGGATCCAGGCGCTCGCCGACGCCAACGCGACCCTCGCGCGCGGCCTGCAGGGCGGCCCGCTCGAACCGCCCGGCGAGGACCGCGCCGCGCAGGCCGCCCGGCTCGCCCGGGAGCTGCTGCTCGCCGCCGGCCTCGTCGGCCACGCCGCCCGCTCCGAGGGCGAGCGTCCGGGCCCCGGGGGCGACGGCGGCGGCACCGGCTGACCCGGGGTCGCCCCGGCGGAGGGAGGAGGACCCATGCCCGGCGGGCTCCTGACCGATCTGTACGAGCTCAACATGGCGGCCTCCTACCTGCGGCACGACCGCAACCGGACGGCCGTGTTCAGCCTGTTCATACGCCGGATGCCGAAGGACCGCGGCTTTCTGGTGGCGGCCGGGCTCGCCGACTGCCTGGAGTTCCTGGAGAACTTCTCGCTGGACGAGGCCGACCTCGCCTACCTCGCCGAGACCCAGGGGTACGAGCCGGACGTGCTCGAGGCGCTGGGCCGCCTGCGGTTCACCGGGGACGTGTGGGCGGTGCCGGAGGGGCACGTGGTGTACGCCGGGGAGCCGCTGCTCGAGGTGACCGCGCCGATCGCCGAGGCGCAGCTGGTCGAGACCGTGCTGCTCAACCACATCACGTTCCAGACCTCGGTGGCGACGAAGGCGGCCCGCTGCGTGCTCGCGGCGGGGCCGGCGCGGCTGGTGGACTTCGCGTTCCGCCGTACCCAGGGGGTCGAGGCGGCGAACGCGGTCGCCCCCGCGGCGGCGATCGCCGGGTTTGCGGCGACGAGCCACGACGAGGCCGCCCCCCGGTACGGCCTGCACGCGGCGGGCACGATGGCGCACTCGTTCATCGAGGCGTTCGTCGCCGAGGAGGAGGCGTTCGCCACCTTCGCCACCGACTTCCCGGGCCGCACCACCTTCCTCGTGGACACCTACGACACGCTCGGCGGGGTGCGGGCGGCGATCGCGGTGGCGCGGCGGCTGCGGCTGCCCGGGCCGATCGCGGTGCGGCTCGACTCGGGGAACCTCGCCGAGCTGGCCCGGGCCACCCGGCGGCTGCTCGACGAGCACGGGTTCACCGACGCGCAGATCGTCGCCAGCGGCGGGCTCGACGAGTACGCGATCGCCGACCTGGTGGCGGCGGGCGCGCCGATCGACGCCTTCGGGGTCGGCACCAAGGTGGGCGTGTCGGCGGACGCGCCGTACCTGGACAGCGCCTACAAGCTCGTCGTGTACGCGGGCCGGCCGGTGATGAAGCTGTCGGCGGGCAAGCTGACCTCCCCGGGCGCGAAGCAGATCTTCCGCGGCGAGCACGACGACCTGGTCGGGCTGCGGGACGAGCCCGCGCCGCCCGGCCGCCGGAGCCTGCTCCGCCCGGTGATGCTCTCCGGGCGCCGCGTCGCCCCGCCCGAGCCGCTGGGCGTGCTGCGGGAGCGGTGCGCCGCGGACATCGCCCGGCTGCCGCCCGAGGCGCGGGCCCTGCGGGGGCCGACGCCCCCGCCGGTCCGCGAGACGCCCCGGCTCGCCGCGCTGGCCCGGCGGGTGCGGCGCGAGCTGAGCCGGGCGGCCGGGATCACCACTCCCGCCACTCGTCGGTGATCTCCGACGGCTTGATGCCGCGGCGCTCGGCGAGCGCGGGGACGTCGATCCCGTGCTCGGTGAGGACCTGTTCGATGTAGGCGCACAGCTCCACGCGGTCCACCTCGTCGAACGCGGCTCCGTGCTCCTGGTCGAGGATGTTGAGCTCGACGACGACGCGGCGGATCACGTCGAACACCTTCTCGTCGTCCGGCTCCTCGCCGAGCCCGGCGACCTCGCCCTCGAACGCGGCCAGCGCCTCGTCGATCAGCTCCAGCAGCGGCTCCGGCCGCCGCCACAGGACCTCGGCGTCCCCGCGCCACTTCTCGGTCGGACGTACTGCCATGCGGGGGAGGGTAGCGATCTCAGGCGTCCGTGCCGACCCGCACCCGCCCACGTCCCGCGCCCGCCCGCGTCCCGAGTCTCCGGCGGCGCGGGCCCCGCCGGGGCGGCGCGGCCGTGCCGTACCGGCGACGGACGGGGGCCGTTACGCACCCTGCCGCGGGATGGCCTACCCTTGCGGCGGCCCCTCACGGCGGCGGGGCGCGGTCCGAGGTGCGGGACCGGCGCGGGCGGGACGCCGGTACGGCCCGGCGCCCGGGCGCGGCGAAGCGGCGAATGGCACGATGCCACAAGCGTGGGCTTAACACGGCGCGGCGGGCAACTGCGCCTACCCGAGGCTGCCCTAGGAAAAGCCCGTGCGTTAGCGGAAAATGATGAAGGGCGGCCCATTGGGGGTCCTGTCCGCCTGTGAGGGTCGATGTCACTTTTTACCTGATGTTGAGGTTCCCTGGGCCGGACAGGACGATGTGACGGAACGGCGGTTGCCGACATGACATCATGCATTGCCGGGCGGTCGGTGATGGTTTGTCGCGTTCGGTGGCGATTCGGTCTCCGGCCTTGACCTAAAGTGATCTCATCACCGCGCCGCGCGCTCATGGCGCCGCTCCGTTCCAGGTCAACGGGGGGAAGACTCGGGTGAAGGCGGCGGGGGCCGGCCGCGGGAACGCCTTCGGGCCCTCTCCCCGGCCCTGGACGCGCTCCCACGCGGCATTTCAGGCCGGCCACCTCGCTAATCGCGGCCGACCCACCATGTGACAGAGGGCTAGACCCTCCGTAACGTTTACCCGAGCCCGTATGCGCGCGGTTTGATGGAACTAATGAGTATCGGCAATAATGAGATTTGATGATTTGCCTTGACCGGTTGCATGGCGAGGGACGATCGCGGGCGGCATCAAACGAGGAATCCCCGGCCGGGGCAGAGCACAACAAATGCCGAGCACGGAGGACT
>QGUZ01000471.1 GCA_003242605.1 Actinomycetota bacterium
GCCATCACCGGCGCCCGCGGGCGGGTGAGGGCCCCGGCGGCCACCCGCCCGGCGCCGACTCGGCCCCGCGGACGGCCCCCGGGCGGCGGGGCCGCGGCCGGAAACCGCCGCTCGGCCGCCCGGGGCAGCGGCCGGGAGTCCACTGCGCGGCCACGCCGGGCCGGCGCGGCACGACCGCATCCGCGCCGCCCGGCGGCACCCGGCCGCCGTCGGCGGGATCACCCGCGGCGGCGGCCGGTCGCCCGGTGGGTCGCCGTACCTCAGCCGGAGGAGGCGGCGGACCCGTTCGCGGCGAGCACCCGCTCGCGGTCGCGGTCCTCCACCTCGATCGCCGGGAACGTGCCGGTGTCGCGGCCGCCGTGCTCGCGGTAGGCGGCCTCGAGCAGCGCGTGGGCGCGCGGCTCGAGCTTCCACAGCGCCCGGTACTCGCGGGCGAGCGCGAGCGGCAGGCCGGTCTCCTTGGCGATGTCGGCCGCGCGCGGGACGATCTTGCGCTCGATCTGCTGGTCCCAGTACGCGCGCGCGGCGCGGTAGAGGGCGGCCCGCTGCGCCGGGTCGAGGTGCTGCTGCGGCGCGGGCTCGAGCACCTCCACCTCGTCGTCCTCGTCATCGTCGTCCAGAGCCGCCTTCCGCGGCTGCGCGGCCTCGGCCTGCGGGCGGGACCGGTCCGGCGCCGCGGCGTCACCGCCGCCGCCGTTACCCGCGGGCGCGGAGATCGCCGCCTGCTCCACCACCACCTGCTGCCCCTGCTGGTTCTGCGCGGGCGCCCACGGCACCGGCGGGGAAAGGTCCATCAGCGCAGAACTGTTGTAGAGCGCTCCAATCTGGGACAAAAGCGCTTGCTGGCGGGCGGGGTCCACGGCGAGGCCGGTGTACTCCACGGCCTGGTCCACGGCCCGGTCGAGCTTGGCGAGCGCGCGGCGCATCCGCCACTCGCTCGCGCCGGCGGCGCGCAGCGCGCGGGCGCGCTTCGCGGCGAGCGCGACCCGGGTGAGCCTGCGGTGGGCGTCCACCTCGCCGGCGGAGCGGTCGCTCACCTCGGCGAGGCCGAGGCGGACGAGGATGCGCTCGGGGGTGATCCGCCAGTTGATGCGCTTGGTACCGGTGATCCGGTGCCGCTCGATCGCCATGCCGCGCTCCCACAGCCAGGCGGCCACGAGCGGGGCGGCGAGGCGGAACAGCGCCTCGGCGGGGCTGCGGGCGTCCAGGCTGGACAGCACGGCCGACAGCGAGGTGAGCGCCCAGACGGCGACGCCGTCGATGCCCGCGGAGTAGTTCTCCCGCATGTTACGCCGCGCCCGTACCGCGCTGGTGATCACCGCGACCTCGATGAACGCGAACAGCAGCAGCCGCAGCGGCCCGTCGAAGCCCAGCACGTCGCCGGAGAACCGCCACATGCCCTGGGCGGACACGCCCGTGGCGATGCAGGCGGCGACGATGGTGAGGATGTCCTCCGGCGGACGGTTCTCCGCCCAGGCGCGCAGCATCCGGATCACGCTCCGGAACATCCCGCGCACCACGAAATAGGCGAGAACAAGCAGGAGGAAGGCGAACACGCACACGATGGCGGTGCCGACCGGATTGGTCGCCGCGAAGTGGGTGATCTGGTCTATGGGGGGCATTCGGTCACTGTCCGTCGGTCGGAGTCCGGCACTCTGTACGCAGGGGATCATCGCAGAACGCGCGCGGCCCACGCCATGAAACGTGTGTGAATCGTGTGCCTCAGGACCACATTTGTTATCCGTCCGGGCACCCCTTGGACCGGTTCACGCCTATTACGGCAAGTGTTCCATTCGTGAGGTTTTTGCGACTTTAGTGGTTTCTGCGGAAATACCGTTCCACGGTGGTGCCCGTACCTCTGGCGCGCCGGTAACCAAGGGGCGCAGACTGGGTAGAGGCAGGCCGAGCTGATCCTCTGGAGTGTCCCGTGCACAGTCGGCAGGCGCACCCGCCCACGCTCGTTCCGGTGCTGTCCCGGGGCAGGCACCGGAACCCGCGCAAGGGCGCGTGCTTCATGGAGATGGCCTCGTATCTCGCCGGGGAGCGCTGGAGCGACCACCCGAACTGCACCCACCCGCTGCTCGCGGGCCTCGCCCGCCTGGTGAACGACTACACCTCCGACGAGGCGCGGCCGCGGCTCGCCCACCTGGTCCCCTCGGTGATCGGGCTCAACGGCGACGACCCGCGGGTCGACCCGCGCATCGCGCTCGTCTGCGCGATCCACGCACTCCCCGTGGTCGCCGCCGAGCGGCAGCTCACCATGGCCGTGTCGATCCTCGCCGCCGAGCACGTGCTCGCCGAGCTCGAGGGCCGCCCGCCCGGCGAGCTGTCCGCGCGCAGCCGGCACGCCCTCGACCAGGCGCCGCACGCCGCCCGGCAGGCCCGGGAGTTCCGCCGCGGCCTCAAGATCTCGCCGAAGGGCTTCCGCCGGATCGCCGCGCCGAACGCGGTGCACATCGCGGTCCGCGGGGTGGCGGAGGCGTGCGTGCACGACGCCGACCGGCGGCTGCACGACATGCTCGCCGCCGCGATCGACGAGTGCGCGGCCGTGCTGCGCCCCGGCGGGGAGAACGTCCCGGTGGACCCCGGCCGCTGGGCCGATTTCTGCCGGCTCACCGCCGCCCACGCCCGCTGAGCCGGCGCCCGCGAGGTCGCCCGCCCCCGTCATGTTTCCGCCGGGACCGGTTATGTATGGCGGGTGACCTCGCCCCGCCCCCCACCCCCCCCGGCCCCCTCCCGCCCGCCCCCGCGCCCCCCCCCCCCCCCCCCGCGGGCCCTGGCGCCGGGGGGCCGGGGGCGCGCCCG
>QGUZ01000472.1 GCA_003242605.1 Actinomycetota bacterium
TCGACCTGTGGGTGGGCGTGCACGAGGCGGCCCACGCCACCGCCTTCGGCAAGTGCATCCTGTCCGGGCTGGACGCCGAGGCCCGGCGCGACTACCTGTCCCGGCACCGGCTCACCGACCTCACCCCGTACACGATCACCGATGTGCGGGTGCTCGAGCAGCGGCTGGCGCCCGGCCGGGACGTCTTCGACGACCGGGAGGAGTACCTGCTCGGCACCGCGTGCGTGGCCAGCCCGATCCGGGCGCCGGGCCTGATCGGCGCGATCGCGGTCTCGATCCCGGCACGGCGGTACGCCTCCGTCGCCGCGGACCCCACCCCGTTGCACCGGGCGGCCCGGCGGATCGCCCGGGCCTTCGCGATCGGCTCCTGAGCCGCGGACCGGCGGATTATCACCATCTGAAATCCGCACCGTTGTCCCGCGCCCGCGACCGGCGGACAGTGGCTTCCACAGGCAGGGAGGTCACATGGAGCCGCAGGTCAGGCTGGAACTGTATCGGACGATGGTGCTGATCCGCACCTTCGAGGAGGCCATCCGCCGCGAGTACCACGCGGACAAGAAGCCGGTCTTCGACATCGCGGCCGGGCTGATCCCCGGGGAGATGCACCTGGCCGCGGGGCAGGAACCGGTCGCGGCCGGGGTGTGCGCCCACCTGACCGCCGACGACGCCGTCACCGCCACCCACCGTCCCCACCACTTCGCGATCGCCCACGGGGTGAACCTGAACAGGCTGGCGGCCGAGATCTTCGGCCGGGTCGACGGCCTGGGCAAGGGCCGGGGCGGTCACATGCACCTGTTCGACCCGGAGACCCACTTCTCCTGCTCCGGCATCATCGCCGAGGGGTACCCGCCCGCCCTCGGCCAGGCGCTCGCCTTCAAACGGCGGGGGACCGACCGCATCGCGGTGGCCGTGACCGGGGAGGGGGCGGCGAACCAGGGCGCCTTCCACGAGTCGCTCAACCTGGCCGCGCTCTGGAAGCTGCCCGTCGTGTTCATCGTCGAGGACAACGACTGGGGCATCTCGGTGCCGCGGTCCGCGTCCACGAGCGTGCCCTCCAACGCCGTCCGCGCCGCCGCGTACGGGATCCCCGGCGAGCGGGTGGAGGACAACTCCGTCGAGGCCGTCTACCGGGTGGCGGGTGAGGCGATCGCCCGGGCCCGCGCGGGTGAAGGCCCCAGCCTCATCGAGGTGCACACCGTCCGTCTGTGGGGCCACTTCGAGGGCGACGCCCAGGGCTACCGCCCCGACCTGGCCGAGGTGGCCGAACGGGATCCGCTGCCGATCTACGAGGCCGAGCTCCGCCGCGCCGGGGTGCTCGACGACGACACGGTCAAGGCCATCGCGGCCGAGGCCTCCGAACGGGTGGAGGCCGCGATCGCGTTCGCCAAGAACAGCCCGGAACCCGACCCCGCGACCGCGCTCGACCACGTGTTCGCCTGAGCCCGGCAAGGAGAGAACATGACCGTCACCGGCACCGCAGCGCCCTCAACGGCCCAGGTCCAGCGCAGGCTGACCACCGCCAAGGCCATGGTCGAGGCCATCGCCCTGGAGATGGAACGGGACGAGAACGTCATCGTCCTCGGCGAAGACGTCGGCGCCTACGGCGGCATCTTCAGCTCCACCGCCGGCCTGCTGGAGCGGTTCGGCCCGGAGCGCGTCATCGACACCCCGATCTCGGAGACCGCGTTCATCGGGGCCGCCATCGGCGCCGCGGTCGAGGGCATGCGCCCGATCGCGGAGCTGATGTTCGTCGACTTCTTCGGCGTCTGCATGGACCAGATCTACAACCACATGGCCAAGATCCACTTCGAGTCGGGCGGCAACGTGAAGGTGCCCATGGTGCTGACCGCGGCGGTGGGCGGCGGCTACTCGGACGGCGCCCAGCACTCGCAGTGCCTGTGGGGCACGTTCGCGCACCTGCCCGGCATGAAGGTCGTGGTCCCCAGCACCCCCGCGGACGCCAAGGGGCTGATGATCTCGGCGATCCGCGACGACAACCCGGTGGTCTACCTGTTCCACAAGGGCGTGCTGGGCCTGCCGTGGATGGCCAAGAGCCGGCGCGCGGTCGGGCCCGTGCCGGAGGGGGACTACCAGGTGCCCATCGGCAAGGCGGCGATCGCCCGGCCGGGGACGGACGTGACCATCGTGACGCTGGCGCTCTCGGTGCACCACGCGCTCGACGTCGCCGAGGAGCTGGCGGAGGAGGGGATCAGCTGCGAGGTGATCGACCTGCGCAGCCTGGTGCCGCTGGACACCGAGACGATCCTGGAGTCCGTCGCCCGCACCGGCCGGCTGCTGGTGGTCGACGAGGACTACCTCTCCTACGGGCTGTCCGGGGAGGTCATCGCGCGCGTCGCCGAGCACGACCCGACCCTGCTGCGCGCCCCGGCCGCCCGGGTGTGCGTGCCCGATGTCCCGATCCCGTATGCCCGGTCCCTGGAGCAGGCGGTCCTGCCGACCCCGGACCGGATCCGCGACGCGGTGCGCCGGCTGGTGAGCGCATGACCGACGTGCCGTTCCCGGTCATCTCTGAGAACGACCCCCGGGCCGAAGGGGTGGTCTCCACCTGGTTCGCCTCGGACGGGCAGCCGGTCCGGGAGGGCGACCTGATCGCCGAGGTCGCCGTGGACAAGGTCGACGTGGAGGTGCCCGCCCCGGCCACGGGGGTGATCCGTCTGCTGGTCGAGGAGGGCACCGTGGTACGGCAGGGCGATGTGATCGCCCGGATCGAGTAGCCGGGCCGGGCGGGAGGCCGATCCCGGGATGCCCGGGATCCCGTGCACCGGCGGGCTCACCGGGAGC
>QGUZ01000159.1 GCA_003242605.1 Actinomycetota bacterium
ACGGCACGGCGCAGGTCGGAGCTGAAGGCCGCGTGAGGCCGTCGTCGCGGCGGCGTTCGCCGAGCTCGGCGGCGAGCGCCCGGCCTGCTCGGCGAGCTCGCCCGGCAGCCGGCCGCTCGCGATGCCCTGCTCGTTGTGCACGCTGATCGAGTGCGTCTCGCACACGATCTCGGCCGCCATCGGCCCTCCGCGACGGGGCCAGAACTCACCTGGAGACGGGTACGCCCGCCAGGGTCTCACGCCATTCCTGAGCCGCCGCGGCCTTCCGCGGCACGAGGGCGTCGAACTCGCGCGCCCGGACCATCACCGCGTACGCGGGCACCGGCCGGCAGGTGATCGCCATGGTGGCGAGCCGGCACGCCTCCTCGATCTCGCCCGCCTTCACCAGCGCGGTGGCGTACGCGAGCCGGGTCAGCGCCGGGTCGGTGGTCTCGGTCGCGTCGAATTCCGCCAGAGCGCGTGCGGCCGCCTCACCGGCTCCCTCCACGTCGCCGAGGTCGGCCCGACCGCGAGTTTCGTAGAAAGCCTGCCGCCTTGGCAGGAAGGAGTAGATGCTGCGGCTCAGACTCGCCGGAGCGCAGCGCGCAAGTGTGCCACGAGCCGCGTTGATCGCACGCTCGAATGCATCGCGATCGCCGAGCGCGGCATGGGCCATGGCGGCGAAACACCACATCCACGCGATCGAGGGTGTCGCCTTGGTGGCCTGCTCGAGTCGTGGGGTGACGTGGGCGAGTACACCCCGTGGGTTGTTGGAGTAGGTGGGGAAGTACGCGTCCGCCGCATAGGCGTGATCGGCGAAATTCCGGTCTCCCGCCTCTTCGGCCGCCCGCACTGCGGATCTCCACCAGCGGCGTGCCAACTCCGGCTGGTGCAGGGAGAACAGATGCTCCCCCATGGCGAAGCACAACCTTGCTGCCACGCGCGCCAGACGCTGCTGGACTCTTGTGGGCTGATGGTTCTTGAGTAATTCACGGACACTCGACAGGTGCAGCAGTGTTTCGTGGACGACGTTTTCCGGGGAGACGATGATCCCGCGCAGGCCCAGCTCTTCGGCCGCGGATTCGAGGAACGACAGTTTCGCTTCGCTGACGGTGGTGGAGTGGAGAGCCTGCTCGAGCTGATCGGGGCCGTGGATCACGCCGTCCAGTAACCCGGCGGTCAGCGTCATCGCTCCGATTTGGAATACCTGTCGCCGGTCCGTGGCTACCTCCTCCGGTTTGGAGGGGATGAGGGAATTATCGCCGTCGTCCTTTCCAGGATCGTATGGCGCCAGTAATTCGGCAACGGTGTAGCCGGGGAACATGTGCTCGAGCACCCGGCAGCGGTCGGCCGAGGGCTTGGTCTTGACCTTGCCGGCGAGCCAGCGGGCGTACTGTTCGCGTCCCGGCGCCGTCGTGGCCAGATTGCGATCCAGCTTTCTGGCCACTTTGTCGTACTCGCGGCAAAAAGCCCGATGTGTGACCAGATGTCGCTTGGCGAGCAACACCTTCAACAGCGTTTCCCGGCGCTCCGGCCCCGCCATCCCCGATCACCTACTTTCCGGATTCCCGAGGTTACGGAGAGTCATGATGACGGCGGTCACTGTAACTCCAAAGCGCCGGTAAAGCGCGCGTTTTCGCAGGTGCGGTAATACGCGGCCGAACGGGTGGGCGCTCGTGCCACGATGACGCCACAGTCATGCCGCACCCGTGTCCGCGACGACTCCCTACGGTCGCCCTCCGAGACTCGGCCCGAACGCCACGCGTCACCGCCCGACGCCGGGAGGTTTCCGTACGGCCGCCGTGCCGCCGGGCGACGGCGAACGACCGACAGGGGGAGACAACGACGACGATGCCCGACATCCCGTACTACCGCCTTCTCGACCGCGCGGCGTTCGCGTCGGCGAAGGCGTCGGTCGCCGAGGCGCGGCGCTGGCTGAGCAAGGTCCTCGACCGCCATCCGCGCCGGGAGGACGCGGTGATCCTCCTATCCGAGGCGGTGACCAACTCGGTGGTGCACACCCGCTCCACGGCGATCGAGGTCACCGTGCACGCCGACGTCGACGGGCGGCTGCTCGTCACCGTCACCGACGAGGGCGCGGACACCGTGCCCGGCATACCCGCCCACCCCGTGGACGACCTCGCCGAGTCGGGCCGTGGGGTTCGGCTGATCCGCGCGTTAGCCGCCCGCTGGGGCTTCACCGAGGAGCAATCCCGCTGCTCGCTCTGGTTCGTCCTCACCCCTGTCGCGCCGTCCGCGAACGGTGATCTGACGGCCTGAACCCGGGCACCGCCGAACCCCCGATCAGGAACCGGGCCGGCCGTACCGAGGCGCGGCGTCGCCCTCCGGCCGTGGCCGCTTCGCCGCTCCGCTCCGGGTTTACTGGCGTTCTGTCACATTTGTCGGACGCGGCTGCTACCTATACCCCAGTCGATGTCGATCTTCCATGGAAAGGTCTCGATGGCCACGGTCACGTTCCGGGACGAAACGGTGATGGGCAAGCCGTTGGAGGAGCTCACCCTGCCCGGACCGCCCACCCGGATCACCGCGCGGGAGCCGGCGCGTGCGCAGGTGCGGGAGGAGGTCGCCCGCTACAACGCCGCGCCCCGCCCGCGACTGCCCGGGCTCGGCCGGCCGGTGGAGGAGGAGATCGCGCGGAACGGGTACCGCACGGCCCTCGGGCGGCGTCTCGACTGGGAGCGGCAGGCCGACGCGGCCGAGCGGGCGTTCGAGCGCAACGGGTTCCTGCTGCTGGTCGGGGATCGGCAGACCGAGGATCTCGACGAGGAGATCGACCTGACCGGGGACCCGGTGGTCTCGTTCATCAAGCTCGTCCCCCTGGTCGGAGGCTGACGTGGGCGTCATCGACGAGCTGCGGCGGCGGTCCCCGCATGCGCTCGGCGACCTGTCGCCCGCGGAAGAGCAGGCCATCGCCTGTTTCGACGACCTGTTCGGGCCGCCTGCGTGGGCGACTCCGCTCGCGACGCTCGTCGGCGATCTGAACGACGAGGGGCGCCGGGCGTTCGGGCTCTGGGTGCAGCTGTGCCTCCGGCTGCAGGAGGAGGCCGGGCAGGAGCCCGATGAGCGGCTGCTGGAGGCCGTCCGGTACGTCGCCGATGCGAATCCGGAGTGGACCCTGCGGGAGGTCTGGCTGCTCTGGATGGTGGCGATGGGCACGCGCGGCCGGCGGGACACCGACTGCCGGCTCAGGTACCGGATCCCCCTCGCCGCGACGGCCCGGCTCGGCCCCGCCGAACGCCGGTTCGTCGCGGACACCATCGCGTCCCTGGCGCAGACCTCGCTGACGCAGTGGGGCACCACCGCCGACCAGGTCAACGCGCTGGTCACCGAGCCCGAGGAGAACGATCCGGCGGCCCGGGTGCGCAACGTCGTCTGGGCCTGCGATCCGTTCGCCTGCCTGCTCGCCGACGAGTTCGGCACCCGGCTGGGCGCGGAGCCCATGGTGCCGCTGCTGCGGCACTGGGCCACGGCGACGTCCGCCAGGCCGACCAAGAAGTGGCTCGACACGGCGCGCAGGCTGCTCGTCCCGGAGGCGCCGGAGCTGATGCGCGAGATCCTCACCCGGCTGACGGAGCACCGCGAGCGGCCGGTCCGCACCCCGCGGGACCACGAGGAGGCGATCTTCCTGCACCGGCGGACCACGACCGTGCTGCGCGGCCTGGTGTGGACGTGCGCGCTCGTCGACGAGCCGTGGGTCACGCCGCTGCTCGGCGACGTCGCGGTCACCTGCGGGGCCGGCGAGAGCGGGAAGCCCCGCTGCGAGACCCTGGTGAACGCCGCCGTGTCCACGCTGGTACGGCGTGGCGGGCTCGACGTCGTCGCCGCACTGGCCAAGGTCACCGTCAAGGTGCGCCGGCGGCGCCTGCTGGCCCAGGTGGGGCAGGCCCTCGGCGAGATCGCCGCGCAGGCGGGCCTCACTCGCGACCAGCTCCTCGACCGCACCGTCCCCGACTTCGGCCTCGACGCCGACGGCGTACGCGAGGAGAAGATCGGCGACCACCGGGTACTGCTCTGCGTCGACGGCCCGTCCCTGCGGTTCGTCAACCCGGCCGGCCGTACGCTCAAGTCGGCGCCGCAGGCGATCCGCAAGACGCCGGAGCTGGCCGAGCTGAAGGACACACTGAAGGAACTCGGCCGTACCCTGGCGGCCGAGCGGCACCGGCTGGAGCGGGCGCTGATCGAGGAACGCGTCTGGCGCTGGCACGAGGTGACCACGCACCTCATCGACCACCCGCTCACCGGCCGGTACGTGCGCAACCTGATCTGGCAGATCCCGGACGGCCCGGCAGGGCTCCCGGCACGGGTCGGCGACGGCTGGGAGCTGACCGACCCGCACGGACACGCGGCCCGGCCCGATCCGGACACCCCGGTCCTGCTGTGGCATCCCATCCGCGCCACCGCCGACGAGGTCCGGGCCTGGCGGGACTTCCTGCTCGACCGCGAGGTGCGGCAGCCGTTCAAGCAGGCGTTCCGCGAGGTGTACCCGCTCACCCCGGCCGAGCGGGAGACCGGCACCTACTCGCCGCGGTTCAGCGGGCACGTGCTGCGGTACGGCCAGGCGAAGGCGCTGCTCAGCCGGCGTGGCTGGACCGGCCCGGCGCTCGGCCATCGGGACCACGGGGGCGGCGAGGGCGCGGTGGTCAAGGCGCTGTCGGGCTGGCAGGTGCGCTGGGGCATGCGCGTCGCCGGCGCTCCGGAGGCCGACGGCCGGGACGCCGCGTCGTTGTACGTCACTGGGGAGATGCTCTTCCACCGGGCGGGACGGATTCCCGCGGCGCGCGACGACCGGGTGCCGGAGGACGGCGGCGCGGTGCCGCTCACCGAGGTGCCGCCGCTCGTGTTCTCGGAGGTGATGCGGGACGCCGACCTCGCGGTGGGCGTGGCCTCGATCGGGCTCGACCAGGAGGCCCTCGCCGGCCACGAGGACTACTGGCGCGAGTACGGCTTCGGCGCGCTCAGCGAGACCGCCGAGACCCGGCGCGACGTGCTCGCCCGGCTGTTGCCCCGCCTCAAGATCGCCGACCGGCTGGAACTGGCCGACCGCTTCCTGCGGGTGCGCGGCGACCTGCGCACCTACAAGATCCACCTCGGCTCGGGCAACGTCCTCATCGAGCCGCACGACGCCCACCTCTGCCTCGTCCCCGAGCGCGGCCGCGACGCCGGCCAGGTGTTCCTGCCGTTCGAGGAGGACGGCGGCATGCTGTCGATCATCCTGTCCAAGGCGCTGCTGCTCGCCGGCGACACCTCGATCACCGACCCGACGATCACCCGGCGGCTGCGCTGAGCCCTCCCGGCCGCGGCCACGGTCAGTACCGGTTCGTGGCCGCGTCGATGGCGAGGTGGCGGTCGAGTTCCTCGGCGGTGGTCGTGAGGTTCAGCCGGTCCTTGACGATCTGGCCGAGGGTGGGGAGGGTGCTGCGGTCCGGCCAGGTCTCCGGGCGCCAGAGGCCGGAGCGCAGCAGCGCCCTGCCGCAGTGCAGGTAGAGCTCCTCGACCTCGACGAGGAGGGCGAGGCGGGGGCGCATGCCCTGCACCACGAGTTCGTCGAGGGGGAGGAGCCGGTCGCGTTCAGCCCGGGCAACCGCTACCTGCTCACCAAGCGGGGGGAGACGTCCACGGGCTACGCGACCGGGAGCCGGCAGGTCGTGCGGACCCGGCACGGCGTGTCGGCCCAGGCGCTGCACATGAACGGGACGATCGTCGCCCACATCGACCGCCACCACCGCAAGCGGCGCGCGGAGCACTACGTCCGACCTCGCCACGGGCCGGCACGTCGGCGGGGCGGTCTAGCCGAGCGGTCCCGCGACGAGATCGACATCGTGGCCGGGCTCCCGGTACCTCTGAGCGGCTTCGCGCCTGGCGGGCGGGGCCGTACCAGGCGCCGACGGCCCGGCTCGTACGCTGGCAGCCCGCTGCTGCGGCCGATCGCGGCCGAGATCCGGGCGAACGCGACGGCCACGCGCGCCGGGCCTGAGCGCGCCCGGCTCGCCCGCCTGCTCGCGCCCGTCCGCGACGAGGCCGAGCAGGCGGCCACCCGGCGGGAGCGTGGCCGCCGGCCGGCGTCAGTTCGCGGCCGCGGAGGGCGGCTCCGGGTCGGGGACGGGCGGGCCGTACAGGTCGTCCTGGTCGACCGTCCCGGCGGCGGGCGGGGCGGTGATCGTGACCGGGCGGCCCCAGCCGGAGTAGCGGGTGTCCACCCGCATGACCACGGCCGACCTACCGGAGCCCTGGGTGCTCGTGGTGATCAGCCGCGTGGGCAGCCCGTCCCGCCCGGTGAACAGCCGCCAGGCCAGCTCGCCCTTGCTCGCGGCGGTGACCCGGGCGTTGGTGGCGGGATGGCGGTAGGACTTCGGGACGATCCGGCTCAGCTCCCGGTACGAGATGGCGCCCTGGTAGCGGTATCCGCCGCGCACCGCCGTGCGCGTCGAGCGGCGCAGCACGGCCCGCAGCATCGCCGGGTCGTAGACGTCGATCGGCTGCAGCCCGGCGCGCACCGCCATCGTCCCGCAGTGCCCGGCCCGGCGGGTGTGCCGCACCCACGCCGCGCCCTCCGGCACCGGGATCGGGTACTGCGCGGCGTCGCAGTACACGACCGGGCCGATGCGGATCGCCGAGTGGGCCGGGTCGTCGCCGGGGACGTCCCGCCAGGTGACCGCGACCGCCGCCGGGCCGGTCCGCGCCAGCCGTACCCGGCCGGTGATCCGGGTGCCGGACGTCCTCGAGGGGCCGTACGAATGGCGGACGGTCTCGGATATGCGCACGCCCTTCCCGCGGGAAAGCTGCCGTTCGATCGCTTTCACCGGGTCGGCGGTAACGGCGGCGGCCGGTTGCGCGATGGCCGTGACGGAGGCGAGCGCCACGGTGGCCGCCAGCGCGAAGGTCCGGGTCATGGCGCGTCCGCCCTCCGGCTCGCGCTGCGGGGCAAGGTTGGCCTAACCCCTGCTCCAGCGGCGACGGGCGTCCGCGGGAATTCCACGCCAAGCGCCTGAACTGCGAAAACGCCGCCGGGCGGCGTTCCGTACCGGGTGTTGATGAGAGCACTCCTCGCGTTTTTCAGATTTTTCTCAGGCGAATTTTATGGTGCTTTACGCGCCTGCCGTTGACGATGAAGCAGTGCAGATAGAGCCGCAGACAGCAGTTGCGGCCGAGAATCGGGGAACCGTGGCCAGGAGGGCTCGGTGGTATGTCATCGGGGGCGCCGTGCTCGTCGTCGTGGCGGTCCTGGCTTATTGGCTGGGATCCGCCCGGGGGACCGACACCACGGCCGTGTCCGCGCCGAGCACCTCACCCACACCCACGCCGACGCCCAGCGCGGCGATCGGGCTCGACGCGACCGAGATCTACCAGAGGGTCTCGCCTTCGGTGGTGGTCATCCGGGCCGGGGATTCGCTCGGCACCGGAGTGATCGCGGCGGAGGATGGCCGCATCCTCACCGCCCACCACGTCGTGAGGGACGCCGAGGAGATCAACATCACCTACGCGGACGGCACGAGGGCGACCGCGACCGTCGCGGAGGCGAACCCCGAACGGGACATCGCCACCCTCCGGCCGTCCCGGCTCCCGGAAGTGGTCGTCCCCGCGACGATCGGCGGCAACGCCCAGATCGGCGCGCCGGTCGTGGCGATCGGCAACCCGCTCGGCCTCACCCACAGTGTGTCCACCGGTGTGGTCTCCGGCCTCAACCGCACCTCCACGGACGGCCGGCTCACCGGGCTCATCCAGTTCGACGCCTCGGTCAATCCGGGCAGCTCGGGCGGCCCGCTCCTGGACGCCCAGGGCTTGGTCATCGGCATCGTGGTCTCGATCGCCGACCCCGGAGGCGACGAGGCGTTCGCGGGAATCGCGTTCGCGGTGCCGATCGGCGAGGCCCTCGGCGGACAGGGCGACGGCCCGTCCGGCGGCGGCCCGCAGATCTGACCACCCCTCCGCTCACCGCGCCGACCCCGGCGCCGTGACGAACGCGCATCGCATCACGGTACGAACCGCACACGAAGGATTCGCATGACCGCGCCTCACCCCTCCTCCGAACCGACCAAGCCGCTGGAGCGCGTGCTGTTCGAGGTCAAGCGCGTCATCGTCGGGCAGGACCAGCTCCTGGAGCGCATGGCCGTCGCGCTCCTCGCCGACGGCCACCTGCTCGTCGAGGGCGTGCCCGGACTCGCCAAGACCCTCGCGGTACGCTCGCTCGCCGCCGCCATCGACGGCAGCTTCCAGCGCATCCAGTTCACCCCCGACCTGGTGCCGGCCGACCTGGTCGGCACCCGGGTCTACAACCAGCGCACCGGCGAGTTCACCACCGAGCTCGGCCCGGTCTTCGCCAACCTGCTCCTCGCCGACGAGATCAACCGGGCGCCCGCCAAGGTGCAGAGCGCCCTGCTCGAGGTGATGCAGGAGCACCAGGTGACGATCGGCCGGGAGACCTTCCCGGTGCCCGAGCCGTTCCTCGTCATGGCGACGGAGAACCCGATCGAGTCCGAGGGCACCTACCCGCTGCCCGAGGCCCAGGTCGACCGCTTCATGATGAAGGTGCTCGTCGACTACCCGTCGCAGCCCGAGGAGCAGGCGATCGTCGCCCGGGCGCTGCACGACCCGGACCGGCCGCGCCCGATCCTCACCACCCAGGACCTGCTGCGCATGCGGGAACAGGTCCGGAAGGTGTACGTCGACCCGGCGATCATCGACTATGCGGTACGGATCGTCGGCGCGACCCGGTCGCCGGGCATGGCCGGGCTCGGCGAGCTCGACCGGTACGTCACCTACGGGGCGAGCCCGCGGGCGTCGATCGCGCTCGTCACCGGCGCCCGCGCCCTGGCGTACCTGCGCGGCCGGCACTACGTGCTGCCGCACGACGTCTCCGAGCTCGCGCTCGACGTGCTGCGCCACCGCCTCGTGCTCTCGTACGAGGCCCTCGCGGACGAGATCGACGCCGACACGATCATCAACCGGGTGCTCGGTGCCGTCCGCGCCCCCGAGGTCGTGCTGCAGAACCGCTGAGCCATGGCGACCGCTCCCGACAAGCTGCTGCTCCGCCTGGAGTGGAAGATCGTCCGCAGGCTCGACGGCCGGCTCCAGGGCGCGTACCGCACGGTGCACCGCGGCACCGGCGTCGACTTCACCGGGCTGCGCGCGTACGTCGACGGCGACGACGCGCGGCAGATCGACTGGAACGTCACCGCCCGGCTCGACGAGCCGTACCTGCGGGTGTTCACCGAGGACCGCGAGGTCACGGTGTGGCTCGTGCTCGACCGGTCGGCGTCGATGACCGCCGGGCGGCCGGGGCGCGGCAAGCACGACGTGCTCGCCGAGCTCGCGCTCGTGCTCGCCCGGCTGTTCACCCGGGCCGGGAACCGCGTCGGCGCCCTGTTCTTCGACACCGGGATCCTGCGCGTGATCCCGCCCGGCACCACCCGGCGGCACGTGCTGCGGATCGGCGCCGAGCTGGGCCGTACCGCCCGGCCGCGCGGCGGCGCCACCACCGACCTGGCGGAGATGCTCGACGCGGCGGGCCGGCTCGCCCGCCGCCGGTCGCTCATCCTCGTGCTCTCCGACTTCATCGGCGAAGGCGACTGGGAGCGCGCGCTGATGCGGCTCTCCCGGCGGCACGAGGTGGTCGCGCTGCGCATCGTCGACACCGCGGACGACGTGCTGCCCGAGGCCGGGCTCATCGTCATCGAGGACGCCGAGACCGGCGAGCAGCTCATCGTCGACTCCGCCGACCCCCTGCTCCGCGCCGGCCTGCGCTCCGCGGTCGACGCCCGCGAGCAACGGCTCGCCACGGGCATGCGCCGCGCCCGGGTGCCGATCCACCGCATCGACACCGACCGTGACCTCACCGCGGCCCTCGTCGAGGTGGTCGCGAGCACCCGGAGCCGCGCGCGATGAGCAGGAACCGCACGTCCCGTCCGGAACGCCGCCACCCCGCGTTCCGGACGGGACCCCACCCCACCGTGCCCCGGCCGGGACGCACCCCTCGCGCGCCCCGGCCGGGCACGACCGCACCGCATCCGACGGGGGAAGGGATGCCATGACACTGTCATCCCCGTTGTTGCTCGTCATCGGGCTGCTGGTGACCGCGGCCCTGATTGCCGCCGCGGTCACCGTCTCGCGCCGCCGCAAAGCGGCGCTCATCGCGGCGGGCGTCGCCATCCCCGGCAAGCGGCGCGGCGGCCTCGGCTTCGGCACCGGCCTCACCATCGCCGGTGTCGCCGTGCTCGCGGTCGCCGCCGCCGGGCCGGTGGCGATGGTGCCGGTGCCGCGCGCCTCCGGCACCGTCATGCTCGCCGTCGACGTCTCCAACAGCATGGCCGCCGAGGACGTGCGGCCCAACCGGCTCGCCGCCGCCCAGCAGGCGGCCCGCGCGTTCGTGCAGGCCCAGCCGGAGACCGTGGACATCGGGCTCGTCGCGTTCGAGCAGGGGGCGCTCGTCACCGCGCGGCCCGACCGCGACCACTCCGTGGCGCTCCGGGCGATCGACCGGCTGCGCATCACCGGTGGCACCTCGCTCAGCGCCGCGATCCTCGCCTCGCTGTCGGCGATCACCGGCCGGCAGGTGGCGATCGGGCCCGGCGGCTCCGTTCCCGACATCGGGTACTGGCCGTCCGCGACCATCGTGATCTTCTCGGACGGGGAGACCCAGGGCGACGAGAACGTGGAGCAGGCCGCCCAGGTGGCCCAGCGGGCCGGGGTGCGCATCCACACCGTGGGCATCGGCACCACCGCCGGGGCCACGGTGTCGGTCGACGGCTACCGCGTGCAGACCGCGCTCGACGAGCAGACCCTCACCATGATCGCGCGGACCACCGGCGGCGCCTACCACCCCGCCGGCGACGCCGCGCAGCTCGCCGGGATCGCCGACACGATCGATCTGCGGCTCACCGTCTCCGACGAGCCGCTTCCCCTCGCCGGCGCGTTCATCGCGTTCGCCCTCGTGCTGCTCACCGGGGGAGCGGTGCTCACCGTGCTTCGCACCGGGCGGGTGATCTAGATGTCACTGTCATGGCCTTGGGCGCTGCTGTCCATCCTGGTCATTCCACTGATCTTCGGCGTGTGGTGGCTGACCCGCCGTCGCCGGCGACGGGCCGCCGTCCGCGTCACCTCGATCGCGCTCGTCCGCGCCGCGCTGCCGAAGCGCGGCCGGTGGACGAGGAGGATCCCGGCGGCGCTGTTCGTGGCCGGGCTCGTGCTGCTCGCCCTGGGCGCCGCCCGGCCGCGGCGGCCCATCCGTTTCC
>QGUZ01000160.1 GCA_003242605.1 Actinomycetota bacterium
CGGGCGGCGCCTCCCAGGACGCGGGCCCGGCCGCCGCGGACAACCCGGCCGCCGCGAGCGGCGCGGACGGCCGGGCGGCGGTCGCGGCCACCCCCGCCGCGGCCGAGCAGGCGCGCCGCCTCACCGCGCGGCTCGACCGGTACCTGCGCAGGCGCCCGGGCCGCATCTCGGTCGCGGTGTACGACCGGGTCACCGGCCTGCGCTACCAGTACCGGGAGCGCACGCCGTACCGGCTCGCCGACGTGGCCGGGCTCGACATCCTGCTCGTGCTGTTGCTGCGCGCCCAGCAGCGGCCGCGCGGCCTGACGCACACCGAGCGCGCGCTCGCCACCAAGATGATCAGGCTTGGCGACGATCGGGCGGCCGAGCGGCTCTACACCGCCCTCGGCGGTCACCGCGGCATCGCCCGCGCGCTCCGCCGGCTCGGCCTCGACCGCACCCGGCCCGGACCGGGCCTGCGCTGGAAGGAGACGCGCAGCGTCGCCGCCGACCAGCTGCGGGTGCTCGACCTGCTCACCGCGCCGCGCGGTCCGCTCAACGACCGCAACCGCGCGTTCGCCGCCGCGCTGCTCGCCGTCGACTCCCCCGCGCGGCACGGCGGCATCGCCGCGGCGAGCACGGCCCGGGACCGCGTGGCGCTCCGCAACGGCCGGCTGCGGGACCGCGGCCACTGGACCGTCACGAGTGCCGGTAGGATCGTCTCGCCCAGCCGGGACACGCTCATCGCCGTGCTGAGCGACCGTCACCCGCGGCACAGGACGGGCCGGGCCACGGTCGAACGCGTCGCCACACTGGTGATGGACGAGGTACGCCGGGACTGACCCGCGCACGGACGCGGCGGCCGCGCGCCCGCGCGCACCGGTCGGGCCCGGTCACCGGTTCACGCCCTGATCAACAGGGGTCCCGCTCCGCCGGGCTCCGACGTCGAGCGAAGGGCGGTGCGGCTCGACGCGGGGCCGGTCGGTGTCGGGCGTGCCGGGCCGTCCCGGGGCCGGGCGCGGGCGGGAGGCCGGCCGTACCTCGGGCGGACGGCCGCACGCCTCAGGCGCAGCAGCCTCCGCCGCAGCACCCCCCACTGGGGCGGGGGGCGGCCGCCGTTCCGGTCACGGCGACGGTGGGCAGCAGCTTCACCGTGTCGTCGTGACCCTCCGGGCAGACCGCCGGGTCGCCGGACTCGGCCATGGGACGGGACAGCTCGAACGTCACGCCGCAGGCGCGGCAGCGGTAGTCGTAACGCGGCATGGCACCAGAGTACGACCGACGTCGCCTGCGGTCCGGTCAGGCGGCCGATTCCAGGTAGGGCGCCCACTGCGGGTCTCCGTCGTACTGCGCGCCGATGAGCCGCCAGTGAGCGCCGCGTGGCACCACCGGGGAGACGCGGAGCGTCCACCCCAGCTCCTCCACGAGCTTGTCGGCCTTACGGTGGTTGCACGACGTGCACGAGGCGACGCAGTTCTCCCAGGTGTGGGTGCCGCCACGGGATCGGGGGATGACGTGGTCGATGGTCTCGGCCCGCTGGCCGCAGTAGGCGCAGCGGAAGTCGTCCCGGCGCATCAGGGCCGCCCGGGTGAGCGGGATGCGGGACCGGTACGGGATGCGGACGTACCGCCGCAACCGGATCACCGAGGGAACCTCCAGCGTACGGCTCGCCGACCGCAGGACGGCGCCCCGGCGGTCCCGGTGGACGACCTCCGCCTTCTCCCGCAGCACCAGGACGACCGCCCGGTGCAGCGAGAGGGTGGTTAACGGTTCGTACGTAGCGTTCAGCAGCAGTACCTGGCGCATCACTGGGCCTTTCCAGTTAAGCGCGTCACCTCGGAGGTCGTGCCCCGGCACGACCCCTGTAGCGGCCCGACATCGGGCACTGACGCTTCCGTCACACGGACCTCCGCCGGACGGTCCAGCGGATGATCACCACGGCACCGCCCTCAACCAGTGTGGCCTTTTCCGGTCTCCTCTCGCCACCCCATATCTCGTGGCCGCGGATGGCGGAGAGACGTCTGATACGTCTAATCCCCTTCCTGAGGATTCTTTACGCCTGCGCCGCGCGTCGGGACGAACACGTTCGGTGAACCACGGCCCGCTCGACCCGCGCGCCCCAGGACGGCGCCGCAGCGGCGGGGTGCGCTTAGGGTTACGGGCATGACGCGACCGCAGTATCCGACCGCCCACCGCGACGACGTGGTGGACGTCCTGCACGGTGTCCCCGTGCCCGACCCCTACCGCTGGCTGGAGGACCGCGAATCCCCCGCCACCAAGGAGTGGCTCAAGGCTCAGGAGGAGCTCTTCGCCGCCGCCGTGCCCGGCCTGCCGATCCGCCGGCGCTTCCGGGAGCGCGTCGCCGAGCTCATGCGGTCGGGGACGGTCGGCCCGCCGGTGTGGCGCGGCGACCGGTACTTCTTCACCCGCCGCACGCCCGACCAGGAGCACGCCGTGCTGTACGTGGTCGACGGCGGCGCCGAGCGGCCGCTGATCGACCCCATGGCGATCGACCCGAGCGGCCGCACCACGCTCGACGCCTGGCAGCCGGACAAGGAGGGACGCCTGCTTGCCTACCAGCTCTCGGTCGGCGGCGACGAGGAGTCCCGGCTGTACGTCCTGGACGTGGCGACCGGCGAGCGGGTGGACGGCCCGATCGACCGGTGCCGGTACTCCCCCGTCGCCTGGCTGCCTGGCGGGGAGGCGTTCTACTACGTGCGGCGGCTGCCGCCGGAGCGCGTGCCCGAGGACGAGCGGCAGTACCACCGCCGCGTCTACCTGCACCGCGTCGGCACCCCGGCCGACGAGGACGTGCTGATCTTCGGCGAGGGCCGGGACAAGACCGAGTACTACGGCGTGACGGTCTCCCGGGACGGCCGCTGGCTCACGCTCTCCGCGTCGAAGGGCACCGCGCCGCGCAACGACCTGTGGATCGCCGACCTCACCGCGTCGCAGCCGGAGGCCCCCGGGCTCGTCACCGTGCAGGAGGGGGTCGACGCGCAGACCGGCCTGCACTTCGGCCGGGACGGCCGGCTGTACGTGTTCACCGACCGCGACGCCCCACGCGGCCGCATCTGCGTGACCGACCCGGCCACCCCCACCTACGAGCACTGGCGGGACCTGGTGCCCGAGGACCCGGAGGCGGTGCTCGCCTCGTACGCGATCCTCGACGAGGCCGATACCCTGCTCGTCGGCTGGACCCGGCACGCGATCGGCGAGATCACCGTGCACGACCTGGCGACCGGCGCCCGCACCGGCGAGGTGCCCGTCCCGGGCCTCGGCACGATCGGCCGCCTGGTGGAACGGCCCGAGGGCGGCCACGAGGCGTGGTTCGTCTACACCGACAACACCACGCCGCCCGCGGTGCACCGGTACGACGCCCGCACCGGCGAGACCACGCTGTGGGCCGCCGCCCCCGGCACGGTCGAGGTGCCGGACGTGCGCACCGAGCAGGTCGTCTACCGGTCGAAGGACGGCACGCCGGTACGCATGCTGGTGATCTCCCGGCCCGGGGAGGGCCCGCGGCCGACGATCCTCTACGGGTACGGCGGCTTCGGCATCTCCATGGCCCCCGGCTACTCGGCCTCGATCCTCGCCTGGGCCGAGGCGGGCGGCGTCTACGCGATCGCCCAGCTGCGCGGCGGCGGCGAGGAGGGCGAGGAGTGGCACCGGGCGGGCATGCTCGGCAACAAGCAGAACGTCTTCGACGACCTGCACGCCGCCGCCGAGCATCTGATCGCCACCGGGGTGACCACGCCCGACCGGCTCGGCATCTCCGGCGGCTCGAACGGCGGGCTGCTCGTCGGCGCCGCGCTCACCCAGCGCCCGGAGCTGTACGCGGCGGTGGTCTGCTCGGCCCCGCTGCTCGACATGATCCGCTACGAGCGGTTCGGGCTCGGCGCGACCTGGAACGTGGAGTACGGCTCGGCCGACGATCCCGAGCAGTTCCGCTGGCTGCTCGCCTACTCGCCCTACCACAACGTGCGGGAGGGCGTGCCGTACCCGGCGACGCTGTTCACCGTGTTCGACTCCGACACCCGGGTGGATCCGCTGCACGCGCGCAAGATGTGCGCGGCGCTGCAGCACGCCACCTCGTCCGACCGGCCGATCCTGCTGCGCAACGAGACCGAGGTGGGGCACGGGGCGCGGGCGGTGAGCCGGAGCGTCGAGCTCGCGGCCGACCAGCTCGCCTTCCTCGCCCTGCACACCGGGCTCGCTGGCGGCGAGGCGTCCTGAGCCGGGACGGAACGGTCACGGTCCCGTCGTGGCGGCGTCGCCGCGGCGGGACCGGCGGCCGGGGCGCTAGGCCTTCTCCCGTACCACGGGTAAATCGTGCTCGTCGGCCTCGGGGTGGAGTTCTTTCTCGAAGTAGACGACCGTGAGCGCGCCGATGCGGCGGCGCCCGGTCTCCAGCCAGCCGTGCCGCCGGTAGAGCGCGATCGCGGCGAGCTGGTTGCTCGTGGTGTCGCAGAGCAGGCGGCGGTAGCCGAGCTGGACCGCCCGCTCCTCCAGCCGGAGCAGGATGCGGGTGCCGTACCCGCGCCGCTGGTACTCGGGGTGGACCCGCATGCGGCAGAGCTCGGCCTCCTGCTCCGTCACCCGCCGCAGCCCGCCCATCGCCACGATCCGCCCGTCGACCAGGCCGACGAGGAACTCGCCGTGGCCGTTGAGGTAGATCTCGTGGATGCGGGGGAGGTCGTGGTCGTAGTAGACGCCGTCCCCCGGGGCGAGGCCGACCTGCGCGAGCCCGATCCGGTTGAGCGCGCAGACCGCCTCCAGGTCGGACCAGCGGTAGCGACGGATGCGCAGGCTCATGCCTCCGCCCTCGAACGGCTCATGACCGCCTCCTTGAGCTCCTGCAGCTCGGGGATGCGATCCGTACCCGCCGCCTTCTCCGCCTGCCGGATGAGGTCGTTCGCGCGGCGCACCACGATGTCGGTGCGGTAGGCGGCCTCGAGGCTGTTCCAGGTCTGCAGCGCCATGCGCGCGGCCTCCTCGATCTCACCCTCGAGCAGCTTGCACCGCGCCCGGTCGAACCGGATGAGGGTGGGGTCGAGCCACTCCGACGGGCCGTACTTGGCCAGCGCCTGCTGCAGCACGGCGTCGGCCTGGATCGTCTCGCCCAGCCGCACCAGGGCGTCGCCCTCGTGGAAGTAGAGCTGGCGCTCGGTGTAGCCGAACGCGAGGTCGTCCTGCGCATCGCTGCTCATCTGGGTGAACGCGGCGCGGGCCCGCGACAGCGCGCGCTTGGCCTGGTCGACCACGTCCTTGCGGCCCGTGCCGGCGAGCATGGCGAGCGCCCGCGCCTCCACGATCGGCGCCATCGCCTGGGCCGGGCAGGGGGTCTGGCCGGCGAGGGCGCGGCTCTGCTTGGCGAGGTTGAGCGCCTCGCGCGGGTCGCCGTAGTAGAGCGGGACCAGGGACTCGCGGGCGATCACCCAGGCGCGCAGCGCGCGGTCCTCGGTCTCGTCGGCCGCGGTCCGCGCGGTGCGGAAGAACGAGCGCGCGAGCCGGTGGTCGCCGATGTTGAGCATGATCATGCCGCTCAGCCCGGAGAGCTGGGCGGTCATCTGGCACAGCCGCCGCTGCAGATCCACCGGCTGCCGATGCGCCATCGCCCTGCGCACCGAGCTGAGCTCGAGCAGAACGTCGCAGAGCAACTGCAGCGGTGGGGTGTTCATGTACTGGCGGCCGAACCCCTTGGTGGCCTCCTCCCACTGGTCGAGCATGGCCGCCGACACGGTGCCCGACACCAGGGTCTCGTCCAGCCGCCTGCGAATGTTGTCGACGGCGCCGAACACGCGGCTGTGGATGTCCGGTTCGATCACCGCGCCGGCTCCCGTCGCCGCGAGGAGCTGCAACAACGTCCTGCGTAGCACGTTCTCGTCCTCCTCGCCCCCGTCACCGGGGGCATCGCTGCCGGTATGCCACGTCCGCGGCTCACGCTGCCTGGGGATCGGCTCGGGCGCCGGCTCCTGCATCGCGTCGGTCCGGCCCGTGCCGGGCGCTCGGTGGCCATTCCCGCAGATGCACGGCCCCTCGTAGCCGAGCGCGGCGGGCTCGACCCGGTAGACCGTGCACAGGTAGTGGAGGTACTCCGGGCCGGGGCGCTTCAGGCCGCTCTCGTACGCCGACAGCAACGTCTCGCCGATCCCTGGGACGGGCTTGCCGTCGCGCTCGAACAACGCGCGTACCTGCTCGATGACGTCGGCGAGCGCGATGCCGTGTGCCAGGCGGTGGGCCTTGATGCGCGTCGTGCCGAACTGCGGACCGCATAATTCGTAAATCTCGTCCGCAATCTGGGGCAGACTTCGCCCAGCGGCCAGCCCTCGGGCCCGGCTGCGCCGGGCCAGTTCGGTCTCCCTGTGTCTGCCGGTCACGATCCGGTTCTCCGTCGCCCTGCCGTCAGAGGTGCCGCGGTCATCACCGACCTTGTCTGGCACGACCATGACAGCCCCTCTCCTGTGGGCGGTGCGCGTGCCGCCCTGCCGAGTCCCCGCCCGGTCGAACGCCCCCTGACACACTGTTACCGGCGGGTTGCGCTACGCCTACAGAGAATAATGGACCAGACGAGGTCTGCTGGGGAACGACTCTTGAGGAATTCGGCTAAGGATCGTCCTCCTTCGGAGCGCTTCTATAACCCTGATTGGGGTATCCCCCATCCGCGGCCTCCTCAAAGGTCCATTGCGCCATTTGACGATGTCGGCCATGTTGAGCCGACCGGAAAAGGAAGCGCGGGACCGGACGAGGCCCGCCGGAGGAGGAGGACACACGGTGCGCGAGGACGACCTCGGTCACCTGGAGCGCTTGGTGTCGGAACTGGACGCACGCGGCCTGCTCGCCCGCGTGGTGCGCACGCCCTCGGGCCGCGCGTTCGTACGCGTGATCAATCCGAAGGCGACCAGCCTCACCGAGAACGTGACCTGCGCCCCGCAGGCGGCGACCGACTACTACTGGTGGTCCTGGGGCGAGCGCATGCACCGGGCGGACGACCCCGCCGGCGCGGCGACCAAGGTGGCCCGGGTGCTCGCCACGGTGGGCGATTAGGGAAACGCGCCCGCCGTGGCGCCCCGGGGTCGGCGCGGCGGCGGTGCGGAACGCTCCGGTGGGTGGTCCGGGGCGTTGCCTGCCGCGCCGACTCCGGGATCAATTTCGCGGAATTGCGAATCTCGACCCGATTCGCGAATCTCATCGGCCGCAAATTCGAACACGCGTACCGAGACGGATTCGGCTTCTGATCATTTTCGCCACCGCAGCGTAAAGCTCCGCCCGGGTCGCCGGTAGGGCGGCCCGGGCGGCGCCGGGACCCCACCCCGGCGAGGGGACGGCCGGCAGGTGTTCCGGGTGCGCCTGCCGGCCGGGCCGCCGCAAGGGGCGCCGCAGGCGCGATACGGCGGTCGCGGTCCGGCGCCCCCTCTTGACGGCGCGGAGGGGCGGCGGCCGGTTCGGTCGGCGGTTCCACCTCGGCGGTTTCACTATCGTTGACCGAGGTATGACCGACCGCCGACCGAACCAATCCCCGAGGATCCCGTAAGTGTTCCTGCGATCGCTCTCCCCTGCGCCGACGCCGGAGGCGAACGCGTCCGCGGACCCGTCGGACGCCCCGGCCACCCCGGCACCCACGGCAGAGGGCACCCCCGTTGTCACCCCGGAGGCCACCCCGGCGCCCGAGCCGTCGCCGAGCCCGACGAACCCGGAGGAGGCGGTGCTGCCGGACCCCGAGCGGCTCAGCGAGGCGGTGCGCGCCACCTGCTCCGGCTCGAACGACGTGATCTGCCCGCTGGTGGAGGGCATCCTGCCCGAGGGCTGGGCCCCCTTCGCCGCCTGGGTGATCACGATCGTGCTGATCCTGGCGGGCGCGCTGATCCTGCGGAAGGTGGTGCTCCGGCTGATCGACCGGATCACCCGCCGGGCCGCGCAGGGCGTGCTCCCCGAGAAGCTGCGCGCCCGGGCCGGGCGGCAGGCGGACGCCGCGCAGGTGCTGCTCACCGAGCGGCGCCGGCAGCGGGCCGAGACGATCGGTTCGGTGCTCCGGCACGCCGCGACCATCCTCATCATGGGGACCGCGATCCTGATGGTCCTCGGCCGTTTCGGCATGAACCTCGCCCCGCTGCTCACCAGCGTCGGCATCCTCGGCATCGCGATCGGCTTCGGCGCCCAGGAGCTGGTGAAGGACTTCATCTCCGGCATGTTCATGCTGCTGGAGGACCAGTACGGCGTCGGCGACATCATCGACGCCGGCCCGGCCACCGGCACCGTCGAGGCCATCACGCTGCGCATCACCCGGCTGCGGGACGCCGACGGCCGCGTGTGGTACATCCGCAACGGCACGATCACCCGGGTGGGCAACGAGTCGCAGGGCTGGTCGCGGGCGCTGGTCAACGTGCCCGTGCCGTACGACGCGGACATCGACGAGATCCGGGACCTGCTCAAGGGGATCGCCAACGGGCTGTGGGAGGAGCCCGGCATGCGCGACCTGGTGATCGTCGAGGAGCCGCGGGTGTACGCCCTCGAGCAGGTCTCCGACTCGGCGATGATCTTCCAGGTGACGGTCAAGACCATGCCCGGCAAGAACGACGAGGTCGCCCGCGAGCTGCGGGTGCGCATCAAGCAGGCGCTCGACGAGCGCGGCGTCGCCCTCGCCGGGGCGTCCTGATCCGCGGGCCGGGCCGCGTCCCCCGGCCGCGGCGTCCCGGGCGCCGGCCCGGCCGTTCCGCGCGCCGCCGGGCCCCGGTGCCCGCGGGCCGCGTGGGCCGGTGCCCGTTCGCCGGCCCACCGGGGGCGAGGCCGTACCCTGGGAGCGTGCCGTTCCGTGCGCCGAGACGGCGGCGCCGGCGCCCTCGCCGGTCCCGCCGCCGGACACCCCCGGTTCGCGCACAGCGAGTACCACGTCCTCACGGAGATGAGCCGAGGAATGTCCCAACAGCCAGCAACCCCCGACCAGGCGCCGCAGACCTTCTACGAGGCCGTAGGCGGCGAGGAGACCTTCCGCAAGCTCGTGCGCCGCTTCTACGAGGGTGTCGCCAAGGACCCGCTGTTGCGGCCGCTCTATCCGGAGGAGGACCTGTCCGGCGCCGAGGAGCGGCTGCGGCTGTTCCTCATGCAGTACTGGGGCGGGCCGCGGACCTACAGCGAGCGGCGCGGCCACCCGCGGCTGCGCATGCGGCACGCGCCGTTCGCCATCGGCGAGGCCGAGCGCGACGCCTGGCTCAAGCACATGTACGACGCGGTGCAGGAGCTGAAGCTCGCGCCGGAGCTGGAGCAGCAGCTCTGGGACTACCTCGTCTACGCCGCGCACAGCCTCGTCAACACCCCGCGCTAGCCGTACCCGGCCGGCGCCGCGGGCGGCGGAGTCCGCTCCGGGCCGTGGTCCGGCCACGAGGCGTAGCGCCCGGCCATCGCGGGCAGCCCTGTCACCATGGACACACTCCCCTGGTGGCACGACGCCGTCGTCTATCAGATCTACGTGCGCAGCTTCGCCGACGCCGACGGTGACGGGGTGGGCGACCTGGAGGGGGTACGGCGGCGCCTGCCGTACCTGTCCGCGCTCGGTGTGGACGCGCTGTGGCTCACCCCGTTCTACCCGTCCCCCATGGTCGACGGCGGCTACGACGTGGCGGACCACCGCGGCGTGGACCCGCTCTTCGGCGACCTCGCCACGTTCGACCGGCTGGTCGCCGACGCCCACGCCCGGAACCTGAAGGTCATCGTCGACCTGGTGCCGAACCACACCTCGTCGGAGCACCCGTGGTTCCGCGAGGCGCTGGCGGCGCCCAAGGGCTCGCCCGAGCGCGACCGGTACATCTTCCGGGACGGCGTGGCCGGCGGGCCGCCGAACAACTGGCGGTCGGTGTTCGGCGGGCCCGCGTGGACCCAGGTGCCGGACGGGCAGTGGTACCTCCACCTGTTCGCGCCCGAGCAGCCGGACCTCAACTGGCGCAACCCGGAGATCCACGCGGAGTTCCTCGACATCCTGCGGTTCTGGCTCGGCCGCGGGGTGGACGGCTTCCGCATCGACGTCGCGATGGGCCTCTACAAGGACGAGAGGTTGCCGTCGGTGCCGGAGGAGGTGCAGGGGCTGCGCTCCGGTACCCCGATCTGGGGGCGGCCGGAGGTGCACGACGTCTACCGGGAGTGGCGCAAGCTCCTCGACCGGTTCGACGGGGAGCGCATGCTCGTCGGCGAGGTGTGGACCGACTCGCTGGAGGACCTCGCCCGGTACGTGCGGAGCGACGAGCTGCACCAGTGCTTCAACTTCGCCTGGCTCGAGGCGCCCTGGGACGCCGCCGCGTTCCGCACGGTCATCGACGACACCCTCGCCGCCCTCGGCGCGGCGCCCACCTGGGTGCTGTCCAACCACGACGTGGTGCGGCACGTCACCCGGTACGCCGAGGGCGCGCCGGACCCGGGCGCGGGGGTGGCGCGGGCGCGCGCCGCCGTGCTCACCATGCTCGCCCTGCCGGGATCGGCCTACCTCTACCAGGGAGAGGAACTCGGCCTACCCGAGGTTAAGGACCTTCCACCCGAGGTGCGGCGGGATCCCGCCTTCCACCGCACCGGGGGCGAGGTGCCGGGACGCGACGGCTGCCGCGTCCCCCTCCCCTGGTCGGGGTCCCGGCCGCCGTTCGGGTTCTCCCTGTCCGGGTCGGCCCGGCCGTGGCTGCCGCAGCCGGCGGAGTGGGCCGAGCTCACCGTGGAGCGGCAGCTCGCGGACCCGGACTCGATGCTCTCCTTCTACCGCCGGGTGCTCGCCCTCCGGCGCCGCCTCGCCGGGTCGCTGCCGGACCGGGTGAGCTGGTTCGACTCCCCCGACGAGGTACTCGCCTTCGCCCGCGGCGACCTGATCTGCGTGCTCAACTGCGGCCAGGGGCACGTCTCCCTGCCCCCTCATCGCGAGATGCTCGTCGCCAGCGGCCCGCTCACCGCGGACGGGCTGCCACCCGACACCGCCGCCTGGCTCGCCGCCCGCTGAGACAGGGGCGGCGCTCGCCGCGGAGCCGGTGACCGCACGCGTCAGCCGCCGCACGCGACGGCCCGCGTGCCGAGCCGCAGAGTGGACGCGCACGGCCTTTGGCCCGAGGGGTGACCGGTGCGGTACGGCGTGATCCGGCGGAGTGATCCGGCGGAGTGGTCCGGCGCTGCGCATCCGGCGGTGGGAGCGGCGGCGCGATGTCGACACTGCGGCCGCCGCGCCGGTGCGGCGGCCCCGGTGTCGGTCGAGCGTGCCGGTCGAGCGTG
>QGUZ01000473.1 GCA_003242605.1 Actinomycetota bacterium
TTGATCTGATCGTGTGTCGACAACCGAAGCTGCGCGGGCGGAGCGGTGGCGTTGTGCGGGGTGCTCTGGCGGGAGCGGGTGTCCGAGAACGGCGGTGCGGCCACCTCGCGGAACGGCCCAGTGAACGGCCCAGCGAACGGCACTGCGAACGACACTGCGAACGGCACGGCGGGCGGCCCGCGGACCACCGGGGAACGGGCGGACGGCGAGGACCGGCGCGGCGATGACTGAGCCGGTGGACACCGCCGCACCGGCGGGCGGCGCCGCGGGCGAGGGCGGCGCGGGCGCCGCGGTGCGGACGATCGGGCGCAAGGCCGGGCGCGGGCTGCGCTGGAGCCTGCTCGGCAACGTGGTGATGAAGGCGGGCTCGTTCGTGATGAGCCTCGTGCTCGCCCGGCTGCTCGCGCCCGAGGACTTCGGCGTCTACGCGGTCGCGCTCGCCGCCACCCAGTTCGTCATGATGATCAAGGACATCGGGATCATCGCGGCGACCGTGCAGTGGCGGGGGCGGCTCGCCGAGATGGCGCCGACCGCGACCACGCTCGCCCTGATCTCGGCGACCACGCTGTACGCGGTCTTCTGGGTCGGCGCCCCGGCGTTCGCCGCGCTCGCCGGGAACCCGGACGCGGCCCCGGTGGTGCGCATCCTCACCGCGGTGATCCTCGTCGAGGGCGTCACCGCGGTGCGCAGCGCCGCGCTCATGCGCCGCTTCCAGCACGACCGGCTCTCCGGCGCAATCCTCGCCGGATTCGTCGTGAACGCCGCGGTGGCGATCACCCTCGCCGCGAACGGGGCCGGGCCGTACAGCTTCGCCTGGGGGCAGCTCTCGGGCGCGGTGGTGACCGGCGCGGTGGTGCTCGCCGCGGCGCGGGTGCCGTTCCGGCTCGGCTTCGACCGGGCGATCGCCGGGCGGCTGCTGCGGTTCGGCATCCCGTCCGCGGCCGGGACCGGCCTGGAGGGGGTGCTGCTCAACGTCGGCTACGTGATCGTCGGCGCGGTGCTCGGCGAGGAGCCGCTCGGCTACTACCTGCTCGCGTTCAACATCTCGAGCTGGGTGCCGGGGCTGATCGGCACCGCGATCCGGTACGTGTCGATCCCCGGGTTCTCCCGGCTCGCCGAGCGCGACACCGCCACCCTGCAGGAGGGGGTGGCCCGCTCGGTGCCGCTGCTCGTGGCCGCGGTGCTGCCGGTGGCGGTGCTCATGGCGACGCTCGCCCACCCGATCGTGGTGTTCCTCTACGGGGAGAAGTGGGAGATGTCGGCCGGGGTGCTGCGGTTCCTCGCGGTGCTCATGCTCGCCCGCATGCTCACCTCGTTCGCGTTCGACATCCTCACCTCGCAGGGGGCGACCAAGGCGACGGTGTGGATGAACCTCGGGTACGGCGTCGCGCTCGTGCCCGCGATCCTCGCCGGGGCCCACCTCGACGGCATCCGCGGCGCGGCGATCGGCAACGCGGCCGCGGCCGTGCTCGTCGCGCTGCCGCTCGCCGCCCTCGCGCTGCGCCGTACCGGGGTACGGCTCGGCCCGGTGCTGCCCGGCCTCGCCCGGCCGCTGCTCGGCGGGCCGGCCTGCGGCGCGGCCGCGCTCGCCGCGGCGTCCCTGGTGCGGGCGCTGGGCGGGAACGCGTTCGCCGAGCTGTGCCTCGCGGGCGGCCTCGGGCTGCTCGCGTACCTGACCGTCGCGGTGCCGCGCGCGGCGCTGGCGCGGGCCGCCGGCGCGCTGCCGGCCCGGTTCCGTGATCGTTCCGTCTCCGCTCGGTGAGGAGCCCATGACCGCAGAGCCAGGCCCCGACACGCTCGTGTCCATCGGCCTCCCGGTGCGCAACGCCGCCGACCGGGTGGCGGGCGTGATCCGCTCGGTGCTCGCCCAGGACCACGGCCGGATCGAGCTGGTGATCAGCGACAACGCGTCGACCGACCGCACCGAGGAGGTGTGCCGCGACCTCGCGGCCACCGACGACCGGATCGTCTACCACCGCCAGCCGTACGACATCGGGCTGCTGAACAACTTCATCGCGACGATCCGGCTCGCCCGCGGCGAGTACTTCCGGTGGATCGGCGACGACGACCGGCTCGAGCCGTGCTACGTCTCCCGGCTGCTGCGCGAGTTCGCCGCCGACCCCCGGCTCATCCTCGTCACCAGCCGGATCGCCTACACCGGGCCGGACGGCAAGGTCGCCAGCGGCGACTACACCGGTACCGCGCTCCGCTCGGACGACCCGGTCGAGCGGCTCGGCGAGATGCTCCGGCTGCTCAACGAGAGCCACCTGCTCATCGACCCGCTCTACGGCATGGTGCGGCGCGCCCCGGTCGCCGCGATCCCGCGCCGGAACATGCTGCGCGAGGACGAGGTGTTCGCCTGCAAGCTCGCGCTCGCCGGGCCGTGGGGCCACGTGCCCGAGGTGCTCGCCCACCGGCACTGGAAGCTCGAGCGCATCGGCGTGGTCGCCCGCCGCCTCGGCGTGCCGGCCTGGCGGTCCCACTTCTCCAACACGCTGCAGTTCCGCGAGCTGCTCGGCTGGATCCGCACGGCCGACCTCACCCCCGAGCAGCGGCGGCGGGCGCGCGCCGCGATCTGCCGCATGTACGCCCGGCGGCAGCGCCGCCAGCTCGCCCACCGTACCCGCAAGGTGCTGCGGCTCGCCGGGGTGCTGCGGTGACCGGCGGGCTAGGCGGGGCGGGCCGCCCGGCGCCGGGCGAGCCGGGCGCGGGCCACGGCGCGCAGCGCGGCCCAGCCGCGGTGCCGCTGGAACGGCAGCTCGAAGACCGCGGCGAACGCCCACGCG
>QGUZ01000474.1 GCA_003242605.1 Actinomycetota bacterium
CGCCTGGACCGCCCCCGCCGCCATGGCCGACGCCGCCGTTCCTGGGCCGGGGTACGGCACGGCCGCGCCGGCGGGCGGTGCCGCACGCGCGCCGGCCGGGCGCGTGGTCGTGATCGGGGTGCCCGGGCTGGAGTGGGCGGACCTCGACGCGGCCCGGACGCCGAACCTGTGGCGGCTCGCCGGGCAGGGCGGGGCCGCGTCGCTGTCCACCCGGGCGATCCCGCCCCCGGATCGCGGGATCACCTGCGACGCCGCCGGGTGGCTCACGATCTCGGCGGGGCAGCGGGCCGGGACGCCGGGCGAGGCGTGCGCGCCTCCGGCGGCACCGGTGGGCGGCGCGGACGGGCCGGCGCGGGTGCCCGGCTGGGCGGAGTACGCCGCGTTCAACGCGGCGAGCCCGTACCGGGCGCGGATCGGGCTGCTCGGCCAGACGGTGCGGGACGCCGGCGGCCGGGTCGCGGCCGCGGGCCCGGGGGCGGCGCTCGCCGCGGCCGACCGGTCCGGCGCCGTGGAAGCCTACGCCGGTTCCGTCGCCGGCCTCGGCGACCTGGCCCGCTACCACCTGGTGGTGGTCGAGATCGACGACCTCGCCCGGGCGGCGACGCACGGGTCCCCGCCCGCGGAGGCGCGGCGGCGTGCCGCGGCCGCCGCCGACGCGCGGGTCGGTGAGGTGCTCGGGCGCGTCCCGGACGGCACGACCGTGCTGCTCGCCGGGGTCTCCGACGTCACCGAGGCGCCCCGGCTGCACGTGGCGATCGCCACCGGCCCGGCGGCCGCGGGCGGCCCGCCGTACCCGCGCGGGTTCCTCACCGCGGCCTCGACCCGCCAGGACGCCCTCGTCACGATCACCGACCTCACCGCGACCGTGCTCGGCGCGCTCGGCCTCGGCGCCCCGCCGGGCATGGTGGGCCGGGCGTGGACGCCGGGCGGCGCGGCCCCCGCCACCGTCGCCGAGACCGTCACCGAGCTCGCCGACGCCGACCTCGCCGGGCAGGTGCTGCGCCGGGTGCGGGCGCCGTTCTTCAGCCTGCTCGTCGCGGTGCAGCTGGTCTTCTACGGCGCGGCCGCGGTCGCGGTGCGCCGCCGGCCGGGCGGCCGGGCGCTCGCGGCCACCCGGGTGGTGGCGGTGGTGAGCGGCGCGGTCCCGGTCGCCACGTTCCTCGCCCAGCTCGTGCCGTGGTGGAGCCTGCCGTTCCCGATGGCCGCGCTCGTCGGCACGATCCTCGGGTTCGCCGCCCTGATCGCCGCGGTCGCGCTCGCCGGGCCGTGGCGGCGGCATGCGCTCGGGCCGCTCACCGTGGTCGCCGCGGTGACGTCGCTGGCGCTGCTCGCCGACGTGCTGACCGGGTCCCGGCTGCAGGTGAACGCGGTCACCGGGTACGAGCCGGTCACCGGCGGCCGGTTCTACGGCTTCAGCAACATCGCGTTCGCGGTGTACGCCACCGGCACGATCCTCGCCCTCGCCGGGGTGGCGGACGCGCTGCTCGCGCGAGGGCGGCGCCGCCTCGCCGTGGGGGTCTGCCTCGGGTACGGCGCGCTCGCGATCGCCGCGGACGGCTGGCCCGGGTGGGGCGCCGACTTCGGCGGCGTGCCCGCGTTCACCCTCGGGCTCGCGATCTTCCTGTTCCTGCTCACCGGCCGCCGCCTCTCCCCGGTACGGCTCGCGCTCGTCGCGGCCGCGGGCGGCGCGCTGATCACCGTGATCGCGGTCGCGGACTGGCGGCGCCCGGCCGAGCGGCGCACCCACCTCGGCGCGTTCGTCCAGCAGGTGCTCGACGGCGAGGCGCTCACCGTGGTCGGCCGCAAGCTCGGCGCGATGGTCGGCACCCTGGGCAACCTGCCGCTCACCGCGCTCGCGGTGGCCGCGCTCGCGTTCCTCTACCTCGTGCTCGCCCGGCCGTCGCGGTGGGGCGTGTCGGCGCTCGGCCGCCTCTACGAGCTCGCCCCCACCCTCCGCCCGGCCCTGTTCGGCGTGCTCACCTGCGCGCTCGTCGGCTTCCTGAGCAACGACTCGGGGGTGGCGATCCCGGCGATGGCGCTCACCGTCGCCGTGCCGCTCACCCTCGCCGCGTGCGTGACCGCGCTCCGGCGCGCCACGCCCAGCACGCCAGCGCCACCGTCAGCGCCAGCAGAATCCACGGCACCACGGTCGCCCTGACCCCGGTGACGAGCCACTCCAATTCCGCCGGCCGCCCCGCCTGCCGCGCGGGCAGGTAGCCGAGCGACAGCACCGCGAGCCGGGCCAGCGCGAACCCGTCGAGCGCGGAGGCGGGCACCATGGCGAGCAGCGCGAACAGCAGCCCGTCGTACCACGGCAGCGCGTACGGCGCGGTGGCGAGCCAGGCCGCCACGACCACCGCGGCGGCCCCCGGCGCGGGGTCGCCGCCCGCCCCGGCGAGCCGGTACGGCTCGCGTAACGCCCGGGCGAGCAGCACGGCGAGCAGCACGAGCAGCACGAGCGAGCCCGCCCGGATCCACGACCGGTACCCGCCCGGCCCGAACAGGGCCTGCAGCCAGCCCTTCACCAGCGCCCACGGGGTGGCGAGCGACACCATCTCGGTGGCGCGGGAGACCTGGTCGAGCACGTACGGCCCGGCGAGCAGGTAGCAGGCCCCGGCAACGGCCACCGCCACGCCCGCCACGACCGCGAGCCGGCCTGCGCGCCACCCGCCGAACGGGGCTCCCCCGGCCGGTCCGCCCGCCCGCGCGCCGGCCGCCGGGACGCCCGCGGTGGCCGGACCCGGCGGGCCGCCGCCCGCCGCCCGGCCGCGCGCCCCGGACGCG
>QGUZ01000475.1 GCA_003242605.1 Actinomycetota bacterium
GGCTACGGGTACACCAACGACTTCCCGGTCGAGCGCATGATGCGCGACGCCAAGATCACCCAGATCTACGAGGGCACCAACCAGATCCAGCGCATGGTGATGGCCCGCCAGCTGCTCAAGTAGGCCGCTCAGCGGACATCGCTTGGCGAACCCCGCCTGTCGCGTCGCCGGAGGCGGGGTTGGCCGTGTCATGGCCCGGATCGGCACGCGTACCGTTCCGCGGCCGCCGGTGCCGGGCCGTACCCGACCCGGCCTGGTACGGCCTGCCGGGCGCATCGGCGGCCGGGAGGATGGCGGGTCCTCATTTCGGCGGATGGGCGGACGCGGCCGGCCGTGGTGGGATGGTGGCGTGCCTCGTCACAGCACGGCCGTGGTCACGTGGTGGCGGAGCCTGCCGGCGGTGTGGCAGGACGTCCTCATCGCCGTGAGCTCGGCCGGGATCGGCGTGATCGCCTACCCGCTCAACTGGCTCGCGCTGTTCCTGACCGGGCTCACCGTGCCGGAGTGGGTGCGGATCGCGCTGTTCGGGGGCATCTGCGTCGTGCAGGTGTTCCGGCGGAAGGCGCCGATCGGCGCGCTCGTCGCCGGGTTCGTGATCGTGGTCGCCGACGGCCTCATCGGGCCGAGCCTGGCCGTGCTGCTCGTGTTCAGCGACCTCGTCTACTCGGCTGTGCTGTACGGCCCGCGGCGGTCCGGCCGGATCCTCGTCACGATCCTGGCGCTGACCGCGGTCGCGCTGCTCGGCATCGGCGCGGCGTCCGGGACGGCGCCGATCCTCGTCATGCTGACCGGGGTGGCGCTCGTGCCCCTTCTCGGCATCTCCGCGTGGTGGGCGACGAGCGTCCGGCAGCACATGGAGATCGCCGAGGCCGAACGCGTCAACGCCGAGCAGCTCGCCCGGATCGCCGAGCTGGACCGGCGGGCGGCCGTGGCGGCCGAGCGCGCCCGGCTCGCCCGCGACCTGCACGACGTGATCGCGGGACACCTGTCCGCGATCGCGATCCAGTCCGAGGCCGCGCTCAACCTCACCGACGCCTCCCCCGAGACCCAGCGCGCGGTGCTCGCCTCGGTCCGGGAGAACAGCGTGCGCGCGCTGGAGGAGATGCGCGCGATGATCGAACTGCTGCGGGCGGACAGTCCCGGCGCGGACGAGGACGACACGGGGGAGGCGGTCGTCCCGGCCGGGCTGTCCGAGCTCGGCACGCTGGTCGAGTCGGCGCGGGCGAGCGGCCTCGACATCGAGGTCCGCTCGGAGCTCGGCGACTCGACCGCGCTGCCGACCGCGGTCGATCTCACCGCGTACCGGATCGCGCAGGAGGCGTTGACGAACGTGATGAAACACGCGCCAGGGGCCCGCGCCCGGATGGACCTCCGCGTCGCCGACGGTGCGCTCACCGTCGAGGTGGTCAACGAGCTGCCCGCCGGGGCCGATCGCGGTCCGGGCACCGGCGCGGGCCTGTCGAACATGCGGGAGCGCGCCATGGCGGTCGGGGGAAGCCTCGTGGCCGGCCCGTCGGGGCAGGGCTGGCTGGTGCGCGCCGTACTGCCGCTGGCGGGGGTGCGGGCATGACGATCAAGGTACTGCTGGCCGACGACCACGCCGCGATCCGGGCCGGGCTGGCGCTGCTGCTGAACAACCAGCCCGGCATCGAGGTGGTGGGGGAGGCCGCCGACGGGGCCTCGGCCATCCGCCAGGCGCGGGCGCTGCGGCCGGACGTGGTGCTGATGGACGTCCGCATGCCCGGCATGGACGGCGTCGCCGCCACCCGCGTCCTGGTCGGCGAAGGGCTGGCCCAGGTGCTCGTGCTCACCACCTTCGACCTCGACGAGTACGTGTACGGGGCGCTGCGGGCCGGGGCCGCCGGTTTCCTGCTCAAGTCGGTGGAGGCGCCACGGCTGGTGGAGGCCGTGCGGCTGGTGGCCGCGGGGGAGGGCGTGCTCGCCCCGCAGGTCACCCGGCGGCTCATCGACGCGTTCGCGCGGACCGCCCCGGCGAAGCCCGCCCCGGACCTGAGCCGGCTCACCGAACGGGAGCGCGAGGTGCTGCGCTGCATCGGCATGGGCATGTCGAACGCCCAGATCGCCGCCAGGCTGTTCATCGGCGAGACCACCGTGAAGACCCACGTGTCGAAGGTGCTCGCCAAGCTGGAGCTGCGCTCCCGCGTCCAGGCGGCGATCCTCGCCCAGGAGTCCGGGCTGTTGGACGGCTGACGCTCTCAGACACCGGTACGGACGCGCCCGGGCCGCCGTTCGCCCGCGTCCTCCTCCGGCTCCGGCGGCGGGAAGAGCGTCAGCCGCAGCGGCCAGCCGACCAGCCAGACCACGGCGACTTGGACCATCCGGAGCGGGAGGTCCCACAGCACCCCGGTATCCGCATCCGCCACGGCGGCGAGGGACATCACCAGCGCGACCCCGTTGGAGATCGCCGTGGCGGCCGCCCACCGTCCCCACATCCGCCACTCGTGCCGCACCGCCTCACGCCCCCGCGGGCGGGGCGGCCGTGGCCTCCCCTCGAACCGGGGGGCGAACCAGGCGGCCGTACGGCGCACCAACGCCGGGCCGAAGGCGACGCTGACCCCGAGATACACCGCGGCGAGGCCGTGCGACAGCCCGGGCTCGCCGCCGCGCCGCAGATCCAGCAGCGAGACCACGACCAGCACGAGGTCCACGAGCGGCACACAGACCAGCAGGACCCCGCCGAGCCGCCGGCGCCGGAGCGCGTACCGGGCGAACAGCCCCGCCAGGAGGAACACCCAGAACGCGACCTCACAGCCCACGATCAC
>QGUZ01000161.1 GCA_003242605.1 Actinomycetota bacterium
TCGATGCCGAGCTCGTCGCAGAAGATCGCCATCTCGTTGACGAGGGCGATGTTCACGTGCCGGTAGGTGTTCTCCAGCAGCTTCGCCATCTCGGCCTCGCGGGTGCCGCTCACCGGCACCACCTGCTCGACGATGCGCGAGTAGAAGGCCACCGCGCGGTCCCGGCAGGCGGGGGTGTACCCGCCGACGACCTTCGGCGTGTTGCGCAGGCCGTACTTGGGGTTGCCGGGGTCGATGCGCTCGGGCGAGAAGGCGAGGTGGAAGTCCTTACCGGCCACCAGTCCCGAGGTCTCGAGCAGCGGACGGACCAGGCCGTCGGTGGTGCCCGGGTAGGTGGTGGACTCGAGCACGACCAGCGTGCCCGGCTTCAACCGGCGGGCGATCGTCTTCGCCGCGCCCTCCACCGCCGACAGATCGGGGCGACGGTCGTCGTCGAGCGGCGTCGGCACGCAGATGACGATGACCTCGCTCGCGGACAGCACGGCGTCGTCGAGCGTCGCCGTGAAGCCGCTCCGCAACATCTCATCGAGATCGGCGTCGCTGAGGTCGTCGATGTAGGACCGCCCGGAGGTGAGCGCCTCCACCTTCCGTGGATCCACATCCAGGCCGACCACCCGCATTCCGGCGGCCGTGGCCTCCTTGGCCAACGGCATGCCGACATAGCCGAGACCGACGATCGCGAGATCGAAGGCGGTCACGACGACACCGCGGAAGGTCGGATACAACTCATCATGGTCGCAAAGGCTATCTCAACTTGGCACCAAGCACGTCTAATGCGGGTGAATGCATCACATACGGATGCCCAAGCCACGCCAAGCACGGGACTATCGTTCAGTAACGAATCGGTAAACTTCACGGTACGTCTCTGCGATGCGACTCCACGTCCGCTTCGCCGCCACCTCCGCGCGGCCCGCCTCGCCCATCGCGGCGCGCCGCTTGGGGTCGTCGCGCAGCTCGGCGATCGCGTCGGCGAGCGCCTCCGGGTCGCCGGGCCGTACCAGCAGGCCCGCCTCGGAGCCGCCGAGCAGCTCGGCGAGCGCGGGCAGGTCGCTGAGCACGACGGGCTTGCCGAGCGCCATCGCCTCGACCGGCTTGAGCGGGGTGACGAGCCGGGTCACCCGCAGGTCGAGCCGGGGGCAGACGAAGATGTCGAGCGCCGCCTGCGCCTGCAGCGCCTCCTCGGGCCCCACCCGGCCGGGCAGGATCGCGAGGTCGCCGAGGCCGAGCCGCTTCACCTGGGCGAGCAGGTTCTCCCGCTCGGCGCCGTCGCCGACGAGCAGCACCCGGATCGGCACGCCCCGGTCGCGCAGCACCGCGGCGGCGTCGAGCAGGGTGCCGAAGCCCTCGTAGCCGACGATGCTCGACACCGAGCCGACCACCACCTCGTCGTCGGCAATGCCGAACGCGCGCCGGAACGCCGGGCCGTCGTACTCGGCGGTGAGCAGTGAGTCGTCGACCGCGTTGGGGGCGAGGAAGATCCGCTCCCGCGGCACGCCGCGCTCGACGATCTCGGCGGCCATGGTCTCGGCGAGCGTGACCACGGCGTCCGCCGAGCGCATGATGTGCGCCTCGCACTCGCGCTGCATGCGGTGCCGGTCGGTGCCGACCCGGCGCGGGTCGCGGGAGGCCCAGGTCTCCTCGAGGAAGCCCCGCACCTCGTAGACGAACGGGGTGTCGGTGCGCTGCCGTACCGCCATCGCCACGTTGCCGTTGCGGTGGTCGGTCGCGGCGTGCAGCACCCTGGGCCGCAGCTCCCGCACGAGCGCGGTGACGTCCTCCGCGCCCCGCAGCAGCCGGCCGTAGGAGTTCCTGGGGAACTCGCCGTGCGGCAGCAGCCGGTGGTAGGGGATGCCGTCGATCTCCTCGAACGGCTCGACGTCGGTGTGGCCCTGCAGCATCGGCCAGCCCCAGCTCGTGACCACGTGCGGGTCGAGCCCGGCGGCCTTCTGCGCGGTCACGATGCGGTGCGTGCGCACGGTGTACCCGGCCTGCGTGTACGGCAGGGCGTTGGTGACCATGTGGAGCACCCGGTTCTCCACCCGCGGGCCGATCTCCACCTTCGGGCCGGGCGGGATCGGGTCCGGCTTGAGCGCGGCCACCTCGGCCTCGTAGAAGGCGATCCGGCGCTTGATGAACGACCAGCGGTCGTGCGGGCGGAGGGTCTCGAAGGCCTCGGTGATGCGGCCTCCGTCGAACAGCGCCTTCGCCTCGCGCAGCGGCCCCCGCGCCCGCCGCATCGAGATGTGGCCGGCGATCCGCCGCACCTTGCGGGCGACCGGCCAGGCCACGCTGCCGATCAGCGGGCGCAGCCGGGGCGGGGTCGCCTCGGCCGCGGCCTGCGCGACACGAATTGGGTCTGTTCTGACCCTAGCGATCACTATTTTGGAGACAATGACCGGATGCCGGAGCAATCCCCGGAGGAATCCCCGCATGCCTGCCTTGGCCAGTCGGGGGGACACCTTTTGCTTCGGCCTGGCATTGGACACCACGCCGGTGACCGTACCATAGGCAACGTTTGTCCCACTGCTATATGAAAGGCAAGGTCAATGAGGGAAACCCCCCTCGTCCTGCATGTTCTCGGCGCACGCCCCAACTTCGTCAAGGCGGCCCCGGTCGTGCGCGGCCTTGCCGAACTCGGCGCCGCCGCTGAGGGCTCCGGGGACGGCGCCGGCTTCGCCCTGCGCCAGGGCATCATCCACACCGGCCAGCACTACGACGCCCTCATGTCGGACGTCTTCTTCGCCGACCTGGGCCTGCCCGAGCCGATCGCCAACCTCGGCGTGGGCTCCGGCACCCACGCCCGGCAGACCGCCGCGCTGCTGACCGGCCTGGAGGACGTCATCACCGAGCACCGGCCGGACCTCGTCGTCGTCTACGGCGACGTGAACTCGACGCTCGCCGCCATCCTCGTCTGCGCGAAGCTCGGCGTGCCCACCGCGCACGTCGAGGCCGGGCTGCGGTCCTTCGACCGGACCATGCCCGAGGAGATCAACCGGGTGGTGACCGACGCGCTCGCCGACATCCTGCTGTGCACCAGCCCGGACGCGGTCGCGCACCTCGCGAACGAGGGCGTGGACCCGCGCAAGGTGCACTTCGTCGGCAACCCGATGATCGACAGCCTGTTCGCGGCGCTGCCCTCGCTCGACCCGGAGCGCGTCCGCACCCGCCTCGGCCTGCCCACGCGCTACGCGGTGGCGACGCTGCACCGCCCCGGCAACGTGGACGACGCCGAGGCCGCCCGCGAGGTGGTCTCCGCGGTGCGCGAGGTGAGCGAGCTGGTGCCGATCGTGGTCCCGCTGCACCCGCGGGGCCGTACCCGGCTCGCCGAGGCCGGCCTCGTCACCGGGGGCAACCTCACGATCATCGACCCGCTCGGCTACCTGGACTTCCTGTCGCTCGTGAAGGGCGCGGCCCTGGTCGTCACCGACTCCGGCGGCGTGCAGGAGGAGACGACCATGCTCGGCGTGCCCTGCCTCACCGTGCGGCCCAACACCGAGCGGCCGATCACGATCACGCACGGCACGAACCTCCTCGTCACCCCGGCCACGCTGCCGGCGGCGGCCGCCAAGGCCCTCGCCGACGGCGCGGTCACCCCGACCGGCGAGCTGCCGCCGCTGTGGGACGGCAAGGCAGGCCCGCGCATCGCCCGCGTGATCGCGGCCTGGCTGCGCGGCGACAACCTCGCCCCGGCGGCGGCCCAGACCGTGCGGACGTCAGCGGACGACTAGCGCCGGACCGGACGCGATTCGACAGGCAGGACAGGACATGGCCGACGAGAAGCAGGACGAGCAGCAGGAGCAGCCGCGCTTCCAGCGCCTCGGGGCGGTGAACTGGCTGCCTGAGGAACGCAAGGAGGTCGAGCGCTACGAGGAGCGGATCCGCGAGCTGGAGGAGAAGCTCGCGATCCAGACGGCCCGCGCCGACTACGCGATCTGGAAGCTGCGCGCCGTGCAGAACAAGCGCCCGTACCGGATCGCCGAGGCGCTCACCGGGGCCCGGCGCCCGTCGAAGCTGGTACGGCTCCCGGCCGACCTGCGCCGGGCGCTGAAGGTGCAGAAGAACCCGAAGGCGCCGATCTCGGTGGCGGAGGCCACCGAGGCCGCGGCGAACCGGCGGCCGCAGGTGAAGATCCCCAAGCTGCGCTGGCCCGACGGCCCGATCGTGCGGCCCGACCTGCCGGTCGCGGTGATCCTCGACGACTTCTCCCGGCTCGCGTTCCGGTACGAGTGGGACCAGATCGAGTTCGGCCTCACCGACTGGCGGGAGATCTTCGCCGAGAAGCGGCCCGAGCTGCTCTTCGTCGAGTCCGCGTGGTTCGGCAACCAGGGCCGCTGGCGGTACCAGATGACCGGGACCAACGCCCCGAAGAAGGAGCTGCGCGAGCTGGTCGCGTGGTTCAAGGAGCAGGGCATCCCCACGGTCTTCTGGAACAAGGAGGACCCGCCGAACTTCGACCACTTCATCGAGACGGCGAAGCTCTTCGACTACGTCTTCACCTGCGACGGCGACATGATCCCGAAGTACCGGGAGATCCTCGGGCACGACCGCGTGGGCGTGCTGCAGTTCGCCGCGCAGCCGCGCATCCACAACCCGATCCAGACCCGGTGGGGGCGCACCTACGACATCGTCTTCGCGGGCATGTACTTCCGGGACAAGCATCCCGAGCGCCGCGAGCAGATGGAGACCGTGATCGCCCCGGTGCGCCCGCTCGGCCTGCACATCTACGCCCGCAACGACAGCGCGGGCGAGAAGTACCAGTGGCCGGACGAGTACCGGCCGCACATCGTCGGCGAGCTGCCGTACGAGCAGATGCTCGCCGCGTACAAGATGTACAAGGTCTTCCTCAACGTGAACTCGGTGATCGACTCGCCGACGATGTGCGCGCGGCGGGTGTTCGAGCTGTCGGCGTGCGCCACCACGGTGCTGTCCGGCTGGTCGCGCGCGATCGAGGAGACCTTCGGCTCGCTCATCCCGATCGCCCACACCCAGGAGGAGGCCTACAACCAGGCCCTCTACCTGATCAACAGCCCCGAATACCGGGCGCGGCAGGGCCATCTCGCGATGCGCCTGGTGCACGACAAGCACACCTTCTCGCACCGGGTCGACCAGATCCTGCGGGCGATCGGCCGCGAGGTGCGGCCGCGCAGCCGCCCGATCACCGTGGTGCTCCCCACCAACCGGGCCGGGCAGCTCGAGCACGCCATCCACCAGGTCGCCCGGCAGCGGCACCGCGAGCTGCAGCTCGTGCTCGTGCTGCACGGCATCGACATCGAGCCGAACGTGGTGCGGGAGAAGGCGCTCGCGGCGGGCATCCCGGACGTCAAGGTGCTCCTCGCCGACCCCTCGCTCACCCTCGGCGAGGTGCTCAACCTCGGCATCGAGGCCGCGGACGGCGACTACATCGCCAAGATGGACGACGACAACCTGTACGGCGAGCACTACCTGTCCGACCTGATCCGGGCCTTCGACTACGCGGACGCCGAGATGGTCGGCAAGGGCGCGCACTACACGTACTTCCCGGCCACGAACACCACGGTGCTGCGCCTGCCCGGCCTGGAGCACCGGTACGCCCACCTGATCCAGGGGGCCACCATCCTCGCCAAGGCCGACCTGTTGCGCGAGATGCGGTTCGAGCCGGTCAACGCGGGCGAGGACACCCGGCTGGTGCGCCGGTGCAAGGAGGAGGGGGTGCGCATCTACTCGGCCGACCGGTTCAACTTCGTGTACATGCGCTCGGCCGACCCCACCACGCACACCTGGCAGGCACCGGACTACAAGCTGCTGCGCAACGCGCAGTTCTGCTTCGTGGGCAACCCCGAGGCCCACGTGATGATCTGAGCGGCCCCGGCCGGGCCGGCGGCCCGGCCACCGGGTCCCGCGGCGGCGGGGCGGGCGACCGCGGTTCGCGGCACCGCAGGTCCGCGTCGGCCTGCGCACGTCGGCGGCCTGTTCCGGCTCGGCGGCCCCAGCGGCTTCCGGATGCCGGAGGGACATCGCCGCGTGGCCCCTCGGCCGGGGTTCCTTCGACGGCCTGGGCCGGAGATCCTCGGGCGCACCCTGCCGCCGATGGCCGGTGGTGCGGCCGCCGCGGAGCGGGCCGGGTCAGCCGCCGCGCGAGGGCGGACGGACGGCGGGATTCTCAGGCGAACAGCTCGTCGACCGACTCCGCGGTGAGGGCGCGGCCGAGCCACTCCTCCAGCTGGGCCAGATCCGTGCAGCCCCGGATGCGCTCGGCGGCCTCCTCCGGCACGGCCACACCGCGCCGGCCCAGCGCGGCGAGCACCGCCATCGCATACCCCTCGGCACGCCCTTCCGCTCGCCCCTCCGCAAGGCCTTCGGCACGCCCTTCGGCGATGCAGCGGAGTGCGTAGTCACTGCGGTACTTGGCGGTTCCGGTCGCCAACAGTTCCTCCAGATAGACCCTTGGTGCCGCGGGAAGCATCCTGAGGACGTAATCAGCGTACAGGTGCGCTTTATCCGGGTCGAGAGCGGATGTCTTTACCTTTCCCGGGGTCGGCGCCGTGGGTGACGGCGGACAGCACCGCGAGCTCGGGCGACTGCGCGGCGACGTCGGAATCGGTGATGGTGGGAATCGACGCCGGGCTGACCACCAGCGGGCGGAGGATCCACCCCGGATGCCCCAAATGAATACTCTGCCGACATTTTTCGGCTTCTTTCTCGTTCGGGCATATCACCAGGAGCATGACGGGCGCCTTGTTCCGCGCCCGCAGCGTCGCCAGGTACAGCGGCCAGGTCCACGCCTTGCCGTCCTGGTACCGCCGCTGGACCTCGACGACCACGGTCATCACCACGTCGGAGCCGAACCGCTCCCGGTGCAGGAGGTCGGCGGAGACGAAGACCACCACGGCGTCCGCGCGGTACGGCACCGGCGCGAAGTCGGTGCAGTCCCCCGCATCGGTCCGCGCTTTGTCGTATTCCGGGAACTCCACCCCGAAACTCACCTCGAGCAGTTCGCGGGCGAGCTCGGGACGGTTTCGGAAGAGCTCCGCCGTCATCTCGTGTTCTTCCGAAATCATGACCGGCATTACCGAGGGAAGCCGAAGCGCAGATATTTTTTACCTGTTCGGCAGCGGCCAATCGGTAAGCCCGGGCGGGTTCGCTCGTCTTTATCGGCGACAAGCGCGAAAAGTCAGATTCACGCCCGTTCAGGTCTGTAATCCGAAAAACGCCCCGTCGGCCATCCGGAGAATCCGGCCCCTCGCCGTATCGCGGAGGCGACCGCCGATTCCCGGGCGACCCGCGCTCTCGGCTGCGATCGGCGTGAACCGATGTCCGGTTTTCCGCGTATCACGAGGCGACGCGATGGATATGCACCGGTCGGTGATTCCTTTGGGCGCTTCGCCCTGCGGGAAGGGGTGGCGGGTGTGTCGGTGGGCATGCTGAGGCCCGAACACATGAGCGAGGCACGGATCCGATGCCGCATTCGGGTCGAGGGCATCGTGCAGGGCGTCGGGTTCCGGTCGTTCGTGTACGCGCTCGCCCGGGAGCTGGGCCTGGCCGGGATGGTGAGCGACGACGCCGGCGGGGTGGTGATCGAGGTCGAGGGGCCGATGACCGCGATCTCCCGGTTCGAGCGGTCGGTCCGCCGGGATCCGCCGCCGCTCGCCGTGGTCTCGCGCGTGGTGGTGGAGCCGATCCCGGCGCTCGGCGAGCAGGGGTTCGCGATCATCGCCAGCCGGGGCGACGAGCGGCAGGCGTCGATCGAGCCCGACACCGCGACCTGCGCCGACTGCCTGCGCGAGCTGTTCGACCCCATCGACCGCCGGTACCGGTACGCGTTCATCAGCTGCGCCGCCTGCGGCCCCCGGTTCACCATCGCCAAGGACGTGCCGTACCAGCGGTCGGCCACCACGATGGCCGGCTTTCCCATGTGCGCGGCGTGCGAGCGGGAGTACCACGACCCGGCGGACCGGCGCTTCCACGCCGAGCAGAACTGCTGCCCGGCCTGCGGGCCGACGCTGCGCATCGTGACCGCGGACGGCGAGACCGTCCAGGGGGACCCGATCACGGCGGCGGCGCGGCTCATCCGGGCCGGGCGGATCGTTGCGGTCAAGGGCCTCGGCGGCTACCACCTCGCGGCCGACGCCCGGGACGAGAACGCGGCGATCACGCTGCGGGCGCGCAAGATCCGGGAGGACAAGCCGTTCCCGGTGATGGTGCCCGACCTCGCCACGGCCGAGGAGCTGTGCGAGCTCGACGACACGGCCCGGCGGCTGCTCACCGAGCCGTGGCGGCCGATCGTGGTGGCGCCGCGGCGCGAGGGCGCCCGGATCGCCTCGGCGGTCGCGCCGGACAACCGGTTCCTCGGGCTCATCCTGCCGTACACGCCGCTGCACCACCTGCTCGCCGCCGAGCTCGCCGCGCCGTTCATCCTCACCGGCGGGAACGCCTCCGGCGAGCCGCCGGTGCACGACGACGAGCACGTCGTCAAGCGGCTCGGCGAGATCGCCGACGCGTTCCTCATGCACGACCGGCCGATCCACGTGCGCACCGAGGACTCGGTGGTGCGGGTGCAGGGCGGCACGGTGACCCCGCTGCGGCGCTCCCGCGGGTACGCGCCGCAGCCGCTGCCGCTGCCGGTGGCGCCGCCCCGGCCGGTGCTCGGCTGCGGGGCCGAGCGGCGCAACACCTTCTGCCTCGCCAAGGACGGGCACGCGTACCTGTCGCACCACATCGGGGACGTGCGGGACCTCGCCGCGCTCAAGACGTTCCGGGAGGGCATCGCGCACTTCGGGCGGCTGGTCGACATCGTGCCCCGGGTGATCGCCTACGACCTCAACCCGGAGTTCCTCACCACCAAGTACGCCCGGGAGTCGCAGGGCGTGGAGCTGGTGGCGGTGCAGCACCACCACGCGCACATCGCCTCCTGCCTCGCCGACAACGGGGAGGCCGGGCCGGTGATCGGGGTCGCCTTCGACGGGCTCGGGTACGGCCCGGACGGCACGATCTGGGGCGGCGAGATCCTCGTCGCCGACCTGCTCGGGTACCGGCGGGCGGGGCACCTGCTGCCGGTGCCGATGCCGGGCGGCCAGCTCGCGATCCGGGAGCCGTGGCGCATGGCCGCCGCCTACCTCGACGCGGCGCCGGGCGCGCCGGAGACGACGCCGCTGCGGCAGCGGCGGGCGAGCCGGTGGGAGCTGGTGGTGCGGTCCGCGCGCAGCGGGACCAACAGCCCGCTGACGTCGAGCGCGGGACGGCTGTTCGACGCGGTGTCGGCGCTGCTCGGCGTGCGCGAGATGGTCAACTACGACGGGCAGGCCGCGATCGAGCTGGAGCAGCACGCCGACCCCACGGTGCACGACGACTACCCGGTGCGGGTGCTCGGCGGCCACCCGCTGCTGCTCGACGGCCCGGACCTGGTCCGCTCGGTCGCCGACGATCTCAACGCGGGCACCGAGACCCCGGTGATCGCGGCCCGGTTCCACAACAGCCTCGCCAAGCTGGTCGTCGAGGCGTGCGATCGGGTGCGCACCGCCACGAGCATCGGCACGGTGGCGCTGTCCGGCGGGGTCTTCCAGAACCAGCTCCTGCTTGACCGGCTCGTGCCGGAGCTGTGCGAGCGGGGCTTTAGGGTGCTCACCCACCGGCGCGTGCCGCCGAACGACGGCGGCATCAGCTTCGGCCAGGTCGCGATCGCCGCCGCCCTCGACGCCGCCCGCGGCAGACGCTAGGCCGCCCACCCGGACCCGCCGAACGGTGCCCGCGCCGCGAGCCGTACGGCGGCCGCCCGGCGTGCGGTACGGCTCGGCGGTGGCGGCCCGCCCGCGCCTCCTCGCCGGCGGCCGCACCGCGGCGGCCCGGCCCCCGCGCTCGGCCGGCTCAGCGGGGTTCGGGGAGGACCTGCAGGGCGAGCACGCAGGTGTCGTCCTCGGGGTTGCCGATGTCGAACGCGGCGAGCATGCGCTCGGGGTCGGCGGGCGCGCCGCCGCCCTCGCGCGCCGCGCGCCGCAGCGCCCGGGCCGGGTCGGCGAGGTCGCCGCCGCGCCGTTCCACCAGGCCGTCGGTGTAGAGCAGGACGAGGTCGCCCGGGCGCAGCGCGACGGTGGTGGCGCGGTAGACGGCCTCCTCGGTGGCGCCGAGCAGCGGCCCGAAGTCGTTGCGCAGCCGCCGGGCGCGGCCGCCGCGGACGAGGATGGGCGCGGGGTGGCCGGCGCGGGCCCAGGTGAGGCGCCGGGTCGCCGGGTCGAAGTGGGCCACGACCGCGGTCGCGGTCGCGGTCTGCTCCTGCACCTGCAGCACGAGCCGGTTGAGGCAGCGCAGGATCGCCGCGGGACCGGCCCCGGTGAAGGCGACGCCGAGCAGGGCGTTGCGGAGCTGGGCCATGCGGGCCGCCGCGGGCAGGCCGTGCCCGCTCGCGTCGCCGATGACGATCAGCACCCGGCCGTCCGGCAGCGCGGTCGCCTCGTACCAGTCACCGCCCACCTGGGCGGTGTTCTCCGCCGGGTGGTAGCGGACCGCGACGCGCAGGCCGGGCAGGTCCGTCCGCACCTCGGGCAGCAGGGCGCGCTGCATCTCCTCGGCGAGCCGTACCCGCTGCCGCTCCAGCTCCAGCCTCGACTGGGCGAGCTGCTCCTCGACCTCGCGGCGGGCGGTGATGTCCTGCATCACGCCGCGGAACGCGATCGGGCGGCCGAGGTCGTCGAGCACCGGCTCGGCGGTCGCGGCGATGTGCCGCTCGCCCACCCGGAACTCGAACGTCTGCGGCCGGTGCAGCTCGGTGAGCGCGGTGAGGGCGCGGCGCACGTCGGGTGCGTCCTCGGGGTGGACGTGATCGGGGATCTCGTCGAGCGCGAGCGGCAGCCGGTCCGCCCGGTCGCGGAAGATCTCGTACAGCTCGCCGGTCCACGAGGTCTCACCGGTGACGAGGTTCCACTCGGCCCAGCCGAGCCGCCCCATGCGCTCGACGTCGCGCAGGTGCGCGGCGAGGCGGGCCTGGTGGTCGAGGAACTGCCAGCTCACCAGCAGCAGCTCGGGGCCGATCCGGTGGGCGCGCACGCTGAGCACGACCGGGCACAGCACGCCGCTCACCGGCGCCTGGTAGGTGACCGGGCCGAGCCGTACCGGCTCGCCGGTCTGCAGCACCTTGACGTACGCCTCGAAGATGCCGGAGGGCCCGATGCCGGGGAACGCCTCGCGCGGCGGGCGGCCGGGGACGCTGTCGCCG
>QGUZ01000476.1 GCA_003242605.1 Actinomycetota bacterium
GGCGAACCGGTCGCCGTAGTCCTGCAGGATGCGGCGGGTGAGCGTGGTGAGCGTGCCGATGTGCCGCGGGTTGGCCCGGGTCGGGCCGGTCGGGTCGCGGGGCGCGAGCGGCAGCGCCGGGAAGACCTTGATGCCGAACCGGTCGCCGAGGTCGAGCAGCGTGGTGAGGCTGTCCTCCTTGCCGGCCGAGATGAGGATCAGGTGGTACCCCCGGCCGCGCGAGGTGAAGTCGCAGGAGGCGTCGTCGGTTCCGTCGTCCGGGGCGATGAGCCGGAAGAACACCGCGTCGTTCACGACGATCTTCCGCTCCATGTCGGGGCAGCGGAACACGCCGTCGCCGTACTGCTCGTCGGTCCGGAAGACGTAGGTCCAGGTGATGCGGTTGTCCGGGTGGGCCTCCTTGAGCGCCTTCTCGGCCGCCTGCACGCAGGTGAGCTCGCCCTCGACGCACTTGGCGTACCGCGGGTCGGGCTTTTCCCCCTGGGCGTCGAGCACGAGCCCGGTCATGTCGTCGACGCGGCGGGGCGACAGGCCGTGGCCGAGCCGGATCACGGTGTCCCCGCCGACCCGGTGGATCGCCTGGAACTGGGAGCGCCAGGTGCAGGGGTCGGCCGTCGGGATGATCCAGTACCCGGTGATCGGGTACGGCGTGCGGACCGTGGTGTCGAAGGTGCCGCACGGGTCGGTGAACGACGGGGCGGGCGTCGGGGTCCGGGAGGCGGCGGCGGTGGCGTCCCGGGCGGCCCCGGCGTCCTCCCGCTGCAGGTTCACGACGATCGCGACCGTGGTGATGATCGCCAGACCAACGACCAGGGCAACCCAGCGCACCTTCAGGAGCGTACCGTCCTTACCCGTCAGGCCGGCGTAAGCGCGCGCCGGCGGCGACGCCGTTGTCGCCTACTGCTCGGCTCTCTCCACCTGCTCGACCGTACCGCGGTCGGCCGGCCCGCCCTTGCCGGAGCGGCCCGACCCGGCGTTCCGGCGCCGCTTGCCCTCCTCGGCCCACTGCTCGAGCTGGGCGACGAACCGGCGGGCCGAGTTCGGCCAGTGGTGGTTCGCCCGGGCGGCGGCGTACCCGCGGGCGCCCTCGGCGCGCCGCTCCTCCGGATTGTCCCGCAGCCGCAGCACGGCCCGCACCACGGCCTCGGGGTCCTGCCAGGGCACGACCACGCCGCTGGCGTACCGCTCGACGAGCTCCACGGCGCGCGGCGACGGCGTGGTGATCACCGGGATGCCGTGCGCCATGTACTCGACGATCTTAGTGGGCATGGAGTGCCGGTAGTTCGGCTCGTCGCGCAGCAGCGACAGCCCGGCGAGCGCGCCGTCGAGGCGCTTGAGCGCCTCGTCGTTCGGCATGAAGTCCCGCCACTCCAGCAGCCCCTCCGCGACGGCCTGCTCGAGCAGCGGGCGGCTCTGCGGGTCGGCGTACCCGATGAGCTCCACCGAGATCCGGTGCGGCCGCAGCAGCCGGGCCACCTCGACGGCCTCGCGCACCCCGCGCGCCTCCGACAGCCAGCCCAGGTAGACCACCCGGTCGTCCCCGGGCGGGCTGACGTGGTCGGGCACCCAGGTCTCGTTCGGCACCACCAGGTGGGCCTTGCGGAACCGGCCCGCGTACGCGGTCTCCGCGAGCAGCAGGTGCAGCCGCCGCTCCGCGGCGCTCTCCAGCAGGCGGGCGAGGAACCGCACCGGAGGCCGCAGGAACGGCGGCAGCCACGGCTTGAGCGACAGGGCCGCGGGCGTGTCCTCGTGCACGTCCCACACGACCGGGGGCCGGTTGCGCACCCCCACCACCGCGAGCAGCAGCTCGACGTCGTGCAGCAGCACGAGGTCGACCTTGTCGCGCATGCTCCGGAACACCCGGCGGGCGGCGATCACCGCCTTCAGCCGCTTGCGTTCGGAGGCCCGAGGCAGGTCGATGCCCGTGACCCACGGCCGCGGCACCACCCCCCGGGCCGTGTACGGCGCCGCGTACGTGACCTCATGACCGGCGTCCACCAGCGCCCGGACCTGGCGGTGCAGGATCCGCGCGTCCTCCGGATGATGCACCACAGTCATGACGAGCACGTGCACGCGGCGGTCCCCCCTACAGCCGTTCCACGCGCTCGTTCTCGACCAGTACGCCGCGGGTGTCCAGAACGAGCCGGCCCTTTTCCTCCACGACTCCGAGATCGAAGGCGGAGTGCTGCTGCAGCAGCACGGTCACGTCCGCCTCCTGCACCGCGGTCTCCAGGTCCCCGCCGTTCCGGACCGGAACGCCGTCGACGCTCCACACGGGCACGTGCGGGTCGAGGTAGGCGAGCTCCGCGCCGAGATCCAGCAGCCTGCGGGCGATCGGCAGGGCGGGGGTCTCCCGCTCGTCGGCGATGTCGGGCTTGTACGTGACGCCGAGCAGCAGCACCTTGGAGCCCTTCACCGCCTTGCCGTGGCGGTTGAGCAGGCGCTGCACGCGCGCCACGACGTACGCCGGCATGCGCTCGTTCACCTCCTGCGCCAGCTCGACGAACCGGAACGGGTAGCCGAGGCGGCGCACGGTGAACGACAGGTACGAGGGGTCGACCGGGATGCAGTGACCGCCCACGCCCGGGCCGGGCAGGAACTTCTGGAACCCGAACGGCTTGGTCGAGGCGGCCTCGATCGCCTCCCACAGATCGATGCCGAGCTCGTCGCAGAAGATCGCCATCTCGTTGACGAGGGCGATGTTCACGTGCCGGTAGGTGTTCTCCAGCAGCTTCGCCATCTCGGCCTCGCGGGTGCCGCTCACCGGCACCACCTGCT
>QGUZ01000162.1 GCA_003242605.1 Actinomycetota bacterium
TGACCCCGCCGCCGGCGGGGATGGCCCGGTTCCCCACGCGGACCCGCGGGGGGGCGACGAGCCGCCCCTCGCCCCCGAGGACGTCGACGCCCTCGGCGGCGAGGCGGTTGGCGATGTCGTTCGACTGCGCCCGGGCGAGCTCCTTGACCCGCCGGTTCACCTGCGGCAGGTCCACCCGCACGCCGGTGCCGCCGTCGGGGGCGCCGTCGAAGCGCACGCCCAGCGACGCCGCGTCGAGCAGCGCCTGCTTCCGCACCGAGGTGGCGATCAGCGTCTTGGACGGGACGCAGTCGGTCAGCACGCAGGAGCCTCCCGGCCCGTTGCGCTCGACCACGGTGACCTCCGCGCCGAGCTGCGCCGCCACCAGCGCCGCCTCGTATCCTCCTGGTCCGCCGCCAATGATCACGATCCTCGTCACAAATCCCATTCTCCCGTATCGGGGTGACCGGGCCGACCAGGCCCCGGAGCATGCCGGCCCGCACGCCCCGGGCCGATTGCGATCTTGGATTACCCTGGGATGCCGTGCCTGTCTACGCCGCCTACGGCAGCAACATGGATCCCAAGCAGATGGCCCAGCGCGCCCCGCACTCGCCGATGCGCGGCACCGGCTGGCTGCAGGGCTGGCGGCTGACGTTCGGAGGCGAGGACAAAGGCTGGGCGGGCGCGCTCGCCACCATCGTCGAGGATCCGGGCAGCCAGGTCTTCGTCGTGCTCTACGACGTCCCGGAGTGGGACGAACCGTTGCTCGACCAGTGGGAGGGGGCCGCGCTCGGCCTCTACCGCAAGATCCGGCTCCCCGTCGCCACGCTCGACGGCGACGTCGTCGCGTGGTTCTACGTCCTTGACGACTACGAGGGCGGTCTGCCCTCCGCGCACTACCTCGGCATCCTCGCCGATGCCGCGGAGAAGGCGGGAGCGCCCGACGACTACGTGCGCGACCTGCGCAACCGCCCCTGTAAATCGCTTGGAGACTGATCATGTCCTCCTCTCACGGGTCCTCCCCCACCGGGGCCGCCGCGCCGGACCCCTTCGCGCGCGCGGCCGAGGCCGCCGCCGCGCTGCTGTCCCGGGTGGACCTCGCCTCGGTCGAGATCGCGCTGGTGATGGGCTCCGGCTGGAGCCCCGCGGCGGACGCGATCGGTGAGCCGGTCGCCGAGTTCCCGGTGACCGAGCTGCCGGGCTTCGCCCCGCCCGCGGTGGAGGGACACGCCGGCCGGGTGCGCGTGGTCCGCACCGCCGCCGGCCGGAACGTGCTGATCTTCCTTGGCCGCACCCACCTGTACGAGGGGCGCGGGGTCGAGCCGGTGGTGCACGGCGTGCGCACCGCGATCGCGGCCGGCGCCCGGGTGATCGTGCTCACCAACGCCGCCGGCGGGCTGCGGCCGGAGTGGCAGAAGGTCGGCGAGCCGGTGCTGATCAGCGACCACATCAACCTCACCGGGGCGAACCCGGTCACCGGAGCGAAGTTCATCGACCTCACCGAGGTCTACTCGGCCCGGCTGCGCGAGCTCGCCCGGGAGGCCGACCCGTCCCTCGCCGAGGGCGTGTACGTGGCGCTGCGCGGCCCGACGTACGAGACCCCCGCCGAGATCCGCATGCTGCGCACGCTCGGCGGCGACATGGTCGGCATGTCCACCGTGCTCGAGGCGATCGCCGCCCGGGAGGGCGGGGCCGAGGTGCTCGGCATCTCGCTCGTCACCAACCCGGGTGCCGGCCTCGTCGGCGAACCCCTCGACCACGAGGAGGTGCTCGCCGTGGGCCGGGCCACGGCGAGCCGCATGGGCGCCCTCCTCGCCAGGCTGGTCGACAAGCTGTAGCGGCCCGCCCGCGCCCGGCGCGGGCCGGCGATCCGAGATGGCGTGAGGGAACGCGATGGCATCCGATGACGTGCTGGTGGCCCGGGCCCGGGAGTGGCTCGCCCAGGACCCCGATCCGGAGACCCGGGCCGAGCTGCAGGCGCTGCTCGACGCCGGGGCGCCGCTGGACGACCGGTTCGGCGCCGAGCTGCGGTTCGGTACGGCCGGCCTGCGCGGCGAGCTCGGCGCCGGGCCGAACCGGATGAACCGGGTGACGGTGATGCGGGCGGCGGCCGCGCTCGCCGAGGTGCTCGGTCCCGGGAAGCACGTGGTGGTCGGCTACGACGCGCGGCACAAGTCCGAGGTGTTCGCCCGGGACACGGCCGCGGTGCTCACCGGCGCGGGCCTGCGGGCCTCGGTGATGGCCAAGCCCTGGCCGACGCCGGTGCTCGCGTTCGCGGTGCGGCACCTCGGCTGCGCGGCCGGGGTGATGGTGACCGCGTCGCACAACCCGCCGCGGGACAACGGCTACAAGGTCTACTGGGGCGACGGCATCCAGATCGTGCCGCCGGTGGACCGCGAGATCGCGGACGCGATCGCCCGGGTGGGCCGGGTGGACCGGCTGCCGCTCGGCACGGAGTGGGAGACGCTCACCGCCGACCGGATCGTCGCGCCGTACCTGGAGGCGGTCACCGGCCTGCCCATCGGGGACGCCCGCGACGTGCGGGTCGCCTACACCCCGCTGCACGGCGTCGGCGGCGAGGTGCTCGCCGCGGCGTTCCGGCGGGCGGGCTTCCCGGAGCCCGCGGTGGTGGCGGCGCAGGCCGCGCCCGACCCGGACTTCCCCACCGTCGGCTTCCCCAACCCGGAGGAGCCGGGCGCGATGGACCGGCTGCTCGACCTCGCCGCGGAGATCGGCGCGGACATCGCGATCGCGAACGACCCGGACGCCGACCGGTGCGCGGTCGCCGTGCCCACGCCGGACGGGTCGTGGCGCATGCTCACCGGCGACGAGGTCGGCGGGCTGCTCGCCGAGCACGTGCTCGCGCACACCTCGGGGGACGACCGGGTGGTGGCGACCACGGTGGTCTCCTCCTCGCTGCTCGGCCGCATCGCCGCGGCCCACGGGGTACGGCACGCCGTCACGCTCACCGGGTTCAAGTGGATCGCGCGGGCGGGCGGCCCCGGCGAGCGGCTGGTGTTCGGCTACGAGGAGGCGCTCGGCTACACGGTCGGCACCGACGCGGGCCTGCCGGTGCGGGACAAGGACGGCATCGGGGCCGCGCTCGTGATCGCCGGGCTCGCCGCCGCGGCGAAGCGGGACGGCCGCACCCTGCTCGACCTCCTCGACGACCAGGCCCGGCGGTACGGCGTGCACGCCACCGCCCAGCTGTCGGTCCGGGTCACCGACCTGGAGCGCATCCGCCGGGCGATGGCGAGCCTGCGCGCCGAGCCGCCCCGCGAGCTCGGCGGCCGGGTGGTCGAGTCGATCGACGACCTCGCCGCGGGCGTCGACGGGCTGCCGCCGACCGACGGGCTGCGCTACCGGCTCGCTGGGGACGCGCGCGTGGTGATCCGGCCGAGCGGCACCGAGCCGAAGCTCAAGTGCTACATGGAGGTCGTGGTGCCGGTCGCGGGCTCGGTCGCCGACGCGCGGGCGCGGGCCGACCGCGCGCTCGACGCGATCCGGGACGACCTCGCCGCGATCGTCGGCTGACCGCGCCGGTCAGCGCCGGGCGCGCCGCCCGCGGGAGCGGGTCGCGGTGCGCAGCAGGCCGGTGACGATCCACAGCAGGCCGGCGAGCAGGGCCGCGCCCACCGTGTACGGCACGAGGCCCGCCGAGCCGGACTCGGCGGACTCGGACGAGGCGGCGCGCGGGCCGGCCTCGGCGGCCGCGCCGTCCGGGCTCGCCGTGGCCCCGGCGGCCGGGGTGGCGGCGGGCGCGGCGGCCTGCGGCGCGCCGGGCGACGGGCTGAGCGCGGGCTCCGGCAGCGGGTCGACGAGGTGGCCGACCGGCTCGGCCTTGCCGCGCACCGCGAACCCCCAGTCGAGCAGCGCGGCGACCTCGTCCCAGAAGTAGCCCTCGTGCCGCATGATCACAACGAGGATCGTGTGGCCGTCGCGCTTCGCCGCGCCCACGAAGCTCGCCCGGGCCTTCGACGTCCAGCCGTTCTTCACGCCGAACATGCCCTTGTACCGGCCGAGCAGCCGGTTGTGGTTGGCGATCTGGTAGGTCTTGCCGCGCGGCGCGGGGAAGTCGGCGACCCGGGTGCTGATGTAGCGGCGGAAGTCCGGGTAGGCGAGGCCGGCCCGGCTGATCAGCGCGAGGTCGTAGGCGGAGGTGAGCTGCCCCGGCTTATCGAGCCCGCTCGGGGTCTTGGCGACCGTGTCGTACGCCTGCAGCCGCCGCGCCTCGGCGTTCATCGCGCGCAGCGTCGCGGCGAGGCCGCCGTTCGCCTCGGCGAGCGCCATCGCCGCGTCGTTGCCGGAGACCATCATGAGCGCGAGCATGAGGTCGTCGACGGTGTAGATGCGCTGCGGCTTGAGGCCGACCGCGCTGCCCTCCTGGTTGACCGCGGTGGCGCTCGGCTTCACCTTCATGTTCTTGTCGATGCCGGCGCGCAGCAGGGTGACCGCGGTGAGGATCTTCAGCGTGCTCGCCGGGCGGTAGCGGCCGTGCGGGTCCTTGGCGGCGAGCACCTCGCCGGTGTCGGCGTCGGCGACGAGGAACGCGGCGGCCTTGGTCTTCGGCGGCGGCTTCACCCCGCGGGGCAGCACGAGGCCGCGGCTCGCCAGCCGCTCCCCGCCGACCACGGGCCGCGGCTGCGCGGACGGATCGGCGGGCCCGCCGGAGGGGCGGGCCTGCGGGGCCGTAGGCTGGACCACGACTCCGGCCACGGCCGTACGGCCGGAGTCCGGTGCGCCGGTGGGCGCCTGGAGGGCGTGTGCCGGAGCCGCCGGTAGCAGCGCACACGCGACGACCACCGAGACCGGACCTACGCCCCGGCACCCCCACAACTTTCGCATAGCGCCCTCAGCGTAGCGTTCGCGTCCTCGATGGGGGGTGTGATGCCCGGCGACGCCCCTAGGCACCCCCGGAGATCCTTCAGGAAACGACAGGGAGTCAGGCTGCGATGACGCGACGTGCAGCGGCGTTCCTCATCGGCCTCGCCGCCTTCATGATCATCGAGTGGGTCAACCTGGGCTTCAACCTCCAGGACGGCCACGAGACCTCGTTCTACGTCATCCACGGCATCCTCATCGTGGTGAACGTGCTCCTCGGCGCGGTGCTCGGCGTCATCGGCCTGCGCGCCTGGCGGGCCACCGGGGACGCCGCCCGCCGGGAGACCGGCGCCGGCGAGCGGACCCCGTCCGGCGGAGCCCGGGCCTGAGCGCACCGCGGGCCGGAGGACGGCGTGCGAAGGGACGGGTGGGATGGGAGTTAACAAAATCCACTAAAGTGACAAAGCCGCCGATTCCGGCGCAGCGACAAATAGAACAAAGCACGCATAAAGGAATAAATCCCCACCAGAGTGACGGGTCCGGCCGGCGTCCACAACCCGGACGCGATCTAGAAACCTGCCTGTTTGCGGTTCACCATGCACTTGTGCCGCTGTTTCGACCGGTTTGGTGGTGACCGGAAGTCATGGCGGCCGCAGGCGGTTGCGCGATCGTTAGAAAGATCACCGGACCTGGAGGTCGATGGTGGGGATCGAGTTCACGCCCTCGCGTGGCACCAGCCTGGGCGTCGAATGGGAGCTGCAGCTCGTGGACCGGCGTACCCGCCGGCTCCGGCAGGACGCCGCAGAGGTGCTCGCCGAGCTCCGTGACCTGAGCGAGGCCCCGCGGCCCAAGGCGATGCACGAACTGATGCAATCGCAAATCGAGATCGTTACCGAGGTCTGCCACACGGTAGCGGAGGTGCTGCAGGATCTTAGCGGTACCATCGAACGTATCCGCCAGGTCGTCGAACCGCGGGGCACCGGGCTCGCGTGCACGGGGACGCACGCCATCAGCGATTGGCGTGAGGCCGTTTACGCCCCCATCCAGCGCTACGCCGAGCTGGTGGAGGAGATGCAGTGGCTGGCATGGCGCATACAAACATTTGGCGTACATGTCCACGTGGGGGTGCGGGAGCGGGATAAAGTCATCCCCATCGTCAACGCGCTCGCGGCCTACCTGCCGCATTTCCTCGCGTTGACGGCCTCCAGCCCGTTCTGGGGCGGTCAGGACACCGGACTCGCCTCCAGTCGGGCCATCGTTTTTGGAGCCCTGCCCACGGCCGGTCCACCCCACCTGCTGGCCGACTGGGCGGAGTTCGAGGAGTACATGGAAACGCTTATGCGTGCCGGGACCATTAAAAGCATCAAGGAGGTGTGGTGGGATGTCCGGCCACACCCCGACCTCGGCACGATCGAGATTCGCATGTTCGACGGCATCCCGACCCTCCGCGAGGTCGGGATGGTGACCGCGCTGTCGCAGTGCCTGGTCCACCAGTTCGACCAGCAGCTCGACCGCGGGTACACGCTGCCGCGCCCACCGGCGTGGGTGGTGCGGGACAACAAGTGGCGCGCCACCCGCTACGGCATGGACGCCGTGATCGTGACCGACGACCGCGGCCGCACCACGCCCCTGCGCGACGTGCTCTACGAGCTGCACCGGGAGCTCGAGCCGATCGCGGACCGGCTGGGCTGCGCCGAGGAGCTCGCCGTGATGAGCGAGGTCTTGGAACACGGCGGGTCGGCCGAGCGACAGCGGGCAGTGATAGCGGAGGGCGGCACGCTCGAGGACGTGGTCGACGCCACGATGATCGAGCTCGCCGAGAACCGGTTTGTGACGTCACGACAACATATGGTGGATGGAACGGTGGATCATGCGGGGACGTGAACTACGGGGGGAACTTGACGCGTTCCTGAGCGAGCGGGAGGACGAGCTCATCGCCTTCCGCCGCGACCTGCACGCGCATCCCGAGCTGGGGTTCGCCGAGCACCGCACCACCCAGCGCGTCATGGACCGGCTGATCCGCGCCGGCCTGGAACCGGCGCGGCTCCCCCGCGGCACCGGCCTCATCTGCGACATCGGCAAGGGCGACGGGCCGACGGTCGCGCTCCGCGCCGACCTCGACGCGCTTCCCCTCATGGACGAGAAGGACGTCCCCTACCGTTCCACCGTGCAGGGCGTCTGCCACGCCTGCGGCCACGACGTGCACACCACCGTGGTGCTCGGCGCCGGGCTCTTCCTCGCCCAGCAGGCCGAGGCCGGGCTGCTGCCCGGCCGGGTCCGCCTGGTGTTCCAGCCCGCCGAGGAGGTGCCCGGCGGCGCGCTGAAGGTGATGGAGGCGGGCGGCATCAGCGGCGTCGACCGCATCTTCGCCCTGCACTGCGACCCGCGGCTCGACGTCGGCCAGATCGGCATGCGGGTGGGCGCGATCACCGCCGCCTGCGACAAGGTGACGGTACGGCTCAGCGGCCCCGGCGGCCACACCGCCCGCCCGCACCTCACCGCCGACCTCGTCTACGCGCTCGCCAAGATCGTGACCGAGCTGCCCGCGGCGCTGTCCCGCCGGGTGGACCCGCGCTCCTCGCTCTCCCTCGTCTGGGGCCGGGTGCAGGCCGGCTCGGTGGCGAACGCCATCCCCGACGACGGCCTCGCCGAGGGCACCGTGCGCTGCCTCGACGAGCAGGCCTGGCACGACGCGCCCGACCTGTTCAAAGCGCTGCTCGAGTCGGTGGCGAGCGCCTACGGCGTGGAGGCCGACCTCGGCTACGTGCGCGGCGTGCCGCCCACGATCAACGAGGAGACCAGCGTGCAGATGATGCGCGACGCCGTGGAGCAGGTGCTCGGCCCGGAGGCCGCGATGCCGACCCCGCAGTCCCTCGGCGGCGAGGACTTCGGCTGGTACCTCGAGTCGATCCCCGGCGCGATGGCCCGCCTCGGCACCCGCACCCCCGGCGACGACCGCGAGCTCGACATCCACCAGGGCACCTTCGACGTCGACGAGCGCTGCATCGCGGTCGGCGTGCGCACGCTCGCGGCCACCGCGCTCACCGCGCTGTGGGAGGGCGGCCGCCCGGTCGGCGAGGAGGCCGCCGCCGAGGCCGTCGTCGCCTGACCGTTCGGACCATCCGGGCCGCCCGCGGCCCGCGCGGCCCCGCCGTACCGCTTGACGCACCCGCCCGGCGGCCGTGTCCGGCCGCGCGTTCCGCCGTGTGATTTGCCTCACGCGCCGGGCGTGCGCGGCCCCGCCCGCCGGGCGGTCGGCCGCCCGCGCCACCCGGTACCGCGTCGGCGGGTTCCGGTGGTCACAGGGTGGCGTGTGCTGCATAACGGACCTGTTGCGGAGCTGTGCTCCACTTTGGCAGCCGAAGTGCGGAGAACTATCTTCCGTGAAGGGTCGCCCTGCGTAATTTGCGCTGGGCGATGTTGGTTCGGCACTGAGGGAGTCCACCTTGCTCCGCGATCGAGTTCGCAGACTGGGCGCCGCCGTACTCGCGGGTGCCCTCGTCACCATGGGGGCCGCCGCCTGTGGCGGAGGCGAGGAGAGCAGCGGATCGGCCGCTTCGAGCGGCGCATCCGAGGGTTCGAACCTGAAGGTGGGCCTCGCCTACGACGTGGGCGGCCGCGGTGACCAGTCGTTCAACGACGCGGCGGCGGCCGGCCTCGACCGGGCGAAGGCGGAGCTGAACCTCGCCGAGGCGCGCGAGCTGTCGGCGGCCCCGGGCGAGACCGACGCGCAGAAGGAGGAGCGGCTGCGGCTGCTCGCCAGCAGCGGCTTCAACCCGATCATCGCGGTCGGCTTCGCGTACTCCGGCCCGCTCGGCAAGGTCGCCAAGGAGTTCCCCGACGTCAAGTTCGCCATCGTCGACGACGCCGTCGAGGGCGAGAACATCACCAACCTGCTGTTCGCCGAGCACGAGGGCTCCTTCCTGGTCGGCGCGGCCGCGGCGCTGAAGAGCGAGAAGAACAACATCGGCTTCATCGGCGGGGTGCGCACCCCGCTGATCGAGAAGTTCCAGGCCGGCTACGAGGCGGGCGCCAAGTCGGTCAAGCCGGACATCAAGATCCAGTCCGACTACCTCACCGACCCGCCGGACTTCAACGGCTTCAACGACCCGGCGAAGGGCAAGACCACCGCCGAGGGCATGTACGACGCCGGCGCGGACATCATCTACCAGGCCGCGGGCGGCTCCGGCGGCGGCGTGTTCGAGGCCGCCAAGGCCGCGAACGCGATGGCGATCGGCGTCGACTCCGACCAGGCGAAGACCGCCGACCCGGGCGTCCGGGACGTGATCATCACCTCGATGATCAAGAAGGTGGACGTCGCCGTCTTCGACTTCATCAAGAGCGTGAACGACGGCTCGGTGCAGGCCGGCCCGAAGGTCTACGACCTGAAGGCGGGCGGCGTCGACTACTCCACCACCGGCGGCAAGATCGACGACATCACCGCCAAGCTCGACGAGCTCAAGCAGAAGATCATCAACGGCGAGATCACCGTTCCCGACAAGCTCTCCTGACGTGAAGCCCGCCGTCGAACTCCGGGGAATCACCAAGCGATTCCCCGGAGTGGTCGCCAACAAGAACATCGAGCTCAGCGTCGCCACCGGCCACGTGCACGCCGTCGTCGGCGAGAACGGGGCCGGCAAGTCGACGCTGATGAAGATCCTCTACGGCATGCTGCGCCCCGACGAGGGCGAGATCAGGGTCAACGGCGAGAAGGTCGTCTTCCACTCCCCCGCCGACGCGATCGCGGCCGGGATCGGCATGGTGCACCAGCACTTCATGCTCGCCGACAACCTGACCGTGCTGGAGAACGTGATCCTCGGCAGCGAGCCGCGGCGGATGTTCGGCATCGACTTCGCCGCGGCCCGCCGCCGGATCAACGAGATCTCCGAGAGGTACGGCCTCGGCGTCGACCCCGACGCGCTCGTCGAGGACATCGGGGTCGGCGAGCGGCAGCGCGTGGAGATCCTCAAGGTCCTCTACCGGGGCGCGCGCATCCTCATCCTCGACGAGCCCACCGCGGTGCTCGTGCCGCAGGAGGTGGAGGAGCTCTTCCGCAACCTGCGCTCGCTCGTCGAGCAGGGCCTGACCATCATCTTCATCTCGCACAAGCTCGACGAGGTGCTCTCCGTCGCCGACGCGATCACCGTGATCCGGCGCGGCGAGACCGTGGCGAACGTCTCGCCGAAGGAGGTCACCGCCCGCCGGCTCGCCGAGCTCATGGTCGGCAGCGAGCTGCCCAGCCCGGAGACCGGCGAGTCCACGGTCACCGACGAGGTGGCCCTGGAGGTGTCCGGGCTGTCCCTGTCGAAGGACGGCAGGCCGCTGCTCGACGGCATCGACCTGCGCATCCGCAAGGGCGAGGTGGTCGGCATCGCGGGCGTGGAGGGCAACGGGCAGGCCGAACTGGTCGAGGCGATCATGGGCATGCGCCCGATCGACTCCGGCACCATCCGGCTGCTCGGCGAGGACATCACGCACTGGCCCACGCTGCGCCGCCGCGAGCGCGGCATCGCCTACATCCCCGAGGACCGGCACCGGCACGGCCTGCTGCTCGACGCGCCGCTGTGGGAGAACCGGATCCTCGGGCATCAGACCCGCCGCCCGAACGCCAAGGGCCCGTGGATCGACCGGGCCGGGGCGCGCCGCGACACCCAGCGCATCGTCGAGCAGTACGACGTGCGCACCCCGGGCATCGACGTGGCCGCGTCCGCGCTCTCCGGCGGCAACCAGCAGAAACTCATCGTCGGCCGGGAGATGAGCGGCGAGCCGGTGGTGCTCATCGCCGCCCACCCGACCCGCGGCGTGGACGTCGGCGCCCAGGCGGCGATCTGGGACCACCTGCGCCGGGCCCGCGCCGAAGGGCTCGCCGTACTGCTCATCTCCGCCGACCTCGACGAGCTCATCGGCCTCTCCGACACGCTCAAGGTGATCCTGCGCGGGCGGCTGGTCGCCGAGTTCGACCCGTCCCGGGTCACCCCGGACGAGCTCGGGTGCGCGATGACGGGTGCTCAGGAGGTGGCGTGACCGGCTTCGTCGACCGCCTGCTCGGGCGGGTCCCGCTCAACGGGGTGCTCGCGATCGTCGCGCCCGTGCTCGCGATCGTGTTCGCGGCGCTGGTCACCTCGATCGTGCTGATCGTCACCGGCAACCCGCCGGTGGACACCCTGCTGCTCATGGTCGAGTACGGCGTGCGGCCGCGCACGCTCGTGCTCACCATCAACCAGGCCACCACCTTCTACCTGTCCGCGGTCGCGGTGGCGATCGGGTTCCGGATGAACCTGTTCAACATCGGCGTGGACGGCCAGTACCGGCTCGCCGCGCTGA